>NZ_JBIALS010000011.1:0-198020 GCF_042873655.1 Streptomyces sp. NPDC004609 | reverse complement strand
ACCCGGCCTAACTTTCTGATTTTGGGGGGACTGTATCGGGGGTTGGGGGCCCCCCGGGGGGGTGCCCGCCTCCGCCGTTTCCGTACTCCACCGCACCGAATCTCCTCCGCCACGCGCAGTCCGGCCGCCCACGCCACCCGAAACCCGCGCCCACCGGCCACCCGTCGGCCACCCGCCCGCCGGTCGGCGCCGGTCCCCGCACGCGGCGCCCGCGTCCCCGGCGTCCCCGCGTCCCGCGAAGGTAACGCTTTGGTTGCCGCGGAAGCTCCGGCCATTGACGGCCCCCCGCCCCCCGGCCTAGTTTCCTCTCACCCCCGATAGGAAACTTTCCTAACAGTCCATCCAGGGGCCTCTCGCCGAAGGGCAGGTGCGTCGCCGTGGCCACTACCACTCCCGGTACACCGCGCGTACTCCGCGCGATGAACGACCGCGCGGCGCTCGATCTGCTGCTGGAGCACGGGCCCCTCTCCCGCACCAGGATCGGGAAGCTGACCGGGCTCTCCAAGCCCACCGCGTCCCAGTTGCTGGTGCGGTTGGAAGCGGCCGGGCTGGTCGTCGCCACCGGGACGACCGAGGGCAGGCCGGGCCCCAACGCCCAGCTGTACGCGGTCAACGCACGGGCCGCCTTCGCCGCCGGGCTCGATGTGACACCCCAGCGCATCCGCGCCGCCGTGGCCGACATCACCGGCGCGACGGTCGGGGAGTTCGAGCTGCTCACCCCGGGCCGCCGCGCCGAAAGTGTCGTACGCCAGGTGACGGAGGCCCTCGACGGTGCCGCGAAGGCGGCGGGGCTGACCCGGGCGGACATCCACCGGCTCGTGATCGGGACACCGGGCGCGTTCGACCCGTCCACCGGCCGGCTGCGGTACGCCTCGCATCTGCCCGGCTGGCATTCCCCCACGCTGCTCGACGAGCTGGCCGCCGCGCTGCCGATGCCCGTCGAGTACGAGAACGACGTCAATCTCGTCGCCCTCGCCGAGCAGCGGCTCGGGGTCGCCCACGGCCATGAGAACTTCATGCTGCTGTGGAACGAGGAGGGTCTCGGCGCCGCCCTCGTCATCGGCGGCAGGCTGCACCGCGGCTTCACCGGCGGGGCGGGTGAGGTCGGTTTCCTGCCGGTGCCGGGCACCCCGCTCGTACGGCAGGTGACCAAGGCCAACAGCGGGGGCTTCCAGGAACTGGCCGGCGCGCAGGCGCTGCCGCGCCTGGCCCGGGAGCTGGGGGTGACGGACGTCGGCCACGGCCACTACACCAAGGTCGCGACCGAGCTGGTCGCCAGGGCGGCCGAGGCCGGATCGGGCCCGTACCGACTGCTGCTCGACGCGTACGCGACCGGGCTGGCCACGGGGCTCGCGTCCATGGTCGCCGTACTCGATCCCGAACTCGTCGTCCTGTCCGGCGAGGTGATCACCGCGGGCGGGGAGCCACTGCGCGCCCGCGTCCAGGCGGAGCTGACGGAGCTGGCCGCCTCCCGGCCCCGGCTCGTGCTCGGTTCCGTACGCGAACACCCGGTCCTGCGCGGGGCGCTGGAGAGCGCCCTGGCCACCACGCGGGACGAGGTCTTCGACACCTCGGCACACTGACCGCCGCACCGCCGTACAACCGCACCACCGTTCGACAGCACCGCCGTACAACCGCACCACCAGCACCGCGACCACCGCACACGCACGACCCACCACGCACCACTGGAACCACCAGAACCACCAGAAACCAGCACCGCGACCACCGCACCCGGCACGGCACACACAACGGCACCCCTCGGCACCACCCGTACCGCCATCTCTCACCCCCGACCCGCCACAGGGAGACACCGCCATGTCCACACGCACCAGGAAGACAGCAGCGGCGCTGGCCGCGACCGCCGCGCTCGCCCTGTTCGCCTCGGCCTGTACGGGGTCGACCGAGAACGCGGCCGACGACGACCCCGACGCCAAGACCACCCTCACGCTCTGGCACGGCTGGTCCGCGCCCAGCGAGGTCAAGGCGATCCAGGACAACGTCAAGCGCTTCGAGGCCGCCCACAAGAACATCACGGTCAAGGTCGTCGGCAACATGACCGACGACAAGATCAACCAGGCGCTGCGGGCGGGCGGTTCGAAGGCCCCGGACGTGGTCTCGTCGTTCACGACGGACAGCGTGGGCAAGTTCTGCACGAGCGGCGCGTTCGTCGACCTCAAGCCGTTCCTGGAGAAGTCGAAGATCGACCCGGCGAAGGTCTTCCACAAGCCACTGCTGGACTACACGCAGTTCGAGGGCAATCAGTGCGCCCTGCCGCTGCTGAACGACGCGTACGGCCTCTACTACAACATCGACGCCTTCGAGGCGGCCGGGATCACCGCGCCGCCGAAGACGTGGAGCGAGTTCGAGAAAGTCGCCCAGAAGCTCACCAAGCCCAAGGGCGGCGGCTATGCGCAGCTCGGCTTCATGCCGAACTACCACGGCTACGAGACCACCCCGATGCACTACGCCTCGCAGTGGTCGCCGACCTACTTCGACGCCGACGGCAAGTCGAACATCGCCAAGGACCCGGCGTTCGCGAAGATGATGACCTATCAGAAGGGTCTCGTCGACAAGCTCGGCGGTTTCGCGAAGCTGGAGAAGTACCGGAACACCTTCGGTGACGAGTGGGGCGCCAAGCACCCCTTCCACACCGGCCAGGTCGCCATGCAGCTCGACGGGGAGTGGCGGCTCGGCATGGCCAAGGACGCGGGTGTGAAGTTCAGGATCGGCACCGCCCCGCTGCCCGTCGCCGACGACCAGGTCGCGGACTACGGCAAGGGCTATCTCTCCGGCACGATCATGGGCATAGCCTCCACCAGCAAGAAGCAGAACGCGGCGTGGGAGCTGGTGAAGTACATGACCACGGACACCGCCGCGGTGGTGGCCTTCTCCAACGGCATCCGGAACGTGCCTTCCACGATCGAGGCGCTGGATTCGCCCGACCTGAAGTTCGACCCCGCGTTCAAGACGTTCATCGACATCGCCAAGCACCCCAAGTCCAGCACCACCCCGGCGAACGTCGACGGCGGCGCCTACCAGGTGACGTTCCAGGACTTCGGCTACCAGTACGAGGCGGGCAAGGTGAAGGACCTCCAGGCCGGCCTGGAGAAGACGGCGAAGCAGATCGACACCGACATCGCGAAGCAGAAGTAGCCACCGGAACCACCGAGCGATGACCACGCACACCCTGCGTTCGAAGCGCCGCAGGTCGGCGCTTCGAACCGTGGCCTTTCTGTCGCCCTGGTTGATCGGCTTCAGCGTCTTCTTCGCGTATCCGCTGATCTCGACCGTCTACTTCTCCTTCATGAAGTACGACGGTTTCCGTCCGCCCACCCCCAACGGCCTGGAGAACTGGACCTACGTCTTCAGTGAGTACCGGCTGTTCTGGCCCGCGCTCCAGAACACGCTCTGGCTGGTCGTGGTGATGGTCACCTGCCGGGTGGTCTTCGGCCTCGGCATCGGTCTGCTCATCACCCGGATCAAGTCGGGTGCCGGGGTCTTCCGCACCCTGTTCTATCTGCCGTTCCTCGCGCCGCCGGTCGCCGCCACGCTGGCCTTCGTCTTCCTGCTCAACCCCGGTACGGGACCGGTGAACTCGATCCTCGACTCGGTCGGGCTGCCCAGCCCCGGCTGGTTCACCGATCCCGCCTGGTCCAAGCCGGCGCTCACGATGCTCGCGCTCTGGGGCATCGGCGATCTCATGGTGATTTTCATGGCGGCGCTGCTGGACGTCCCGAAGGAGCAGTACGAGGCGGCCGAGCTGGACGGCGCGTCGTCCTGGCAGCGCTTCCGCTTCGTGACCCTGCCGAACATCTCGCCGATCGTGATGTTCGCCGTGGTCACCGGAGTGATCCAGACGATGCAGTACTACACCCAGCCCCTGGTCGCGGGAAAGGTCGCGTCCGGGATCATCGGCGGCAGCGGGCAGCAGTTCGAGCCCGGCTACCCCGAGAAGTCCACGCTGACGCTGCCGCAGCTGATCTACAACATCGGCTTCCAGCGCTTCGACTACGGCGCGGCGGCGGTCATCGCACTCGTCCTGTTCGTGCTCTCCATGGCCTTCACCGCGCTTCTGATGCGCCGGCGCGGCGGCCTCGTACAGGTGGGTGACTGAGATGGCCCGAGTGCACGACAAGGAACCGGTGACGGACTCCGCGCCCGTCACGGCCGCCGGGCGGACGGCCCGCCGCAAGGCGCTGCTGCACTGGATCGCGGTCCACTCGCTCGGCATCGCCGCGGCGCTGTTCTTCGTCCTCCCCTTCGTGTTCGTCGTGCTGACCTCGCTGATGAGCGACCAGCAGACGCTCACCCGGGATCTGATCCCGACGAGCTGGGAGTGGGACAACTACACCAAGGTGCTCGACACTCCGGGCTTTCTGACCTGGTGGCGCAACACCCTGCTGTACGCGGGCCTCGGGACCGTCCTGACGGTGCTGTCCTCGATCCCGGTGGCGTACGCGCTCGCCAAGTTCCGCTTCCGCGGACAGCGGCTGGCGATGATGCTCGTCATCTCGATGATGATGCTGCCGCCGCAGGTCGTCATCATTCCCATGTACCTCTTCTGGGCGAAGGAGCTGGACCTCGCCGGCACCCTGTGGCCGCTGATCATCCCGATGGCGTTCGGTGACGCGTTCTCGATCTTCCTGCTGCGCCAGTTCCTGCTCACCATCCCCAACGAGTATCTGGACTCGGCGAAGGTGGACGGCTGCGGTGAACTGCGCACGCTGATCAGGATCGTGCTGCCGATGGCCAAGCCGGGCATCGCCGCGGTGGCGCTGTTCCAGTTCTTCTACGCCTGGAACGACTACTTCGGGCCGCAGATCTACGCCTCCGAGAACCCGGGCGCGTGGACGCTCAGTTACGGACTGGAGTCGTTCAAGGGAGCGCATCACACCGACTGGAATCTGACCATGGCCGCGACCGTCCTGGTCATGGCCCCCGTGATCATCGTGTTCTTCTTCGCCCAGAAGGCGTTCGTCGAAGGAGTCACACTGACCGGAGTGAAGGGCTAGACATCTATGAAGCTCGCTGTCGTGGGTGGCGGATCCACCTATACCCCGGAACTGATCGACGGCTTCGCCCGGCTGAGGGACACACTCCCCATCAGCGAACTGGTCCTCGTCGACCCCGACGTGGAGCGGCTCGGACTGGTCGGCGGCCTGGCGCGGCGGATCTTCGCCAAGCAGGAACACCAAGGAACAGTCGTCACCACCTCGGACACCGACGCGGGCGTCGCGGACGCCGACGCGGTCCTGCTCCAGCTGCGCGTCGGCGGCCAGGCGGCCCGTCTCCAGGACGAGACCTGGCCGCTGGAGTGCGGTTGCGTCGGCCAGGAGACGACGGGCGCGGGCGGCCTCGCCAAGGCGCTGCGGACCGTTCCCGTCGTCCTCGACATCGCCGAGCGGGTGCGGCGCACCAACCCGGACGCCTGGATCATCGACTTCACCAATCCCGTGGGGATCGTGACCCGGGCGTTGCTGCGGGCCGGCCACAGGGCCGTCGGGCTGTGCAACGTCGCCATCGGCTTCCAGCGGAAGTTCGCGCGGCTGCTGGACGTGAGCCCGTCCGACGTCCATCTCGACCATGTGGGGCTCAACCATCTGAGCTGGGAGACGGGCGTACGGATCGGGGGGCCCGGCGGCGCGGATGTGCTGCCGAAGCTGCTGGCCGAGCACGGTGAGGCGATCGCGGACGATCTGCGGCTGCCGCGGGTGCTCCTGGACCGGCTCGGTGTGGTCCCCTCGTACTATCTGCGCTACTTCTACGCGCACGACGAGGTCGTACGGGAGCTGGGGACCAAGCCCTCACGGGCCGCCGAGGTCGCCGAGATGGAGAAGCACCTCCTGAAGATGTACGGCGACCCGGCGCTCGACACCAAGCCCGAGCTGCTGGCGAAGCGGGGAGGGGCGTACTACTCGGAGGCGGCCGTGGATCTGGCGGCGTCGCTGCTGGGCGCGGGCGGCAGCCCGTACCAGGTGGTCAACACCCTCAACAACGGCACCCTGCCCTTCCTCCCGGACGACGCCGTCATCGAGACGCAGGCGGCCGTCGGCCCGCAGGGCGCGAACCCGCTCGCCGTGTCCGCCGTCGATCCGCTGTACGCGGGGCTCGCCGCCCAGGTCACCGCGTACGAGGACCTGGCGCTGGAGGCGGCCCTGCTCGGCGGGCGCGACCGTGTCTTCAAGGCGCTGCTGTCGCATCCCCTGATCGGCCAGTACGAGTACGCCGAGGCGCTCACGGACAAGCTGATCGCGCACAACCGGGAGCACCTCGCGTGGGCGTGACCGCTTCCGTCCTCGCCATCGACGCGGGCAACAGCAAGACCGACGTGGCCTTCGTCGACCGGGACGGATCGATCCTCGCGTCGGCGCGCGGACGCCATGGCTTCCAGCCGCCGAAGGTCGGTGTGGAGGCGGCGATCGACGCCCTCGCGGCGACCGTCGACGAGGCGCTCTGCCTGGCGCGGGCCCAGGGGCGGCCCATCGACGGGGCCGAGCACGTCTCGGCCTGTCTGGCCAATGTGGATCTGCCGGTGGAGGAGCGGGAGCTGACGGCGGCTCTGGCCGCGCGCGGGTGGGGGCGTACGACGGACGTACGGAACGACACGTTCGCGATCCTGCGAGCGGGGCTGGACGAGCCCCGCGGTGTGGCCGTCGTCTGCGGCGCGGGCATCAACTGCGTGGGCATGCTGCCGGACGGCCGTACCGCCCGCTTCCCCGCGATCGGCAAGATCTCCGGGGACTGGGGCGGCGGCCAGGGACTGGCGGAGGAGTCCCTGTGGCACGCGGCCCGCGCGGAGGACGGCCGGGGGGAGCCGACGGCCCTGGCGCGCACCCTGCCGGGGCACTTCGGGCTGGACTCCATGTACGCGCTGATCGAGGCGCTGCACCGGGGCGGTATCCCCTATGCCCGTACGCACGAGCTGACCCCGGTGCTCTTCGCGACCAGCGCGGCGGGCGACGCGGTGGCCCGGTCCCTGGTCCGCCGGCTGGCGGAGGAGGTCGTGTCGATGTCCACGGTCGCCCTCTCCCGCCTCGATCTCCTCGACGAGGAGGCACCCGTCCTGCTCGGCGGCAGCGTGCTCGCTGCCCGGCATCCCGAACTGGACGCCCAGATCACCGCCCTGCTCGCCGCGAAGGCCCCCAAGGCGTCGGCGGAGGTCGTGACGGCCCCGCCCGTCCTCGGCGCGATCCTGCTGGGTCTCGACCACACGGGGGCCCCACCGGAGTCCCGGGCCCGCCTGCGCTCCCACTTCACCGCCTGACGGTGCCGGGCGCGCCTCCCGTGCCCCACGGCTGCGGGAGGCGCGCCCGCGAACCTTCTCCCCCGGCACCGCCCCGGAGACCGCCCGGGAACGCCTCGATCCGCCCCGTGCACCGGGAACCGATCACGCGTGTGAAGCGTATTCACGGTGGGGAGATCACCCGCTGATCCATCGGCACAGGTTCAAGATCCAGTCAATCCTGCTGTGATTGTCGGCCATCGCGGCCATACTGACTGGCCAGGGGTCATCCCCCGACCCGCAGGGGAGCGGGCCGCCGTCAGCGACCAAGGGGGAGGTCTCGTGACAAACCCGCCGAATGTGCGCACCACGCCTCAGTCGGCCCCGGCGTCCACACCCACGCAGCCGCCCGGGGCGCCCGGCTCCGGGCCCGGCCCGTACTCGGGCATGCCGCCGCCGGGGGCGCCGCCTGCCGCCGCCTCGCTCCGGCGCGGCGCGCTCTCGGGGGCGACGACCCGGCTGCGTACCGCCGCGACGACCGAGCCGGGGCGGCTCCAGATCATCGGAGCCGTACTGGCCGCGCTGGTGGTCGCGTTCGGCGCGGTGACCGCGTTCGAGGTCTCCGGCCGCGCGTCCGCCGCCGACGACGTCGTCAGCCGCAGCCAGCCGCTGAGCGCGGACGCCGCGTCCGTCTACCGCTCACTGGCCGACGCGGACACGGCGGCGTCCAGCGGCTTCCTCGCGGGCGCCGTGAACGAACCCGCCGAGGTGCGCGAGCGGTACGAGAAGGACATCGCCCTCGCCTCCCGCCTGCTGATCAAGGCCGCGACGAACACGGACAGTTCGAGCGAGTCCGGCCGCCAGATCGCCACGCTGAACGAGCAACTGCCGGTGTACACGGGACGGATCGAGACGGCCCGTTCGTACAACCGCCAGGGTCTGCCGCTCGGCGGCGCGTATCTGCGCTTCGCCAACGAGCAGATGACCAAGGTGCTGCTGCCCGCCGCCCAGAAGCTGTACGACGCCGAGACGGCCCGTCTCGACCAGGACGACGAGGACGCCCGGTTCTGGCCGGTGTTCTCGCTCCTGGTGGGCGCGATCGCGCTGGGCACCCTCTTCTGGGCCCAGCGGCGCAACTACCGGCACACGAACCGGGTCTTCAACCACGGGCTGCTCGCCGCGACGGCCGCCTCGGCGGTCGTGCTGCTCTGGCTGGTCGTCGCGCACACCGTCGCCGGCGCGCAGTTGAACGAGGCGCGGACGAGCGGCCAGCAGTCCCTCAAGGTGCTGAACGACGCACGCATCAGCTCCCTGAAGGCCCGCGCCAATGAGAACCTCGTCCTGGTGGCCCGGGGCGCGGTGCTCACCGACGACGGCAAGAGCGACAAGTACGAGACCGAGTACGGGGAGAACATGCGCGACCTCGGCGAGGGTCTGAGCCGGGCGCAGCGCATGGCGGACGACCGCGAGGGCCGCGATCCCGTCCGGGCGGCGGCCACGAGTGTGAACGCGTGGCAGGAGAAGCACGAGAAGGTCAGCGCGACGGACAGGTCCGGTGACTACGACGGCGCGCTGGACAAGGTCATCGGCCAGAAGGGCTCCACCGGGCAGTCGTTCGACCAGGTGGACGCGGCGCTGGCGAAGGCACTGGCGCACGAGCAGCGGGAGTTCACCCGGGCCGCCGAGGACGGGCGGAGCGCTCTGGGCGGGCTGCCGATCGGGGCGGCCGTGCTCGGGGTCCTGGGCGCGCTCGGCGCGATCCTGGGCATCAGCCGCAGGCTTGCGGAGTACCGGTGAGAGGGGGAGGGATGACGGACAGGAACACCGAGCCGGGCAGCGGCCGCCCGCCGACCGGGGCCGGCGCGCACCCCGCGCCGGACTCCGGGCCCGGCGCGGGGTCCGCGTCCGGTCCGCCGGCCGGGGCCACGACCGGCCCGGCGGCCCGGCTCCCGGCCGGTGACGGGGACGGCTCCCGGCACGGCACCCGGGGCTTCCGGGCCCGCTTGCGGAGCGGCTTCGGCGCAGCCACGACCAGGGCGGGATCAAGGTCCGGGTCGGGGTCCGGGTCCGGGTCCGGGTCCGGTGAAGGCTTTACGCCGGGTGCGGCCACGGGCGGCTCCGGGACCGGGACCGGGGTGCGCGGAAACGGAACCACCGGGGCCGGGGCCGGCGCGGGCCGGTTCAGCTTCCGAGGCTGGGGCGGTGTCGCCGCGATGGCCGCCGCCTGCGCGGTGACCGCCGCCACGCTGATCCCGCTCTCCCAGGGCGCCGGGTCCGCCATCGCCGCTCACGGCGAGGGCGTGTCCGCGGCGACCCCCGCCAAGGCGAACACCACCTGTTCCACCCCGGAGGCGTCGCTCACCCCCTCGTCCGCCGACGGGCCGAACATCGACGCCATCAAGAAGCGCGGCAAGCTGATCGTCGGCGTCGACCAGAACAGCTACCGCTGGGGCTACCGCAACCCCGTGACCCGCAAGCTCGAAGGCTTCGACATCGATCTCGCCCGTGCCATCGCCGAGGACATCGTCGGCGACCGGGACGCCGTCATCTTCCGCGCCATCCCCACCAACCAGCGCATCCCCGCGCTGAACAACGGCACGGTGGACATCGTCGTCCGGACGATGACGATCAACTGCGCCCGTATCAAGCAGGTCGCGTTCTCCACCGCGTACTTCCAGGCCGGACAGCAGGTCCTCGCCTCCAAGAGCTCGCGCATCACCGGGTACAACACCTCGCTGAAGGGCAAGCGGGTCTGCTCCGCGGAGGGCTCGACCGCGTACGAGGCCCTGGAGAAGAACTCGTTCGGGGCGGTCTTCAAGGACACGAACGACGACAAGCCCGGGGACGAGGACATCCTCACCGTGCCGAACCAGCTCGACTGTCTGGTACGGCTCCAGGAGGGCCTCGTCGACGCGGTCGTCACGGACAACGCGCTCGGCGCGGGCCAGGCGGCCCAGGACCCGGCCGTCGGGCTGAAGGGCGGTCGGCCCTTCACCACCGAGTACTACGGCGTCGCCACCAAGCTCGGCAAGGACGACCTGGTCCGCCGGGTCAACCGGGTGCTGGAGGACTACCGCGGGACCCCCTGGACCGCCGCGTACGACAAATGGCTGAAAGCCGATCTGCCCGGCATATCGGGGCCGCCCGCGCCCAAGTACCGCACCGGCTGACCTACGAAAGAGGTGATCGATGGGCGTCGCTGGACCCTCCCCCGGCTCCGGAAGGACCCATGGGCCGGCGATGGACCGGGACGACGTGGACCGCGCCCTGGCGCGGCTGGGCGCCGAGCACGAGGCGATCGAGACCTCGCTGCTCGCCCTCCAGGACCACGCGGGCCGCAGGCTCCTCGAAGGCGCCGAGCTGACCGGGGTCACCAAGGACCGGTGGGCCTCCACCGAGCAGGCGATCACCCTGCTGTGGGGGTACTTCGACGCGTACACCACCGCCCTGGCCGACATCCGGGAGGTACGGGCCCGCCGCCGCTGGTCCAGCCGTGACGACCTGGTGGATCTGACGGAGCGGCTCCGGGGCCGCAGTGTGACCGTGGCCAACCCGGCCGCCCACACCTCGCCCTCGATCAGCGGGCCCGCCCGGCTCTCCGAGCAGTTCACCCTCGAAGAGCTGGTCGAGCGGATGAACGAGCTGTACGCGACCTCGCTCGACATGGTGGTGACGGCGGACGCGGTGTGGTCCGCGCTGCCCGCGCGGATCGACCTGCTCTCGGCGGAGCTCCAGCGCACCCGCTCGCTCGCGCGCTCCGTCGGCGTCCGGCCCGGTGAGCACCCGTCGGGCGACGAACTGGAGTCCATCACCCACGAGCTGTCCACACTGCGCACCCAGGTGATCTCCGACCCGCTGGCTTTCTGGCGTCCCGCGCCGGGCAGTTCCGCGCCCGGCGGCGGCCGCCCCGACACCGACCGCTACGACCGGGCGGCGCGCGCCCTGGAGGACGTCCGCCGGGAGATCGAGGCCGTACTGAGGGTCCGGCAGGACTCCGAGGAGCGGCTGATCCGGCTGCGCGACGTCCTCTCGCGCGCCGACCGGACCCTGACCGAGGCGCGGTCCGCGCGCGGTGAGGTACTGGCGAAGATCGCCGCGTCGGAGGTACCCGCGGTCAGCGGCCCGCCCACCGCGCTCCAGGAGCGGCTGGCCACCGCCGCCGAGTACCGCAGGCACTCCCAGTGGCACCGCCTCTCACCGCTCCTGGAGTCCCTGGAGCGGGAGGCCGAGGACGAACTGCTGCGGGCCCGCGAGTCCCTGACCGCCGTCACCGCCCCGCTCGCGGTCCGCGCCGAGCTGCGCGGGCGGCTGGACGCGTACAAGGCGAAGGTGGCCCGGCACGGGT
Organism: Streptomyces sp. NPDC004609; assembly: GCF_042873655.1. Taxonomy (NCBI): domain Bacteria; kingdom Bacillati; phylum Actinomycetota; class Actinomycetes; order Kitasatosporales; family Streptomycetaceae; genus Streptomyces; species Streptomyces sp. NPDC004609. Next base: position 186,453 of record NZ_JBIALS010000011.1, on the reverse strand, counting down.
TCGCGGAGGACCCGATGCTGATCGAGCGGTACGACGTGGCGCGCAGGATGCTGTGGAGCGCGCCGTGCGATCTCCGTGTCGCCGAGCAGGCGGTGCTCCGCTACCAGCAGGCCGCGGCGGAGGCCCTGGCCCACGCGGAGTCCGGACGGTCCGGGCCCGCCGACCGCAGGGGGGATTCGTGAGCGAGAGGCAGAGCTGCCAGCGGCCCGGCTGCGACGGCGGCTACGAGGACATGGGCGACGGCGAGCTGTACTGCGACACCTGCGGTCTCGCTCCCGTCGTCGCGGCGACCGGTGGCGGCACCGGCGGTACGGCCGGCTCCCGGGCCCGGGGCGGCGCGAGTTCCTCGGTACGGAACAGTTCGCGCGCCTCGTCCCGGGCGTCCTCCCGGTCCTCCTCGCGTTCGTCGACGTCGCGCCGGTCGGTCTCGGGCCGGCTGTCGAGGTCCCTGACCGGGTCCAGTACCTCGTCCCGCTCGGTCTCGGTGCGCGCCTCCGGCACCTCCGCCAAGGCGTCCGGCCGCAACCGCCTGGGCGCGGGCCTGGTGAGCGTGCCCGATGTGCCGCGCCCCGATCCGCGCTCCGCGGTGATGAGCGACCCCGAGGTCCCCGAGCGCAAGCGGTTCTGCTCCCGCTCCGACTGCGGGGCCCCGGTGGGGCGTTCACGCGGTGAGCGCGCCGGGCGTACGGAGGGGTTCTGCACCTCGTGCGGGCACCCGTACTCGTTCGTGCCCAAGCTGTCCGAGGGCGACATCGTGCGCGGCCAGTACGAGGTGGTGGGCTGTCTGGCCCACGGCGGTCTGGGCTGGGTCTATCTGGCGGTGGACCGCGCGGTCTCCGACCGGTGGGTCGTCCTCAAGGGCCTGCTGGACACCGGCGACCAGGACGCGATGGCCGCGGCGATCTCCGAGCGGCGCTTCCTCGCCGAGATCGAGCACTCGAACATCGTCCGTATCTACAACTTCGTCGAGCACCTCGACCAGCGGACCGGCTCCCTTGACGGCTACATCGTCATGGAGTACGTCGGCGGCAAGTCCCTCAAGGAGATCGCGAACGACCGGCGGGACGCCTCGGGCAAGCGCGATCCGCTGCCGGTCGAGCAGGCGTGCGCGTACGGCATCGAGGCGCTGGAGGCGCTCGGCCATCTCCACAGCAGGAACCTGCTGTACTGCGACTTCAAGGTCGACAACGCGATCCAGCAGCAGGACCAGCTGAAGCTGATCGACATGGGCGCGGTCCGGCGCATGGACGACGAGGAGTCCGCGATCTACGGCACGGTGGGCTACCAGGCCCCCGAGGTCGCGGAGAAGGGGCCGTCGGTCTCCTCGGACCTCTACACGGTCGCACGGACGCTCGCCGTTCTGACCTTCGACTTCCAGGGCTACACCAATGTGTTCGTGGACTCCCTGCCCGACCCGGACAACATCGAGGTCTTCCGGACGTACGAGTCCTTCTACCGGCTCCTCGTCCGGGCGACGGACCCGGACCCGGCGCGGCGGTTCGCCTCGGCGGAGGAGATGGCGGAGCAGCTGACGGGTGTTCTGCGGGAGGTCGTCGCACTGCAGACGGGGCGTCCGCGGCCCTCGCTGTCCACCCTGTTCGGGCCGGAACTGAAGGTCACGGACACGCAGCTGTTCGCGGAGCTGACGGACGACGTGTCGTCGCTGGGCGCGCGGGCGGTCACCCCGGGCAGGGGCCGGGGCAAGGGCGTGCGCGGGGCCCCGGCGCTTGCGGCGGGTTCGCCCGCCGGAGCCCCGCCAACCGGGGTACCGCTCGCCGGAACCGCGCCTTCCGGAGGTGCGCTGCCCGGGGGCGCCCCCGGCGGAGCCCTCGGGGTCGGCGGCCTGCCCGGCGGGGCCCTGCCCGGGGGCGCGATCCCGAACCAGGCGGGTCCGGGCGGGGCGATCCAGGGCGCGGCGGGTGCGGGAACCCCCGGCGGCCCCGGTGCTCCCGGTACGCCCGGCGCAGTCGTGCCCGCCGCCGGAGCCGGCACGGGCGGAGCCATCGGGTACGGGCCGGGCGGCGCGGCCCTGAGCGCCAGGCTCGCACCGACCCTCGTCGCGCTCGACACCTCCGCCGTGTCCCTCGCGCTCCCGGTCCCCCGGGTCGCCCCGGACGACCCGAACGCGGGATTCCTCGCCGGTCTGATGGCCGCCGCCCCCGCCGAGCTGATCGCCGCCCTCCGGTCGGCTCCCGCACCCTCCCCCGAGACCCGGCTGCGTGAGCTGCGGGCCCGCCTGGAGATGGGCGAACCGGACGCGGCCGCCGGGGCCCTGACGGAGCTGGAGGAGAGGTACGCGGACGACTGGAGGGTCGTCTGGTACCGCGGAATGACCTCTCTGGTGACCGGGGACCACGAGGCGGCGGCGCTCTCCTTCGACGCGATCTACGACGCGTTCCCCGGCGAGCCCGCGCCCAAGCTCGCGCTCGGTGTCTGCGCCGAGGTCCTCGGCCAGCTGGACAACGCGGCGGAGTACTACCGCCTGGTGTGGACGACCGACCCGAGCTACGTCAGCGCCGCGTTCGGCCTGGCCAGGGTGCAGCTCGCCGCCGGTGACCGGGCCGGTGCCGTACGGACGCTGGAGTCCGTGCCGGAGGCGTCGATCCACTACACGGCGGCCCGGGTCGCCGCCGTGCGCTCCAGGCTGCGGCGCCGCGCCGCGCACGATCCGCTGATCGACGATCTGTCGGCCGCGGCGGCGCAGGTGGAGGCGCTGCGGAACTTCGGACTGGACCCGGTGCGCCGCGAGCAGTTGTCCACAGAGGTACTCGGCACGGCACTGGACTGGGTACTCTCCGGTAGTCCCGGAGCACCGCCGTCCGTACCGGGTTCGGCGAGCACGTCCCGGCGGGCAGGCGTCCCGTCCGTACTGCTCGGCAGCGAACTGGACGAACGCGGCCTCCGCTTCGGGCTGGAACGCTCGTACCGGGTCCTCGCCCGGCTCGCCCAGCAGGGTGAGGAGCGGATGGATCTGGTGGAGCGCGCGAACCGCTTCCGCCCCCGGACGTGGGTGTGATCGATGGCGTCGCAGATGCAGCAGTCGGCCGGGGCGTCCTGCCCCGGCTGCGGCGAACCGGTGGAGGTGGACGACCGCTTCTGCGGCGCGTGCGGTCACGACCTGTCGGCCGTGCCCGCGCGGCCGCCCGGCTCCGACCGCCCGACCCTCGCGATCGGGACCCCGGTGCGGTGGCCGGCCGCCACCGGCACGGACAGCCGGGGCACGCCCGCGCCGCTCCACCGCCCCGGTGACCTCCCGGGCGTGGACTCGGCGGGCGCGTACCTCCCGCCCCACGGCGATACGGGGGCGGGACCCGGCGCCACGGCCGGCGCTCCGGGCTTCCGGGCCCCCGGCGGCCCGGAAGCCCCCCGTTCGGGAGCCGTCCCCGGCCCTGGATCGGCCCCCGGATCCGGCGTCGGCGCCTCGACGAGCGTCCCGAGCCCTCCGGGTGGCGGGCGCTTCCCCGCGTCCGCCCACGACGAGGGCGCGTACCTCCCGCCCCACGGCGGGGATCCGGGCGGAAGCAGACCGTCCCCCTCCGTGGGTCCGGACGGGGAGCAGCAGGGCGTGTACGGCGGCACCGGCGCGCATTCACACGTCGGCGGCGCGCCGGGCGCGCCCCGGGCTCCCCTGACCGGTGAGGGGCCGGGCGCGCCGGGTACCACGGGACGGCCCTCTTCCGGTATCGCGGGGATCCCGAGCGGAGTGGGCGGCGACCACCCGCCCCGGGCCGGGCACCCGCAGGAGGCCGGCCGGTCCGGCGGCGGGCAGCAGCCCGTCTCCGCCGCGCGCCACGGCGGTCCATGGGCGTCCGGAGCGCCGGACATTCCCCCGGGCAGTACGCCCGGCCCGGCCTCCGGGGACTTCGAACTGGCCGATCCGACGCCACAGGGGCCGGGCCGGCAGCCGACCGGGCACCCGCCGTCCGCCCATCGGTCGTCCGGCCGTCAGCCGTCCGGGCCGCACGAGCCCGCCCGCGAGGAGCCGGCGCCGCACGGGGCGGCCCCCCTGGAGTCCGTACCCGCGGAAGCGGCTCCGCCGGAGTCCGTACCGCGGGAGCGTGCCGCCGCCGATCCGCGCGCGGCGGGAGCGGTGTCCCGGGGCGGCGGCGGTGAGAAGGTCTGCGTGGCCTGCCGGGCCGGGCACGTCGACACCGACGGGTACTGCGAGAACTGCGGTCACGCCCAGCCCCGCGAGCGGGACCACATGGAGCGGGAGCTGGACGCGGTCGCGGCCGTCAGCGACCGCGGGCTGCGCCACCACCGCAACGAGGACGCGTTCGCGGTGTCGACCACCGTGCTGCCCGACGGTTCACCGGCCGTGGTGGCGATCGTCTGCGACGGCGTCTCCTCGGCGACCCGGCCCGACGAGGCGTCACAGGCCGCCGCCAGCGCGGCGAACGAGCTGCTGCTGGAGGTGCTGCCGCGCGGCACCCACCCCCAGCAGGCCATGCGGGATGCGATCGTCGCCGCCGCGACGGCGGTCAACTCCCTGGCCGCACACGTCCCGCACGGCGACGCGATGGACCACGACCCGCAGCGCCATCAGAACGCGCCCGCCTGCACGATCGTCGGGGCCGTCTCGGCGGGCGGACTGCTGATCGTCGGCTGGGTCGGGGACAGCCGGGCCTACTGGGTGCCCGACGACCGCGGCGGACCCGCCGCCCGGCTCACCGAGGACGACTCCTGGGCGGCCCAGATGGTCGCGGCGGGCCTGATGAGCGAGGAGGAGGCGTACGCGGACGAGCGGGCCCACGCCATCACCGGCTGGCTGGGGGCCGACGCGTACGAACTGGACCCGCACACCGCGGCCTACAAGCCGGACCGCCCCGGAGTGGTCGTGGTCTGCACGGACGGCCTGTGGAACTACGCGGAAGCCGCCGACGAGATGGCCAGGGCGATCCCGGCCGACGCCGCCGCCCGCCCGCTGCACAGCGCCCAGGTGCTGGTCGGGCACGCCCTCGACGGCGGCGGCCACGACAACGTCACGGTGGCGGTCCTGCCGTTCGCGGTGGCGCGGCAAGGGGCGGGATCGGCCCACACCATCTGACCAGGGCGTGCATCCGTACGTGTTCACCGGCACGCGCCCGTGCCGGCCGCCACCCGAGACCCGAACCGGATCACGCCGACCAGGACCGACCCACGCGCCGACCTCCCGCCCCTCACGAGCCCGCCCCACGGCCGCACCACCCCGCAGACCGCAGCACCGCACACCACACCGCAGCTGTCACCCGGACCCTGCCCGTCTCCGACTTCCCCGCTGACCGACTCTCCCGAGTGGAGTGCTCAAGGAGCCCATCAGATGGCCAATTTTTCCAAGTCCCAGGTGCCTCAGTTCTCCGTCGACGTGTACCAGAACGAGTTCCTGCCGGAGGGCGGCCGCGAGGTGAGCGCGATCGTGACCGTCACCTCCACCGGCGGCGGCACCAGCGGCGGGGCTCCACTGGCGGGCGCCGCCGCGTCACCGTCCGCGATACCCTCGCCCACCGCCGGCGCCGCCGTCGTGATCATGGTCGACGCCTCCGGTTCGATGGACTACCCGCCGACCAAGATGCGGAACGCCCGTGACGCCACGGCCGCGGCGATCGACACCCTGCGCGACGGCGTGGAGTTCGCGGTGATCTCGGGTACGCATCTGGCCGCCCAGATCTATCCCCGCGGCGACCGTCTCGCGGTCGCGGGACGCGAGACGCGCGCGGAGGCGAAGGAGGCACTGCGGCGGCTGACCGCGGGCGGCGGCACCGCGATCGGCACCTGGCTGCGGCTGGCGGACCGGCTGCTGGCCACCTCCGAGAGCCCGATCCGGCACGGCATCCTGCTGACCGACGGCCGCAACGAGCACGAGTCGCCGAAGGACCTGCGATCGGCGCTGGACGCCGTGGCCGGCCGGTTCACCTGTGACGCACGGGGCGTCGGGACGGACTGGGAGGTCAAGGAGGTCACCGGCATCGCGTCCGCGCTGCTCGGCACGGCGGACATCGTGGCCGATCCGGCCCATCTCGCCGCCGACTTCACCGGAATGATGGAGAACGCGATGGGCAAGGAGGTCGCGGACGTGGCTCTGCGGCTGTGGACGCCCGTCGGTGTGGAGATCAAGTTCGTCAAGCAGGTGGCCCCCACGGTCGAGGAACTGACCGGCCGGCGTACGCAGGCGGGTCCCCGCGCCGGGGACTATCCGACCGGTTCCTGGGGTGACGAGTCCCGTGACTATCACGTCTGCGTCCAGGTCCCGGAGGCCGGCATCGGCCAGGAGATGCTGGCGGCGCGTGCCTCGCTGATCATCCCGGCCCCCGACGGCGGCACACCCGAGGTGCTCTCGCAGGGACTGATCCGGGCGGTGTGGACGGACGACATGGCGGCTTCCACCTCCATCAATCCGCAGGTGGCGCACTACACCGGCCAGGCCGAACTGGCGCAGGTCATCCAGCAGGGTCTGGATGCCCGCAAATCCGGTGATTTCGATGGCGCGACGGCCAAATTGGGCCGTGCCGTACAGCTGGCGGCTGCATCCGGGAACGAGGACACTGCGAAACTGCTTTCGAAGGTGGTGGACGTCGTCGACGCGGCGACGGGTACTGTGCGACTGAAAGCGAAGGTCGCGGACGCCGATGAGATGACACTCGAAACGCGTTCCACCAAGACGGTTCGTGTGAAGAAGTAGTTCTGAGCAGCGGCCCTCGGGGCCGGACGAGGAGAGGGGGAGGCGTCTCCATGCCGACCTGCCCGAACGGACACCAGTCGGGTTCCGACGACTGGTGCGAAGTCTGTGGCCATCGCATGGCCGCCCCCGGCGCTCCGGCGGGGACCGCCCCGCCGCCCCCTCCGCCGTCGTCCGGTTACGGCTACGGCTACCCGGGCCCGGGTGACCCGAACGCCACGGCCCACGCGGAGCTGTGCCCGCAGTGCCGCACCCCGCGCGAGGCGATGGCGCCGTACTGCGAGGAGTGCCGGTACAACTTCCTGACGCACACGGCGACCTCGTACACACCGCTGGCACCGGCCCCGCAGCCGCCGGGACCGCATCTCCCGGCGGGCTTCACCAACCAGCCTGCGCAGCAGCAGCCACCCGCGCCGCCGCAGGGTCCGAGGCCGCAGGATCCGGGTCCCCAGGGCGGGACACCGCAGGGCCCCGGGCCCGGCCAGGGGCACGACGCTTACGACTACCGGGGCTCACGGCCCTCGCAGCTGAACCGGCCGGCCGAGCCGTTGCACGAGGGGCAGGCGCATCAGCCGCCGCCTCCGTCGTTCCAGCAGGGGCCGCCTCCTCCGCCGCCGTTCACGGGCGGTCAGGACCCCCGGGGCCCGGGGCAGCAGAGCCCTCCGCCGTATCAGCAGCAGTCCGCTCCCCCCGCCGCCCCGCAGCAGACGGTCGGTACGGACGACTGGACCCTGCCGCCGCCCTCGCAGCCGCAGTCGCCGCACGGGCCGGGACAGCAGGGTGGTCCGCCGTCGTACCAGCAGCAGCCGGCGCCGCCGCAGTACGGCCGGCCCGACCAGGGCCAAGGACATGCCCAGGGCCAGGGGCACGGGCAGGGACATGCGCAGGGGCACGGCCAAGGACCGGGTCCCGGTCAGCACCAGTCGCCGCCGTCGTATCAGCACCCGGGCGGCTGGACGGCCGTCATCGGGCCCGACCGTGAGTACTTCATGGCGATGATGCAGCGCAGCGGCCCCGACGCGAGCGGGCTGAATCTGCCCGCGTACTCCCCCGAGCAGCACCTTCCGCTGGTGGGGAACCAGATCACCATCGGCCGGCGCCGGGTCTCCACCGGTGAGTCGCCCGACATCGATCTGTCCGTGCCGCCGGAGGACCCGGGTGTCTCGCACCAGCACGCCCTCCTGGTGCAGCAGTCCGACGGCTCCTGGTCGGTCGTCGACCAGAACTCCACCAACGGCACCACGCTCAACGGCGCGGAGGACCCGATCCAGCCCTATGTGCCCGTGCCGCTGAACGACGGCGACCGGGTCCACGTCGGCGCCTGGACGACGATCACGATCCGCCGCGGCTGAGCCGGACCCGGGCCGGGGCACACCCGGCCCGGCTCCCGGAGCTTCGGAGAACCGGGCCGGATCCGGGCCTGCGGGAACCCGGCGCATGGGTCCAGGGCCCATGCGGGTCCAGGGGTCACGGAGCCTTCGAAAAATGGCCTTCGGACAGTGGTCCCGGCAGCAGGTCCTCACCCGGCGGCCTGGTGACCGAGCGGCCAGATGTACGGTCCTCCGGGGTCGTCCAGCCAGGCCCACTGATGACGCCCGCTGACCGTGATCCCGAACCGGTCCCGGCGCGGGCGCCGCTCACGCTCCCACAGGGACAGCGCCTCCCGTGGATCGAGGCTCCCCTCGGTCAGCGTGAGCAGGAAGCGGAAGAGGTCGTTCTCGATCGCGCGCCGGGGCAGCCTGCCGGAGCGTCCTTCCGGTGGAGCGCCTCCCCCGCGCAGCGGGACGAAGTACGCGGAGGTCCGCAGGAAGCGCCCCTCGGCGAAGCGCCCCCGGCTGTCGTCCCGTACACGAAGGGCGATCAGCCCGGTGGAGAGCGGGGCGAGGATCCGCGCCTCCGGGCGGCACTGCGGCAGCCAGTCGTACGGGATCGACGGCAGGGTGCAGGTCGCGATGATCCGGTCGAAGGGGGCACGGCCGGGGCAGCCCCGGGCGCCGTCCCCGGTGACGACGGCGGGGCGGTAGCCCGCGGCCGCGAGATGCGCGCGCGCCGACTCGGTGATCTCCGGCTCCACGTCGATGGTCGTCACATGCTCGTCGCCGAGCCGGTGGCACAGCAGCGCCGCGTTGTAGCCGGTGCCCGCGCCGATCTCCAGGACGTCGTCCCCGTACCGGACCTCCAGCGCCTCCAGCATCCTCGCCATCAGGGACGGCTGGCTGCTGGAGGAGATCAGCTCGCCGTCGCGCACCCGGGTGGCCAGGGGCCCGTCGTAGTAGGCCCCGCGCAGCCAGCGCTCGCGGCGCGCGGGGTCGGGGTCCTCGTTCCACAGCCGCTCGTAGGTGCCGGCCCAGTTGACGTAGTAGTACGGCACGAACAGATGCCGGGGGACCTCCTCGAACGCGAGGCGCCAGGCGGGGTCGCTCAGCCCTCCTTCGGCGGCGATCACCCGCACCATCGCCGCGCGCGCCTCGTCGGCGGGCTCGGCATACCGTTCCAGGTGCGTACCCATATCTCCACTGTGCTGCGCCGCCGCGACGGACGCGAGCACCCCGGCCGCACGGCGGGATCACGGCCGGTCGGCGGCCGGCCATGGGCTCCCGGCCGGACCACGGCCACGGCCCCCGGACCCGTACACGGCGGTACGGGCGCCCCGGACCCCGTCCCGCGCCCCGGCATCGGCCCGGCACCCGTAGCGGCCCCTTCACCCGACCCGTGACGTCACCCGACCCACGGCGTCACCGGCCCCGTGACGTCACCCGACCCGGTGGCGGGCCGGGACCGGACTCACGGGCTCCGGCCGGAAGGCTCCCGGTACCCGGGGGCGACGGCGGAGAGAGGTCCTAGGCCCCGAGTCCTCGGCCGGTCGGTCTGAGACCATGGACGGGTGACTGAGATTCCGCGCGGCACCCTTCAAGAGCAGACCTTCTATGAGCAGGTCGGCGGTGAGGAGACGTTTCGCCGGCTGGTGCACCGTTTCTACCAGGGCGTCGCCGACGACCCGCTGCTGCGGCCGATGTACCCGGAGGAGGACCTGGGCCCCGCCGAGGACCGGTTCGCGCTGTTCCTGATGCAGTACTGGGGCGGGCCCCGCACCTACACCGAGAACCGCGGCCACCCCCGGCTGCGCATGCGGCATGTGCCCTTCCGGGTCGACCGGGCCGCGCACGACGCCTGGCTGAAGCACATGCGGGTCGCCGTCGACGAGCTGGAGCTGTCGCCGGAGCACGAGCAGCAGCTGTGGAAGTATCTGACCTACGCCGCGGCCTCCATGGTGAACACCGAGGGCTGACCGGTTTCCGCTCAGCCGCCGTGGCCCATGCGGCGGGACAGCTCGTCCGCCGCCGCCATCGTCCGCTTGGCCAGCGCGGGCAGCAGTTCCTCGCCGAGCCGGTAGGCCGGGCCGGAGACGCTGAGCGCCCCGATCACGGTTCCGTCGTACGAGCGGACCGGCGCGGCGACCGCGTTCAGCCCCCTCTCCAGCTCCTCCACGACAACCGCGTACCCCTGCTCCGCGCACGCGCCGAGCTGGGCGTCGAGCACGGCGGGCGAGGTGACCGTGTGCTCCGTGAACCGTTCCAGCCCGGCGGCGAGCAGCCTCTTCCCGACGGCCGCGGGCGCGTGCGCGAGCAGGACCTTGCCGCTGGAGGTGGCGTGCAGCGGGGTGCGGCGGCCGAGCCAGTTGTAGGTGGCGACCGCGGCGGCGCCCCGGGCCTGGGTGACGTTGACCGCCGCGTCGTCGTCGAGGATCGCGATGTTCACCGTCTCGCCCACCTCGTCGGCGAGGTCCCGGCACAGGGGGAGGCCCTCCTGCGAGATGTCGAGGCGCCCGGCCGCGGCACCGGCGAGCCGGAGCATCCCCGCGCCCAGCCGGTACTTTCCGCGCTCCCGGGACTGGGCGACGAGGCCACGGTTCTCCAGCGCCCCGAGCAGCCGGAACGCGGTGGACTTGTGCACCCCCAGCTCCTCGGCGATCTCCGTGACGCCGGCCTCGCCGTGCCGGGCGAGGCTCTCCAGCACGCTCACGGCCCGGTCCACCGACTGCACGGCACTCGCCTTGTCCGTCATCCGCCCAACCCCCGCGTCACCTCATCGGCCAATGTGCCGTCCGGCCGTTGCGCATCGCGAGGCGCGATGCGTCATCATCTGCCTGCGCGCCTGCCCACTGGTGCGGGTGTCAACCGGTTCCGGTGGGGATGACGCTGAGTCCGCCGAGCCCGTTCGTGCGTACGGCGATCGACCCGTAGGGCGTACGCAGTCTGAGCCATGGGCCGCTGGACAGCAGTGCGACCGGAAGGTCCGGACGCAGAAAGCCGAGGGAGTGCGCCGCGTGGACGGCCCGCAGCGGCAGTGGGGTCCCGGCGACCTCGCGGGACCAGATCTCGCGTCCGATGCGGTCGCGCTCGGCACGGGTCCGGTGCTCGGCGGGGAGCCGCTCGGCACGGCTCCGGAACTCGGCGACGGCGGCGGTGACCGCTGCGCGCATCTCCGTGACCCCGGGCAGTCCGGGCAGCTCGCGCCAGCCGCCCCGGGGCGGCAGCACCCCCGTCCACGGCGGTCCGGTGACGGAGCCGGGAACGGTGAAGCCGTCTCCGCCGATGCCGTCGAGCAGCTCACCGGCGGAGACCGTGACATCGAGCCGGAGGGGTTCGCCGAGCCGTGCCGTACGGATCGCCAGGACCTCGAACGAGGGCGGGCGGCCGAAGACGGCGAGGCTCGGCGCGGGGCCCTCCGCGCCGCCCGCCTGGAGACGGACGGCGGCGGCCCGGTCGTAGTGGAGCAGCCGGGCGAGGAAGGCGGCGAGGTCCTCCGCCTCCCTCACGTCGGCGAAGTGCAGGCTCCGCACGGGCACGCTCATGCGACGAGCGCGCCTTCGTCGGCCTCCTCCAGGAACCGCAGGAGGTAGGACTTCTCCTCCGCGCTGATACGGCGCGGGCGGCCCGCTTCGAGGTTGTACGGGACGACGACCGTCGAGGCCCGTGCATAGATCTCCGCGGCGCCCTCGGTGTCCTTGACCTCGTACGCGATGGTCAGAGACGCCGCGTTGATCCTCGTCACCCATGACTCGACGACCACCGGCTCGTGCCGGTGGACCAGCGGGCGCACGTAGTCGATCTCATGGCGCGCCACAACCGATCCGCCCGAGAACGAGGGCGAGCCGTCCCCCGGCTGGAGCCGGAACATGAAGTCGATGCGTGCCTCTTCCAGATACCTCAGGAAGACCACGTTGTTGACGTGCCCGAAGGCGTCCATGTCCGCCCAGCGGAGGGGGCAGCGGTAGATATGACGGGCCATGGGTGATCTCAGTCCCTCAGCCTCGGGTGAGCTTCTTGTACGTGGCACGGTGCGGGCGGGCCGCGTCCGGGCCGAGGCGCTCGATCTTGTTCTTCTCGTAGGACTCGAAGTTGCCCTCGAACCAGAACCACTTGGAGTCGCCCTCGTACGCGAGGATGTGCGTCGCCACCCGGTCCAGGAACCAGCGGTCGTGGGAGACGACCACGGCCGCGCCGGGGAACTCCAGCAGCGCGTTCTCCAGGGACGAGAGGGTCTCGACATCGAGGTCGTTGGTAGGCTCGTCGAGGAGCAGCAGATTGCCGCCCTGCTTGAGGGTGAGCGCGAGGTTCAGGCGGTTGCGCTCACCGCCGGAGAGCACCCCGGCGGGCTTCTGCTGGTCCGGTCCCTTGAATCCGAAGGCGGACACATAGGCGCGGGACGGCATCTCGACCTGGCCGACGTTGATGTAGTCGAGCTCGTCGGAGACCACGGCCCACAGGGACTTCTTGGGGTCGATGTTGGCGCGGCTCTGGTCGACGTAGCTGATCTTGACGGTCTCGCCGACCTTGATCGCGCCGGAGTCGGGCTGCTCCAGACCCTGGATCATCTTGAACAGCGTGGTCTTGCCGGCGCCGTTCGGGCCGATGACGCCGACGATGCCGTTGCGCGGGAGGGTGAAGCTGAGGTCGTCGATGAGGACCTTGTCGCCGAAGCCCTTGGAGAGGTTCTCGACCTCGACGACGACGCTGCCCAGACGGGGGCCCGGCGGGATCTGGATCTCCTCGAAGTCCAGCTTCCGCATCTTGTCGGCCTCGGCGGCCATCTCCTCGTACCGCGCGAGACGGGCCTTGGACTTGGCCTGGCGCCCCTTCGCGTTGGAGCGGACCCACTCCAGCTCCTCCTTGAGGCGCTTGGCCCGCTTGGCGTCCTTCTGGCCCTCGACCTTGAGGCGGGCCTGCTTGGACTCCAGGTAGGTGGAGTAGTTGCCCTCGTAGCCGATCGCGCGGCCGCGGTCCAGCTCCAGGATCCAGCCCGCGACGTTGTCGAGGAAGTACCGGTCGTGGGTGATGGCGACGACGGTGCCGGCGTACTTGGCGAGGTGCGCCTCCAGCCACTGCACGGACTCGGCGTCCAGGTGGTTGGTGGGCTCGTCGAGGAGCAGCAGGTCGGGGGCTTCCAGCAGCAGCTTGCACAGGGCGACGCGGCGCTTCTCACCACCGGAGAGGTTGGTGACGGGCCAGTCGCCGGGCGGGCAGCCGAGTGCGTCCATCGCCTGCTCCAGCTGGGCGTCGAGGTCCCACGCGTTGGCGTGGTCCAGCTCCTCCTGGAGCTTGCCCATCTCGTCGAGCAGCGCGTCGGAGTAGTCCGTCGCCATCAGCTCGCCGATCTCGTTGAACCGGTTGTACTTGGCCTTGATCTCGGCCACCCCGTCCTGGACGTTCTCCAGCACGGTCTTGGACTCGTCCAGCGGCGGCTCCTGGAGCAGGATGCCGACCGTGTAGCCGGGTGACAGGAACGCGTCGCCGTTGGACGGCTGCTCCAGTCCGGCCATGATCTTCAGCACGGTGGACTTACCGGCGCCGTTCGGGCCGACCACACCGATCTTCGCGCCGGGCAGGAAGCTCAGCGTCACGTCATCGAGGATGACCTTGTCGCCGTGCGCCTTGCGCGTCTTGCGCATCGTGTAGATGTACTCAGCCAAGAGAAACCGTCCGGCAGATAAGTGTTTGGGCAGAGATACACCCCATCTTGCCGTACGCCGGACCCCCGAAGGAAACCGGTAACGCCGCCGGGGCGCCCGCCCCGGCGCCGGGCCGGGTCGTGCGCGGCGGCAGGACGGGTCCCGGGGCGGGCCTGTGGCCCGCGGTGGGACGGGTGGGTCCCGGGTGTGGGAGCCCGGCGTGGGTGCGGCGCCTGTGGGGCCGGGTGCGGATCGCCGGACATCAGCGGACACCAGCGGACACCAGCGGACACCAGCGGATCGGCATACGGGTTCGGACGCCCCCGCCGGCGGGGGCAGGGGTACGAGGTCGGCGTACGGGGACGAGGCGGGCTCACCGAGTCGGGGGCGACGTCGGCGTACGAGGTCGGCGCACAAGCGCGGGGACGGACCGGCACCCGGGTCGGGGCGAGGCCGGCGTACGGGGTTGGGGGCGACGTCGGCGTACGAGGTCGGCGCACAAGCGCGAGGGCGGGCCGGCACCCGGGGCGGGGGGGTGGGACCGGCACCCGGGTCGGGCGAGGTCGGCCGACACGGGCGAGGGCGGACTCGGCGCCCGGGTCGGGGCGGATCCGGGCAGCGGCACGGGTACGGGAACCGGACCGGGGCGGTGGTACGGAACCGGCGCGGCATGGGGGTGCGCGGCCCCGGGACGGCGGACGGCCCCGGGAAGCCGTGGCGTCCCGGGGCCGTCGTCAGCGCGGAGTCACCCCGCGCTCAGGGTGTCTACTCCGCGATGGAGGTCTTCTTCTTTCGGAGGACGAAGACCGCGCCACCGCCGACGGCGACCAGGGCGATCGCGATGCCCGCGATCAGCGGGGTGGAGTTGGAGCTGCCGGTCGCGGCGAGGTCACCGCCACCACCGCTCGTGGAGGTGGAGGTCGACGTGCCACCGGCCGAGGCGGGGCTGGGCTCGCTCGGGTTCTCGGGCTCCGGGTCGGACGGCGGGCTGGTCTTGCAGTCCAGGACGCCCTTGAACGTCTCCTTGAACCCGTCGGGACCGTTGATGGTGATCTCGTACGCCTGGTCCTCGGCGACCGGGACGAACACCGTCTTCGAGCCACCGGCCGGGATGGTGTGCTCCGAGCCCGCCAGCTTGAAGGTGAACGGCTCGTCACCCTTGTTGCTCGCGGTGACGTCGACGCCGCCCTTGGCGCAGTTCTTCTCGGCCGTGACCGCCGGTATCGGGCCGGTCTTGGCCCAGCTCGCCGTCGCGTTCGCGGTGACCGTGGACTCGCTGGAGCCCGCGAGGATCATCGTCTGGCTCTTGCCGACGGCCGGCGCGAACGCCCGGCCCACCGGCACGGACGTGGTCGCCTGGGCGGTCAGGGTCGCCGTGCCGTCCGCGGCGCCGGCCGGGACGTCGAAGAACACCTTGGAGCCGTTGGCGCCGGAGGTGACCGGCTTGCCCGCCTCGTCGACGAGCTTGACCCCGCCGGCGATGGCGTCGGCCGACAGCGCCAGCGACGCGCTGCTCGCGTTCGTCTGGACGGTCACGGGGCCGAGGCGGCTGCCCGGCTTCCCGGAGACCGCGTTCGGGTCGAGGGTGAGCGAGGCCTTCGGCTCCTGGAGCTTGGCGGCGTTCTTCTCCAGGTAGGTGGCGAGCTTCTCCGCGTTCTCGTCGTCCGCGGTGACCTTCACGTCGTCGGAGAAGCGCCAGATGGCCACCTGCGTACCGGCCGCCGCGGTCTTCTCGGTGAGCGGTCCGGTGCCGGCCTTCGCGGCCAGCGCCGTCAGATCGTCGACCTCCGGGTAGGAGTTCTTGAGGATCCAGAGGATCCTGCCGGCGTTCTCATTGCTGTTCAGGGACGTCTGCTCCCAGGGAGTCTCCTGGTACTTCGCGTCGTCCACCGTCGGGTTGTAGATGTCGATGCAGTACGTCTTCAGCTTGCCGCCGCCGTCGACGGTCATCTCGAACACGCCGGCGTTCATGGTCTGGGGCTCTTCCTCCCCTTTCCAGTAGATCTTGGACCCGTCGAAGGTCTTCAGCCCGTCGAGCGTGGCGACGGCGCCACCCTGGTGCTGAGGACCGTCCGCGGCCGCGGCCGCACCCGCGCCCATCAGCGAGCCCGTCGCGACGAGACCGGTCACCGCCACGGCGGCGGCTATGCGACGAACGGTCGAACGACTGCGTCGCACCGACGCAGAGAACGTGGAAAACACAGAAATCCCCTCCGGGCGAGGCCATTCGCGGTGGTATCGCGTGGGGAGTGTGCCTCGCCTAACTGACTCAAGTGCCCCGTGAGTACCGGGGAATCCTATGGACGCAAGGCCGCACGGTCCCCAGTCATACCGTCAGATAAGCATTCCGACTCAAAATCGTTACCCCAGCGCCCCCGACTCTCTTTCCGAGTCGACAAATCTCCACGCTTTCAAAGGAGATGGAGACTGTTCCGCCCCAGGTCAGGGGCCGGATAGCGGAACCACCGCCACCGCCGCCGGACTTGTCCCGACCGCCGCATTCGACCCTTTTTCCGGATCACGCGATGGCTGATGTCCGGCCGTTTCCGGCGCGGACTTCATCCCCCGCCGGAATGCCGATGTCCCGCGTGAGAGATCATGTCCGACCGCCACCGCCTCGATGTCGACGAACGTCTTGCGCGGCCCGCCCGGCACATCGCCGTATCCTTCCCGGTCGCTCTCACGCACCTTCAGACGGCCATGGACCACCAGTGGTTCACCGACGGAAACGGAACCCGCCAGATTCGTGGCGAGCGACCGCCAGGCGAATACGGTGTAGAAGCTGGTGTGCCCGTCCGTCCAGGTCCCCGTCTGCCGGTCCCACCGTCGCGGTGTCACCGCCATCCGGAACCGCGCGACCCCGCCCGTCGCGCCCTCCTTGTACTCCACGCCCGTGGCGGCATTGCCCACCAGCGTCACCATGGTGTCGTGCACGGCGACCACCTCCCCGTCCAGTCGATCGCGCCGGGCGATCGCTTCGGTCGAACCGGCCGCCCTTGTGGTCCGGCCGGATCTCCATGCTGGACGGGCTCCAAAGATCCCGCCGGGGCCTGTGGACGACCGCGAGCATGTGGAAAACCCCGTCACCCCCACGCCCGCCTCGCACTCTCACGCACGTGTCACGCCCCCGGGGCACCGTCGGCCCCCGAAAGTGCACCCCGGTCCCGGGTCCCGCCTCCGCCGCCCCCCTTGCTCCTCTACCCGCGCCGCGGCGTCCCGTCCGCCGAGGGAACGAGTCCGCCGCGCGCGCCGCCCCCCGGACGCGTGCCGGCACCGCCGGCGCCCGCCCGGCCCGCGACCGTCGCGTACTGCTCCCGTACCTCCCGGTACCGCATCAGCTCCCCGGCGATCGGATCGAGCACCCTCGCCCGCCCACACCCCGCGGCCGCCTCCCGCAACCGGCGCTCGGCGTCCTGTCCGTACCGCCGCGCCGGCCCCCGGACCGCCGCCGTGCAGGCCCACTCCACCAGCGGCCCGCCGACGATCCCGGCGAGCATCAGCAGCGCGGGCAGGATCAGCCCCGGCTCCAGGACCCCGACGATCTGGCCGACCAGCCACAGGCCGCCGTAGATCTGCAGGAGTGTCATCGACGCCTGCGCCAGCACCGCCGCAGGCCACCAGGCGGGCCGCAGCGGGCGCCTGCACGTGGCTTCCGCCTCGCGGGCGGCCAGCTCGTCCAGGGCCTCGGGCAGCCCGTCGGCCCCGCGGACCGCCGCCTCGCGCACCGCCTGCGCCCAGGGCGCGGGCAGCCCGGAAGCCGCCTCGTCCGCGACCGTGCGCACGGCCTGTTCGACGCGCTGGCGTGCCGTCGGCTCCTCCTCCAGGGGAACCGTGACCGGGGACACCCCGCCCCCCGGCGTACGCGTGCGCTCGTACCAGCGCCAGAGCCGCAGCCATGGCGTCCCGCACGCCCGGCCCGCGTGCCTGCGCCACTCCCGCTCGGCGGCCTCGCCCGCGGCCCTGGCGCCGACCGCCTCCGCGAGCCGCGCCGCGAAGTCCTCGCGGGCCCGCTCGTCGAGACCCGTGCGCCCTTCGGCGACATACGCCGGACGCAGCTTCAGCGCCGCCGCGTCCACATCGGCGGCCAGCCGGCGCGCGGCGGCCGTCCTCTCCTGGACGAACGAACCGACGAGGTCTCGCAGTTCCCCGACACCTTCACCCGTAAGAGCGGACACCGCGAGCACGGTGGCCCCGGGTTCGCCGTGCTCGCCGAGCGCCATGCCGTCCTCGTCGAGGAGCCTGCGCAGATCGTCGAGTACCAGGTCGGCGGCCTCCCCGGGCAGCCGGTCGATCTGGTTGAGCACGACGAACGTCGTCTCGGCGTGTCCGGCGAGCGGGCGCAGATACCTTTCGTGCAGGGCGGCGTCCGCGTACTTCTCCGGATCGACGACCCAGATCACCGCGTCCACGAGTGCCAGCACCCGGTCCACCTGCTCGCGGTGTCTGACCATCGCCGAGTCGTGGTCGGGCAGATCGACCAGGACGAGCCCGGACAGCTCCTCCGCTCCCCCCGCGAGCGGTCTGCGGCGCAGCCTCGGCGGGATCGCGAGCCGGTCGAGCAGTCCGGCGGCCCCTTCCGACCAGCTGCACGCGATCGGCGCGGAGGTGGTGGGCCTGCGCAGTCCGGTCTCGGAGAGCGGGACCTCGGCGAGGGCGTTGAAGAGCGTGGACTTTCCGCTTCCGGTCGCACCGGCGACGGCGACGACCGTATGCCGTGAGGAGAGCCGCTGCCGGGCGGCGGCCTCGTCGAGCACCCGCCCGGCCTCGGTGAGCGCGCCGCTCTCCAGTCTCGTACGGGAGAGGCCGACGAGCTCGCGCAGGGCGTCCAGGCGCATGCGCAACGGTCCGCAGTAAGTACCGCCGATCGGTAGGTGCTCGTCGTCCGGCCCGGCGTCCTCCTCCGGCTCTCCCCCGGCCGTGTCGGGCCCGATGGCGCGGCGGGCGATCAGCCCGTCGTCCCAGCGCCCGCCGGCCCGACCGGACCCGTCGTCCCCGCGGTCGCCGGTGCGGCCCTGCGTAAGCTCGCCGAACCTATCTTCCGTACAACCGCCGGAGCCTCCGTCCGCACGGCCGTCCCCCGGGCCGTTCCCGTGCCCGCCCGTACAGCCGTCCGTACGGCAGTCCCCGGACCGGATCTGGTTCTCGTCGCCCGTGATGGCGCTCAACGCCGTCACCTCACCTTCTGCAGTACGGACAGCGCGGCGATCAGTTCGGCCTGTGGTTCGGGGGTCACATCGAGGGCGTCGAGGGGCGCGAGCCGCCGGTCGCGTTCGCTGTTCAGTACGCCGTCGATGTACGTGGTCATCAGCTCGCCGCCCCGGTCGCGCAGCCGGAGCGCGACCTGGGCGCCGAGCCGCTCGGCGAGCTGCTCGCCCGCGCCGCGGGTCCTCCGGCCGCCGAGGAGGGCCGCTGCGACGAGCGCGGCCACGGTCTCGGAGTCGGGCACGGCGCTCGGTTCCAGCCCGCGGACCTCCTCCTCGGCCAGTTCCTCCAGCTCACGGCGCCAGCGGCGTACGGCGATCCCGATGCGCTCGGCCGCCTCCAGATCGAGCCGCCCGTCGAAGGTGACCCCGGCCGCGCCCGGCTCCCTGCGCCAGGCGTCGTGGACATGCTCATCCGCGGCGGCGACGGCGCACTGCACCAGCGCGCACAGACTGCCGACCAGCGCGTCCAGCAGCTCGCCCGAGGAGCTGTCCCGGGGGAACCCGCGCCACCGCGTCCGCGCGTCCCCGGCGAGCACCGCACCCGAGGTGAGCTGACGGTTCACCCGTTCGCGCTCCTTCTCGTACGCCTCCTCGACGACACCCATGAGCCGTACGGCGGCGGCGTACTGCCCCGCGGCGGCCGAGGCCAGCTCGGGCATCCGCGCGTTGAGCGAGTCGATCACCCCCGTCGCCGTCCGCCCGAGTGCCTGCTGGCGGGCGGCCGGGTCCTGCGCCCGGTGGGCGAGCCAGGCGAACAGCGGCGCCACGGCGGTGGTGGGAAGCAGTCCGCTGCCGCCGCCCGCGGACTCCGGCAGCTCGGGGATGGTGAACCGGGGCACCTCGCCGAGCCCGGCCTTGGTGAGCAGGGCCGCGTACTGCCGTGAGACGTCGTTGATCACCTGGTGCGGCACCCGGTCGAGCACGATGATCAGCGTGGCGTTGTACTCCTTCGCGGTACGCAGCAGATGCCAGGGCACGGCATCCGCGTACCGGGACGCGGTCGTGACCATGACCCAGACGTCGGCGGCGCAGATGAGCCGGGCTGCGAGCAGCCGGTTCTTGACGACGAGGGAATCGATGTCGGGCGCGTCGAGGAGGGCGAGCCCCCGGGGCAGATTGGACGCCTTCTCGATCCGCAGCTCGTTCCCGCCGTCCGGTTCGGGGGCGCCCTCGTCGCTCTCCTCGACCGCCTCGTCCTGGTGGGGCAGCCATACGCGGCTGAGCTCGGGCAGCACCCGCATCCCCGCGAACCAGTGGTGATCGTCCGGGTGGCATACGAGAACGGGCGTCCGGGTGGTCGGCCTCAGCACCCCCGCCTCGCTGACCCGCCGCCCCACGAGCGAATTGACCAGCGTGGACTTCCCGGCCCCGGTCGACCCCCCGACCACGGCGAGCAGCGGTGCCCCCGGGGACTTCAGCCGCGGCACCAGATAGTCGTCGAGCTGGGCGAGCAGCTCGACCCGCGTCTGTCTGGCCCGGTGCGCGCCGGGCAGCGGCAGGGGCAGACGCACGGCGGCGACACGGTCGCGAAGGGCGGTAAGGGCGTCGATCAGCTGAGGCCGTGCATCCAAGGTCACCACATGCGAAGAATGCCTAATTTTGGCTGCTTTTTGAAGCGTATGGCCATGCCCTGCGCGCCGGTCGGACACACGGGACAGACGGGATGAGTGGGACGCAGGCATAACGAGTGCACAACACCCACGAGCCGAGGCGTGAAAAGCGATGCAGGAATCGCACCTGCCTGCGATTATCGGTTCGCTTCACCGAACCTCCACAAAGAGCCACGCAGGCGAAGCAACCGGGTCAAGGTGATGGGAGCCCTATCCTTGTCCCCGGCAAGGCCACGGACCCACGGGCTCCGGTATCCGCGGCCACCACCCGGCCCCCGTAGCTCAGTGGATAGAGCAGGCGCCTTCTAAGCGCTTGGCCGCAGGTTCGAGTCCTGCCGGGGGCGCACCGCCTGACCAGCAAAATCGCCCCGGAATGATCACTCATTCCGGGGCGTTTCGCGTCGCCGACGGCAGCGCTGACGGCAACGGCCTCACTCGTCGGTCAGCACTCGTCGGTCAGCAGGTTTCCCAGCCGGTCCAGCGCGGCCCGCTTCTCGGTCATGCCGGCATGCGCGTAGATGTTCATGGTCACGTCCAGCGCGCTGTGCCCGACGATGTCCCGGACGATGTGCGGCGGGACTCCGAGCCCGAGCAGCAGGGTGACGCAGGTGTGCCGGAGGCCGTGGAAGCGGACCTCCAGGCCCGGCCGCTCGCGGATCGGGTAGAAGTGCCAGTTGGGATTCCGCGGCTCGATGGCCGTGCCGCGCCTGGTGGTGAACACACGTCCGGATTCCTGCCAGCGCTCCCCCGCCGCCTTGCGCGCTCCGCCGCCTGGCCGGCCTGATGCCGGAGGAGGGCATCCACGCAGACGGCCGGGAGCGGTACGGGACGCTCCGAGCGGCGCGTCTTGGGAGCGGTCAGCGTCAGCGCGCCGTCGACCCGCTGGAGGGCGGTGCGGATCTCCAGCGATCCCCGGTCAAGCACCCGTCGTCGCTTCCCTCCTCCGGGCAGGCACACGGGCATGAGGTCAGAACACGTCGTGGCTGGGGCGGTCGGCTCCGCGACTTCAGCCAGCCACTTCAGCGCGAGCCTCGAAGATCATGGTCCCAACGTCGTGCTTTACGGGGCCGTGATCACTCGCGCCAAAGCAGCTCCCGGCCAAAGTCGCTACGCCAACCGCGTGCCTCAATGACCGCCGCATGATGAACCGCAGCGAGGCCGAACCTGCCGAAGCCCTGGGAGCCCACCCGGCACAACAGCCGGATCACTCACCTGCCTGCCAACGCCCCGACAAGCAAAACGGTCCGACGGGCGAACCGCCGGACCGCTATGAAAGATCAGTCTCCGAAGGTGATGATGTAGACCGGGCTGTTGGAGCTGCCCTCGTTATGCACTACCGGACAGGACGTCTTCTGCTTGCTGTCCTCGGTCTTGACCTGAATTCCGCAGAAGGGCGAATCGTCCCAGTTGAGCTTGTTGATGTTACTGAGCACGGGGATGTTGTCCCCCCCGTCACTGGGGGCAGCGCTGGCCCCAGTGACGCCAGCGAGAAGGATTCCGCAGGTGGCTACGGCCACCGAGGCAATCTTCTGGACGGTTCTCATATGTTCTCCTCCGCTGCTGTGCCCCGGATCGGGCAGATACATGGAGAACGATGCGCAAAAAGGATCAGAGCGTAACGTCACTCATCTTTTGACCACTCCCACGGCCGCATAAATCATGAAGCAACTGGACGAACTGAGCGGGCAAGAGACCTCGTTGCCCGTCGCGCCTGGCGTGACGCTGTCCAAGCCCGGGCTTATCCCTGGGGCCGTCTGTGGGCCGTCCGAGGGCGGCCGAAGACGACAGTTGAGCTACGGATCAGAAGGTCACACCGCACGAGACGGCTCGGCCACCCACCCGGCCGTCTCAGTTCCCGTCTCGTTCAGCCCCGTTCACGGTCGTTCAGGCGGGACCCGAAGCCCTCCCAGCGCCGAGGGCCAGGCGGCCATGAACGCAGGTGAATGCCCCTGCACACAGCCCTGACAGGCGCCAACACAGGTGGAAAGCGTGCACCTGAATCCGCGTCCTCATCGACGGCAACGATGACGGCAACGGGAGCAGACGAGGACAGCCGTCGGCGGCCAACCACGGCGGCAACGATGGCCTGGTAGGCCGGGTCCCAGGGGTGTGCCCACATCTTCTCAGCGCTTGGCCGCAGGTTCGAGTCCTGCCGGGGGCGCGCACACAGCCTCACCTGCGAAAACGCCGGTGAGGCTTTCTCGTGGCCCGGAGCACGCCGCTCATAGAGCAAGCGCCTTGACCATCCGCGATCGTGGACGGCACAGGCGTCGGCCGGGTTTCCGCCGCAGCCATCCTTCACCTGTGCCGCACGGTGATCCGGAGGAAACCGCCTCCCGTCAGCGGATCGCCTTGATCAGTTCACCGTCCGGGGTGTCGCCGCTCAGGTCCCACAGGAAGGTGCCTCCCAAGCCCTGCCGCTTCCCGTACGCCGCCTTTCCCGCGACCGTGTCCGGGGTGTCGTAGCTCCACCAGTCGGTACCGCAGTGCGCGTACGCGGTCCCGCCGACCCGCCCGGTGGCCGGGCATGTCGCCTTCAGTACGCGGTAGTGGTCGGCGCCCGGCTCGTAGGTGCCCTGCGCCGGGCCCGTCGCCGTTCCTCCCGGCGTCTGCCGGGTGACGCCCGTCCAGCCGTGGCCCTCGAAGGAGATGCCGAGCAACAGCTTGCCGGCGGGGATGCCGAGGTCCTTGAGCTTGCGGATCGCCGCGTCGGTGGTGGCGTACCGGCGCGGGATGCCCGGGTAGGCCCGCAGGGGCGAGTGCGGGGCGGTCGGGCCACGGGTGTGCGACGTGTGGTACAGCCCGTACGTCATCACGTTGAACCAGTCGACGTGGTCGGCCGCGCCCTCGTGGTCGGCCGCGTCGATCCCGCCGCCCGGAGCGGCGTCGGCGGTGATGGTCGCGGTCACCAGATCGTCGTCGAACTCCGCGCGCATCGCGGACATCAGCTTCCGGAGCGACTTCCGACCACCGTTGGGATACTTCCAGTCGATGTCGATACCGTCGAAGACATCGGCCCAGCGCGGATCCTCGACCACCGCGTGACAGGACCGGGCAAGCGCCTTGGCGTCGGCGGGCGCCTCGCCGAGGTCGTTCAACCAGGACCAGCCGTCGAACGACAGGAGCACCTTCAGACCCGGGTTGAGCTTCTTGAGCTTCCGGAGTTGGTTGAAGTTGCCCCACACCCGCTGTTCCCAGGTGTCGGCGACGCCGTCCACACTCTGCGCGGCGTGGTAGAACTTGTTGAAGTCGGCGTAACCATCCCCGAGTTGGCAGCCGGTACTCCCGACATAGCCGTGGAAGTATCGGATATGGGTCAGTTTCGCGGCCGAACCCGATGTCTGGATGTCCTTGACGTGGAAATTCCGGCCGTAGATGCTCCAGCTCGTATAGGTGCCGACCACCTTGTTCCGGGGCGGGGCGATCGGAGCCGTGGCCGCCGGGGGCGCCATCGCCACCGGCTCGCTCTCGCGTGCGGATGCGGTGGGGGTGCCGGTGAGCAGAGTCGCGCCGAGTGCGGCGGTGCAGGCCGCGGCGATCAGAACCCGTAATCGGGTGCGTGGACGGTGGGGAGTGGTCATCGGATCTCCTCAGGGGAGAACGAACGGGTGACTGTCGACCGTCTGGAGCGATGTGGCATGGGCATGGCCCTGCCAGGGGCACCGTAGGAGGACGCGCTCACCCGGTCAATGGGCCCTGCCGGTGCCGGGGCCGCACCCAGGGGAAATCGGCCAGGCCCACGCGGATGGCCTACTCGGGGCAGTCCGCCGAGGGTCCGTGAGGGCGTCGTCGGCCGGCCGGACGGGATGGCCGGCTCTCCGCGCCGGCCGCTCCTCGGCGGGCGTTGTCCCGGTGTTCGCTGGGTGTGATGCCGTACGCGGTGCGGAACGCGCGGCTGAAGTGGGCGTGCTGGGGGAAGCCCCAGCGTGCGGCGATGGAGTGGATCGACCGGGCGGACAACCGGGGATCGGCCAGGTCGCGCCGGACGCGGTCGAGGCGGAGTTCCCGGATGTACGCCGACACGGTGGTACCGCGCCGCTGGAAGTGCCGGTTCAGGGAGCGGGTGGAGATGTGATGGGCCCTCGCGACGGTCTCGGGCCCGAGCCGGGGATCGCCCAGGTGCTGGTGCACGAAGGCATCGATGCGCACGGCGAGTGCCTGGGGGTGGGCCTCGGGCGCGGCGGACGTGCCGAGGTGGTGTCCGAGGAGGGCTACGGACAGGTCGAGGACGACGGTGCCCAGCCGGGCGCTGTCCGACGGCCGCCCATGAAGCGAGGGTTGTGCCACGAGGCCGGTCAGGAACTGGGCGAGGAGCGCACCGATGCCGTCCCGGCCGGATATTCGCTTCCCGATCAGGCGGTCCGCCCTGCCGGAGGGAAGTGGCAGCAACGCCCGCGGAAGGAGAATGTCCTTCATCGCGACCCGGCGTCCGTCAGAGCCGAGCCACCCCTTGTACGGAAGGGATGTGGAGGCGAACCACAGATCCCCCGCCTCCAGCACCGCTTCTCTGCCGGCCTGGACGAAACCGCCCTGCCCCTCCACGACCAGGCACAGGAGATACAGCTCGGGATCGGACCGCCGGACCAGCCCGGCAGTTCGGCGCGCCCGCAGCGGCGGATGGTCGTACGCCGATACACGCACCGCTCCCAGACTCATCACCCCCATCGACGCCCGGAAGTCGGCGGCATGCTCACTGGTCACATCAGTCGGCGCATGAGCCTCGCAGGCCAGCTCCCGCCAGCACTCGAACCGGTCCGCCCGGTCCAGTTCCTCGCCCCGGAACACACTCTCCATCACGACGCATCCCTCCCGAATCCTCCGACGCTCCAGTGGACCGCCCCGGCCCGGCCACGAGACAGACCGCGTTCGGGCAAAGACCGAAGCACGTCGGACAGCGCGCGGGGAGGCCGCCGGGGTGCGCCCCGGAGTGGTGGGCGACACGGAGCACCGGCCGCGGGGACGCGGCGGAGGGTCCGGAATCGGGTGGGTGGTCCTACGTCTGTTGTGCGCGTACGGGAGGCCGGGCTCCCGGCGTCGGGCCATTCGGGTACGTCCGAGCGCCCGTGGGCATCATGGCCGGCACGTAGGCGGCGGGGGACGTTCCGAGGCCGGGGCCGTCCCCCGTCCGGCCCATGTCTCCTCGCACGTCGCCGGGGAAGCAGCAGATCGCCCGCCCCCGGAGGAAGCGACGGTGACCGAAGCCCGTGGTACCGCGACGGCGGGCCCGTGGCGGGAGCCCCGGGAAAGGAGCACGTGCGGTCTGGTGCCGGGGCCGGGGTTCCCCTTTCATGAGGGGCAGGAAATGCGCCTCGTCCCGTAAAGTCCGCAGAATTCCGCACGGCCACGGGAGGTTACCCATGACCAGCCCCCGCACCGATGACCTGGTGAGACTCGACAGCAGTGGCGGCCGACGCGTGTACGAGCAGATGGACCGGCTCCGGGAGGCCGGGCCGGCCGTGCGGGTGGCGTTGCCCGAAGGGGTGGTGGCCTGGTCCGTGACGCGCGGGGATGTGATCAGGCGGTTACTGACGCACCCGGGCGTCACGAGGGACGCGAGGAAGTCCGTGCCGGGGTACCGGCCCGGGGCCGTGAAGTGGCTGTTCCCGTGGGTGGACGTGGAGTCCATGTTCAACGCGGAGGGGAAGGACCACACGCGGCTCCGGAAGCTGGTGGGGCCGGCGTTCTCACCCCGGCGGATCGAGGCGATGCGTCCACGGGTGCAGGCGATCGTCACCCGTCAGCTGGACGTCCTGGCGGCGCGTGCCGGTGAGGAGCCGGTGGACCTGCGGGCCGGATTCTCGTACGGGGTGCCGACCGAGGTGATCTGCGACCTCTTCGGGGTTCCGGAGGACCGGCGGGCCGAGATGATGGAGGTCTTCGGCTCGGTCGCGGACACCGGTGCCACAGAGGAGGAGGCCGCCGCCGTCAACCGCGAGCTGATCTCCGTGGTGCAGCGGCTCGTCGAGCTGAAGCGGCGGGAACCCGGCGACGACATGACCAGCCTGCTCCTCGCCACCCGCGAGGAGGACGAGGACCGGCTCAGCGAGCAGGAGCTGCTGTCCACACTGTTCCTGATGATCGGTGCGGGCAGCCAGACCGCGATCTCCCTCATCGACAACGCGGTACGGGAACTCCTGGCCCACCGCGGGCAGCTCAAGGCCGTTCTGGCCGGGGAGATCGCCTGGCCGGAGGTCGTCGAGGAGACCCTGCGGCTGCATTCCTCGGTCATCCACATGCCGATGCGCTGGGCGACCGAGGACATCGATCTCGGGGAGGGGGTCGTCATCCGGGCCGGCGAGCCGATGCTCATCGGGTTCGGGGCCCCCGGCCGTGACCCCGGGGTCCACGACGATCCCGGCACCTTCGACCTCAGCCGCGAGGACAAGGCACACCTGGCCTTCGGGCACGGCGTGCACTACTGCATGGGGGCACCCCTGGGGCGGCTGGAGGCCGAAGTCGCGCTGCCCGCGCTCTTCGAACGCTTCCCCGTGATCCGGCTCGCCGTGGCGCCGGAGCGGATACAGCCGCAGCGCTCCTTCATAGGCAACGACATCGTCGACCTGCCCGTACTCCTCGGGTCCCCGAGCAGCACCGGGAGCTGACCCGCGTCCTTCGCGGCCCGGGGCACGGCGGGCCCGGGTCACGGCGGCCCGGGGCACGGCGGCGGTGTCGCACCGGGCACGCCCTCCCGGTGACGCCGCCGGCAATCCGGGGCCGTGGGCCGCACGGCGGCGGCGTGGTCAGCGGTGGGTCGTGGGCCCCGGCGGTCCGGCGCGGTCAGCGGTGGGTCCGCCGCCCGGTCTCCTTGCCCGCCTTGTCGTAGGTGACCCATTCACCGGTCTTCTTGCCGGCGTTGTACTCGCCTTCGTCCAGCAGTTCGCCGCTGTCGTGCCAGCGGCGCCAGGGGCCGTGCTGCAGGCCCTCCACAAAGGCTCCCTGCTGCAACAGGCCGCCGCCCTCGCGGTACCAGATCCACTCGCCGTCGAGCCGGCCGTCCTTGTAGACGCCCTCCGCCTTCACCCGGCCGTTCCGGAACCAGAAGGTCCAGGGGCCGGTGCGCTCGCCGTCCGCGTACTCGCCCCTGCCCGACAGGGTGCCGTCCTTGAAGTGCTCCTCAGCCATGGGGCCAGCATAGGAGCGCGGACCTCCGGAGTCCGGACGGCGAACGAGCCCTCCCGGACGGCCGTGGTGCGTCCGGTGACGGTCCCGTCCGGCCCGCGGTGTAGCGGGCTCCACCATCCCTACGGGAGGCAGACGGCTCGTCCCGGCCCACCCGCCCTTCCTAGCGTGTTCCCGAGGGCAAACGGAGGGCATGAATCGATGACAACGGTTGGTTACGCGTCCGCGAACGCGGTGGACTCGGGCACACTCGCCATGCGGCTGGAGTCCGTGACGCGGACGTACGGCACGGGGGACACGGCGGTCACCGCGCTGCGGGATGTCACTCTCGGGGTGCCGCGCGGGTCGTTCACCGCGGTCATGGGGCCGTCCGGATCGGGGAAGAGCACGTTCCTGCACGCGCTCGCCGGGCTCGACCGCCCGACCTCCGGGCGGGTCTACCTCGGGGAGACCGAGCTGTCGGGGCTGAAGGAGTCGGCGCTGACGGCGGTGCGCAGGGAGCGGATCGGCTATGTCTTCCAGGCGTACAACCTGATGTCCGCGCTGTCGGTGCGTCAGAACATCACGCTCGTCCCCCGGCTCGCGGGGAAGCCCGTGGACGAGGAGTGGCTGCGCGAGGTCGTCGACCGGGTCGGGATGAGCGGGCGGCTGGAGCGCAGGCCGCATGAACTCTCCGGCGGGCAGCAGCAGCGGGTGGCGATCGCCCGTGCGCTGGTGACCCGGCCCGACGCGCTGCTCGCGGACGAGCCGACGGGCGCGCTGGACACCCGGACCGGTCAGGAGGTCCTGAAGCTGTTCCGGCAGATCGTCGACGAGACCGGGCAGACCGTGCTGATGGTGACGCACGACCCGGTCGCGGCCTCGTACGCGGACTCGGTGGTGTTCCTGGCCGACGGCCGGCCCGCCGGGGAGCTGGTCCGGCCGACGGCCGAGCGGATCGCGGACCGTATGACCCACCTCGGGAACCGGTGAGCGCGCCGTGTTCGACATCGCGTGGAGCACGATCAAGAATCGCAGGGGCGGGTTCGTCGCCGCCTTCGTCGCCCTGTTCTGCGGGACCGCGGTCGTCACGGCCTGCGGTGTCCTGCTGATGTCGGGGCTCACGTCCGGGGTGTCGCCCGAGCGGTACGCGGGCGCGACCGTCATGGTCGGCGGGCGGCAGCACATGGACGTCGCCGAGGACTTCGACCCGGCGCACGCCGAACGGGTCACCGTGCCCGCCGGGCTGGTCCGCGAGGCGGCCGGGGTGCCGGGCGTTCGGAAGGTGGTCGCCGACCGCACGGTGGAGATGGGCATCGCGGACGAGCACGGGCGCCCGGTCGCTCTGGACGATCCGCTGTACGGGCACGGCTGGTCGTCGGCCGCGCTGGGGCCCTTCCGGCTGCTTGAGGGCGGTGAGCCCCGCACCGGGCGGGAAGCGGTGCTCGACGCCCGATGAAGCGATTGCTCTGGTTCCTGCTGTCGGTCGGCCTGGCCGCCGGTATCTGCGGCGACTTGCTGTTCGAGGGCGGCACCGAGCTCGCGGTGAACCTGAGCACGGACATCGTGGTGATCGGGGCGGCCGTGGGGCTGTTCCTGATGCGGAAGAAGCCCGTCTGAGAACCCGGCGCCGACGCCCTCGGCGCCGTGCGCCCCGCGCCCGGCCGGTCGGGGTCTCCCGGGCCGCTGAGGCGGTGAGCGGGCGGGCCGTGGGGATCACCGGTGAGGGGCGAGCGCGCGGGCCGTGGGCGGACTCGGCGGCTTCCGTACGTGTCGGTGGAGCGCTGCCCGGCCCACGGCCCCCAGCCTGGGGGCATGACACTCATTCATCGGCGCTCGGTGGTCCTGATGTTCCCGGGCACGGGGGCCCAGCATCCGGGGATGGCCGCCGGGCTGTACGGGCACGAGCCGGTCTTCACCGAAGCGGTCGACTCCGTCCTGGGCCTCCTCGGCCCGGAGTGCGAGGCGGTGCGGTCCGACTGGCTGGCGGACGACCCGGTCGAGCCGCTCGACACCGACAGCCGGTCGGCGCCGCTGCTGTTCGCGGTCGCCTATGCGATGGGGCGGCTGGCCGAGAGCTGGGGGCTGCGCCCGGACGCGTATCTCGGGCACAGCATGGGCGAGTTCGTCGCGGCCACGCTCACCGGGGTCTTCCGGCTGGAGGACGCGGTACGGCTGCTGTGGGAGCGCGTACGGATGCAGCGCGGCGTCCCCGCGGGCGGGATGCTCGCCGTGGTGGCCACCCCGGACGAGCTGGCGCCCTACCTCGGGGACGGTGTGGTCGTCGGCGCGGTCAACGGGCCCCGGCACACCGTCCTGTCCGGGTGCACGGAGCCGCTGCGCGCGGTGGCGGGCCGGCTCGCCGCGGACGGGCTCACGAGCCGTCCGCTCGCCACCCGTACCCCGTTTCACAGCCCGGCGCTGGCACCCCTGACGGGGCCGGCCGAGGCGCTGATCCGCGAGCTGGGTCCGGCTTCGCCGCGGACACCCCTGTACTCGGCGTACACGACCCGGCTGCTGAGCCCGGACGAGGCGGCCGACCCCGCGTTCTGGGCGGGCCATCCGACGGCTCCCGTGCTGTTCTGGCCGACGCTGGACCGGATTCTCGCGGACGGCGACCGGCTGCTCGTCGAAGCCGGTCCCGCGCAGAGCCTGTCGGTGATCGCGCGCGGCCACGAGGCGGTACGGTCCGGCCGCAGCGCGGTCCTCCCCCTGCTGCCGGGTCCGGGGGCGGGCCCCGAGGAGGACCGCCGCTCCATCCATACGGCCCGCTCCCGTCTCACCCCCTGCCCGTGGAGGTTCCCGGCGGACCTCCCGGTCTCGTAGGCCGCGTCGTCGACGTCCCGTCTGCCCCCGGGCGGACGACGCTGGTTCGACGGCGCCCCCCGGGCCGACCGGACCCTGCCGATCCGGCGCCCGCGCGGCCCGCGCCTGACCGATCCGACCCCGACCCCAACCCCGACCCCGCCCCCGACCCCGGCCGATCCGGCGCCGACCGACAGGACGGCCGTTCGGCCCGGACGCGCCGGCGTCCCGGCACCCGCCCACCGCGGGGAGACCGGCCCGGCCCGAGCCGGCCCGGCCCCGTCCGCTCAGTGGCCGCCCGCGAGTCCCGTCTCGTCGTCGCCCGCGGTCCAGGCGACCTCGATCTCGCAGCGCCGGATACGCCAGCCCTCGCCCGTACGCCGGAAGCGCCAGAGATAGGTGCCGGACTCG
Organism: Streptomyces sp. NPDC004609; assembly: GCF_042873655.1. Lineage (NCBI taxonomy): Bacteria > Bacillati > Actinomycetota > Actinomycetes > Kitasatosporales > Streptomycetaceae > Streptomyces > Streptomyces sp. NPDC004609. The sequence continues at coordinate 155,718 of NZ_JBIALS010000011.1, read as the reverse complement.
GTGAAGTACACCGCCGGCCGGTCGGCCCGGGGAATGTGGACCGCCTGGAACTTCGTGCGCCCGAAGGCGGTGTCCCCCTCCACGGTGATCTCGGCGTTGCCGCTCATGTGGTGGGTCTTCTCGAACGGCGCGAGCGCGGCCCTGCCCCATGCGCCGAGCCCCGCCGAACCGTCGTAGGACGCGAACGGCATACGGATCTCGGCGTCGGCCGTGAAGCACGCCTCCCAGTCGTCCCAGCGCTTGTCGTCCACACACCAGGCGTACGTGGTCAGCAGCCGCGCGATCTCGGCCTCGTCGACGATCCGCGCGACCGCGGCACCAGCCGCCGCCCCGGGAACATCCGTGCCACCCGTACCCGGAGCACTCGTACCCACTGCCGCAGCACCCACGTCCACTCCCACGTCCGCTCCAGCTTTCGCTTCGGTCTTTACTCCGGCTCCCGCGACGGCCGTACTCCGGCCCGCGCCATCCGGACCCGTACCGCTCCCGTTCGATCCGCTCATACCGCGAGATACCCCCCGTCCACCGAGATCGCCGCGCCCGTGACGAACGACGAGCTGTCCGAGAGCAGCCAGGCCACGGACTCGCCGATCTCGCCCGGCTTGCCGAAGCGGCCCATCACATGCCGCTGCCGCAGGGTGTCGAAGTACGCGGAGAAGGTGGGGTCGCCCGAGAGGCGGGCCACCATCGTCGTCTCCACGATCCCCGGCAGCACGGCGTTGACCCGGATCCCGTGCGTGCCGTAGTCCGCGGCGGCGGCCCGGGTGAGGCCGACGACTCCGTGCTTGGCGGCCACGTACTCGCTCGCGTTGGGGATGGCGGCCTGCCCCAGCGCGGACGCCGTGTTGACGATCGACCCGGCGGTGCCGGCGGCGAGCATGGCCGCGATCTGGTACTTGAGACAGTGGAAGACCCCGGTGAGGTCCACCCGGATCGCCCGTTCCCACTGCTCGCCGGTGAGCCGGTGGAGCGGAGTGGCGCACTGCTCGACACCGGCGTTGTTGAAGGCGCCGTCGAGTCTCCCGTACCGCTCCAGCGCCCCGGCCACGAGGGCTTCCGCCTCCTCCTCCACGCCGACGTCCGCTCTGATGAACTCCGCGTCCCCGCCGTCCTTGCGGATGGCCGCGGTGATCTCCCGGCCCGACTCGCTGATGTCTGTGACGACGACCTTCGCGCCCCGGTCGGCCAGCAGCCGCGCGGTCGCGGCGCCGATGCCACTGGCCGCGCCGGTCACGATGACGACCCGATCCCTGATGTCCATACGTCTGTGCTCCCTGTTCGGTTCGAATTCGGTTCGAAGCCCGGCCCGACGGCGCACCCCGCGGACCCACTCGTGGGTACGGCCGCGGCGACTCGGTTCGCCGCTGGTGGGGAAGTGGCGAAAAAACGTTCAGCCTCGCGGGGGCAGACCGATCTGCACCCGGTACTCGTCGGCCGTGGCGGGTGTGCGCCCCAGCTCCGCGGCGAGCGTGCGCGCCCGGCGGAACAGCTCCAGGTTGCTCGCGATCAGCTCGTCGCTGTTGGGGTTCTTCCAGCAGCTGTCCTCAAGACCGACCCGGATGTTGAGGCCCATCATCGTGGCGAGGGTGGTGATGTAGAGCCCGGCGCGTCCCGCGTTGCAGACGGTGACGGCGGCTCGCGGGTCCAGTCGGCGGATCTGCTCCACCATCAGGAAGAGGTGTGTCGCCATGGACTTGGCGTCGTCGGCCCAGGCGCCGGAGATCAGCGTGCGGCCGACGTCCACCGGAAGCCCGTACAGGATGATCCAGTTGGTCTGTTCGCCCGGCGCGATGATCCCGGTGTCGAACAGCCTGCGCTTGGCGAACTCCACCTCACCGGAGCTGTGGACGACGATCTCGGGGCTCACCCCGCACTCCAGCAGTGTCTTCACGGCCGGGGTGACGAACGCCTCGGGATGCCCGGCGGCGCAGGGCGCGACCTCCGCGAGGCCCTCGCGGGCGGGGCTGAGGCACTCGTCGAAGGTCTTGCCGTTGAGGACGTTCAGATTGGCGACGAAGTCATGGCCGAAGCGGGCCCGCAGCGGCTCCAGGACCAGACCGTATGCCTCGGTGGGCGGCAGATCCCGGTCCAGGCGGCGGCCCCCGGAGTCGGTGACCCAGGTGAAGTCGATATGGACTCCGCACGCGCCGGCCTCGATGACCTGCGACGCGGCGTCCACGTACTCCTCGATGTCCACGGGGTGGTCCGGGGAGCCGGCCGGTCCGGCGCGTCCGGCGACGGCGACGTTGATGGCGATCTTCTCGGGTACGTCCCACTGCGGCTGGAGGGCGGAGTCCGCGACGAACGCGTACTCCTCCATCTCCGCGCGAGCGGCGTCCCAGAGGGAGGGCGGGGTGGTCACAACGGCTTCCCTTGCATGGTGGATCGGACGGTGGAGAGCGAGGCACGACGCCACGGAGGCGTGAAGGTTCGGGGCACGAAAGGATCGGGGCACCAAGGGATCGGGGGGCCGGGGGCCGACGAGCCCGGTGCCGGGGAATCGGGGGTGAACGGGGAGGGTCAGACCGAGTAGATCTCGCCGACCGAGTCCAGGTGCTGGAGCAGCAGCCCGGTGAAGCGCGCGGAGTCGCCGTCCCGCAGCGCGGTCACAAGCCGGCGGTGCTCCTCGAAGAGATGCTCCCAGTCGTGCGGCGCCGAGGCGGAGTTGAAGGCGGGGACCCGCTGTCCCATGCGTACGAGCGCGATGAACAGCGCCTCCAGGACGGGGTTGCCGCTGGCCGTGGCGATGATCTCGTGGAACTCCAGGCTCAGCCTCAGCAGTTCGGCCGGGTCCGCGCCTTCTTCGTACGCCTTCCGCGAGTCGTCGATGTTCCGCTGGAGCCTTCTCAGGTCACCGTCGGTCGCGCCGCTGAGGACGGCGGCGGCCAGCGCCGGTTCCAGGGCGCGCTTGGCGGCGAGGTAGTCGGCGACGGTCACCCCGCTGTGGCGCAGATGGTTCTCCAGCGCCCGGTGCACGGAGTCCGCCCCCGGTTCGGCGACGAAGGCGCCGCCCCCGGAGCCGACCTGCACCTCGACCAGACCCTCGTGTTCGAGATTCATGGTCGCCTGTCTGGCCACCGCCCTGCTGACGCCGAAGGTGCTCATCAGCTCGGGCTCCGTGGGCAGCCGGTCGCCCGGGCGGTACCGCCCCGAGAGGATCGCCTCGCGCAGTTGCCGGGCCACGTCCTGGTAGAGGCGGAGGTGGCGCGCGGGCCGGAACCCGGGCGCGCCCGCGCCCGCCGCCGGGGAAGGCTCCGCGGACGTCACGATGCTCCGTTCTCCGTACGCCCGGCGGGCCCGTCCGGTCCACCGGGCCCGTCCGGTCCGGGGGTACGGCCTCCGGGTCCCGCGCCCCCGCCGGACCCGACGGAATCCCCGTACGCGACGGTGAGACCGCTCCACGCGGCCGAGACGCCCTGACCGTTCACGGACCGGCTGCCGTCCGGGCCGACGGGGTGCAGGGTGAAGATGCCGAGCCCGACCCGTACGCGCGAGGGGAAGGCGATGCCGTTGGCCTGATGGATCATCCGGCCGTCCACGACCCAGCGGACATGGCCCCCGGCGGTGTCGATCACCACCTGGCAGCGGCGGACGGCGCCCGTGCCCGGTGCCACCCCGGCGAACGGGTCCTCCACCATGCGGGTGAACGGCTCCTCGGGGGCGCCGGGCACCGGCAGCATCTCGTGGATGGCCCAGACGTGCTCGCTGTTGGCGGCCACGTCGAAGACCGAGCCGGTCTCCATGTCCAGGACGTTGAACGCGGCCACGCCGTCCCGGTAGTCGTGCCGGTCCCCGCCCCGGGAAGTGGCCCTCATGTCCACCGTGAAGACCGCCCGTCCGGCGTCGGGCAGGGCGAACTCCTCGGTGGACAGCAGCAGATACTTGGGATTGTCCATGATCTGTACGGTGTCGTGGGCGAGCCGGAAGCGCTCGATGTCCACCGCCAGGGTGCCGTCGCCGACGGCGGTCACCGCGCCGGGGTCGGCGCACCGCCAGGGCGGGCCGACCTGCATCGGGTACTCCAGATGGGTCCACTTGGCGGTGTCGAGTCCCGGCCCTGCGAAGTCGTCGTACGTCCGGGGCCCGGAACCGGGGGCCTCAGCCCCGGGAGTCCCGGTCACGGGGGCCTCCGCGTTCAGGGCCGCTGTCGCCGGGTCCGGTGTTTCCGGAACCCGTGTGTCCGGATCTGTCGTCCCCGGCACCTCGGTCAGGGGGGTTTCGGTCATGAGAGGTCTCCTCCGGGAGGTCAGGACGCCGGTCCGGCGGCCGTGGTGGGTGTCCTGGGCTCGAAGAAGTCGAACTGCCCGGTCTCCATGACGGCGCCGATGTCCCGGCCCGCCGGGGTCAGCGAGAGCGCGGCACGGGTCTCCAGCAGGAACGCCCGGTATCCCTCGGGCACCTCTTCCTCGGGGCCGTGGTGGATCAGGCCCTTCGGGGTCCACAGGACCGTGCCGGGCCTGTCGACCGCGCCGTAGTTCCCGGGCCCGGCGACGTAGAAGATGACCTCGTCGTAGTCCGCGTTGTGATGCACCGGAGGCCGGTCGCTGCGGCGGTTGCCGAGGTGGAAGACGAGGGTGCGGGTGCTGGAGTCGTTGAGCAGCCGTGGCGGCATGAGCCCGCCCTTCTCGACGCCGAGACCGTGCACGTTCTCCATGTTGAAGCGGCGCACGACGGGTGCGCCCGCCGTGGCGAGACAGGGCACCGGGTCGTAGTCGTAGAAGTACGTGGTGAACTCGCGGCCGTGTCTGATGATCACCTCGTAGTCGCCGGGCGGCCCCGCCGCGGGGTCCGGCACCGGGGCGTCGACGTGGAGGTCGACGTTGAGGACTCCGGGCGCGTTCTCCGGGTCGACGCGCATCTCGCTCTCGGTGACGATGAGGATCTCCCGCAGGGGCGAGGCGATCTCGCCGTAGCGGTAGGTCACCGAGCGCGGCAGCAGCACCATGTCGCCCGCCCGGACGTCGAGCACACCGAAGTCGGTCTCCAGCCGGCCCTCGCCCTCCAGGACGTAGTGCACCTCGTCCGCGAGGACGTTGCGGAAGGCCACCGCGCTCGGCTCGGCGCGCCGGGACACCTCCACGCTGACGCCGTCGCCTTCGAGGATCGCCACCGGCAGGGAGCGGCCCTCGGTGAAGGCGCCCTCGGACAGGTCGCCCACATCGAGGCGGTGGGGTGCGTAGGTGCCGCGGACGGCGGTGTACGCCGGGGAGTACTGGGCGCGGACGATGGTCGCCATCGGGCCGCTGAATCCGTTGCGGGTGTAGAGGTCGACGTTCGGGGGGCCCGCGGGGGCGGGTCCGTTGTCCGGGCTGGTCATGGTCGTTCTCCTTGGGGTCCTTGAGGGTCCTCGGGCGGCCGTGAGGGTCCGGGAAGGGCTTCCTCGGCGGGTTCCGGAGGGGATGTCCGACGGGATGGGCCGGGGGAGATGTCGCGTCGTGGGGCCGAGAGGCGGTGGGCCGTGGGCGGCGGCCCCGGGACGGCGCGTCAGAGCCGCGACGGCGCCTGCGCCGGCTGTCCGAGCCGGGGGATCACGGACATCGCGACGGTCTCGACGTCCCGGGCGAGCCCGGTGCTGAAGAGCAGGACGTTCACATGACGGGCTCCCGCCTCGCCGAACCGGCCGATGGTGTCCACCCAGCGGTCGGGAGTGCCGTACAGGCAGGCCGTTCCGTACTGGTCGAGTCCGCCCCCGAACAGACTCCGCAGGGCGGGTTCGAGTACGGCCTCGGCCCGGCCGGGCTCGGTGGCGATGGCGGCGAAGACATACGCGGCGGGGGTGAGGCTTCCCGGGTCCCGCCCCGCCGCCTCCGCGTGGTCGAGCACCCGCGCCCAGCCCGTACGGAACCGGTCGGGCCCGGCGAAGACGGAGAGCCAGCCGTCGCCGAGCCGCCCGGCACGTGCGTACGCCCCCGGTGAGTTGCCGCCGATCCACAGCGGGACGGGGGCGGCGGGCCGCGGGGCGAGGCCGATTCCCGAGCAGCGGAAGCCCGCGCCTTCGTGGTCGACCGACTCCTCCCGCCACAGCCGCCGCATCAGGCCGATGTACTCGTCGGTGAGCGCCGCCCGGCGGGCCATCGGCACCCCGGCGATCTCGTACTCGGCGGGTTCGAGGCCGCCGAGCCCGATGCCCGCGACCAGCCGGCCGCCGGAGAGATGGTCCGCGGTCGCGAGGGCGTGAGCGGTGAGCACCGGATTGCGGCGGGCCACCGACAGGACGGAGGTGCCGACGCGCACCCGGGTGGTACGGGCCGCGAGGGCCCCGAGCAGGGTGTGGGCCTCCAGCCATGGTGTGTTCGCGATGGTCCGGTCGGTGACCCAGACCGAGCCGAATCCGCTCCGGTCGGCCGTCTCCACGGCGGGCCAGAGCTGGTCGGGGTGGGCAGCGGGTGGAAGGACCAGCCCGAGTTCGGGAACCCGGGACGAGGGTGAGACCGGCACGACGCCTCCTTGCGCCTCCAGCATGTGCGACGTCCGTCACACCCCTGCATCAGAATCGACCAACCGTCGAAACGTCAAGCCTTAGAAGAAATCTTTTCTTTCACAGCGGGAGTTTTTCCGGGACATGAGGGGAGGCTTGACGCCAGAACCCTTCAAGGTCTCTACTGATCAGAGAGCTTCTCTTCTCAGCAGAGACTAAGGCCGACTGTATGGCCGGGACGGATGACAGTCGATGACAGACCAGACCGCGGTGCTGCGGGATGTGCGCCGGGGCATGATCCCCGCGCACATCTACAACGACACCGAGATGTTCGCCCTGGAGAAGGAGCGCCTGTTCGCCCGCGCCTGGATGTTCGTGGCCCATGAGTCCGAGATCGCCGGGCCGGGCGACTATGTGGTCCGGCGCGTGCTGGAGGACTCCTTCATCGTCACCCGCGACGAGCAGGGCGAGATCAGGGCCCACTTCAACATGTGCCTCCACCGGGGCATGCAGGTGTGCCGCGCCGAGATGGGCAACGCCTCGCACTTCCGGTGTCCGTACCACGGCTGGTCGTACCGCAACGACGGGCGGATCGTGGGGCTGCCCTTCCACCGGGACGCGTACGGCGGCGAGGCCGGATTCCGGCGCTCGGGGCAGCGGCTGCTGCCCGCGCCCGGCCTCGCCGTCTACAACGGGATGATCTTCATCAGCCTGGACGAGAACGCGCCTCCGCTGGAGGAGTTCCTCGGCGACTTCCGGTTCTACCTGGACTACTACACGAAGCAGAGCCCCAGCGGCATCGAGCTGCGCGGCCCCCAGCGCTGGCGGATCAAGGCCAACTGGAAGATCGGCGCGGAGAACTTCGCCGGGGACATGTACCACACCCCGCAGACGCACACCTCCGTCGTGGAGATCGGGCTCTTCCGCGAGCCCAAGGCGGAGAAGCGCAAGGACGGCTGCACCTACTGGGCCGGGAACGGCGGCGGCACCACCTACAAGCTGCCGCCCGGGGGCCTCGACGAGCGCCTGCGCTATGTCGGCTATCCGCAGGAGATGGTCGACCGGATGAAGGCGGCCTGGTCGCCCGAGCAGCTGGCGGTCATCGGCGACAACGGCTTCATGATCTCGGCGGCCTCCCTCTTCCCCAATCTCAGCCTGGTCCACAACTGGCCGCGTGTCGCCGACTCCGAGGACGTCCTGCCCTTCATCTCGATCCGGCAGTGGCAGCCCATCAGCGAGAACGAGACCGAGGTCCTGTCCTGGTTCGCGGTCGACGCGGAGGCCCCGGAGGAGTTCAAGGCGCTGTCGTACAAGGCGTATCTGATGTGCTTCGGCTCCACCGGCATGTTCGAGCAGGACGACGTGGAGAACTGGGTCTCCCTCACCAATACGGCGGCCGGGCCCATGGCACGGCGGCTGCTGCTCAACAGCCGGATGGGGCTGCTGGAGGACGGCGAGCCCGTGGTGCCCGCCCTCTCCCCCGGGCAGTTCGCCGGTCCCGGCACGGCCCGCACCGGCTACAGCGAGTACAACCAGCGCGAGCTGCTGAACCGCTGGGCCGACCATCTGGAACGTCCGCCGGCACGGGCGGCTTCCGTCGAGGTCGGGACGGGCAAGGGGGCGGGCGCGGGCACGGCGTGCGCAGGCCCAGGAAGCAAGGGCGCGGCCCCGGGCGCGGCAGACACCGCCGGCACCGGCCCGGGCACGGGTTCGGGCGCCGCGGACGACACGGACCGTACGGACCATCGGGCCGGCATCGGCGGCACCGGCAGCGCCCAGGGTCAGGGGGTCCGGGCATGAGCGACAGCACTCCCCCGCCCGTCGGCCGCTTGTCCGCGCTCTCGGTGCTCGGCCGCAACGCCCCCCGCCACCAGCGCACCGGCCGCCCGCTGCCCTTCGCCGACGAGCGCCACGCGCAGGCCCACCAGTGGCTGGTGGACGAGGCGTATCTGCTCGACGCGCAGGAGTACGAGGAGTGGCTGGAGCTGCTGACGGAGGACATCCACTATCTGATGCCGGTCCGGGTCACCACCGCGCTGGGCTCCGGCTACGACACCTCGCCCGGCATGGCCCACTTCGACGAGGACAAGTACTCACTGTCCCGCCGGGTGGCCCGCTTCCTGACCGAGCACGCCTGGACCGAGGACCCGCCGTCCCGTATGCGGCACTACGTCACCAACGTCCGCACCTTCGCCACCGCCGACCCGGACCACCTCGTGGCCGAGTCCGCCGTGCTGCTCTTCCGCAGCCGGGGCGATGTCAACGAATCGGCTCTGGTGTCGGCCGGGCGGGAGGACCTGCTGCGGCGCGGCCCGGACGGCTGGCTGCTCGCCCGCCGGACCATCCTGACGGACGAGTCCGTCCTGCGGATGCAGAATCTGGCGGTCTTCCTGTGAGCGGGGACCCCGGCCGGGACGGCGCGGGGGCGCGGCGGCCCGGCGGTGCCGCGCGGTCGGCCGCCGAGGAGCACGCCGGGCTGCTGGCGGCGGCGGACAGCGAACCGGTCACCGTGGCCAATGAGTTCGCGGAGATCCGGGTCGTCCGGGTGCGGACCCGCAACGGCGCCCGGCTGCTGGTCGAGTCGCCGCGGTCCGGCCAGTGGGTGACCCTGTGTCCGCTGGAGCTGGAGGCGCTGACCTGGCAGAACACGGCGACGTTCTCGGCGATGATCGGCAACCCGTTCGCCCCGCTGATCGGCGAGCCCGTCGAAGCCGTGGAAGCCGCCGGGTCCGACGATCCCCCGGGGCCCGGCGCTCCCGCCGAACCGGCCGAACCCGGTGTGTCCGGTGTATCCGCCGAGAGCGGCCGGGGTGGTGGCGACGACGGCGCGATTCCCGGGGCGGCTCCCGGCCGCTCGGAACCGGCCTCCGGACACCCCGAGGGCGGCGAGGCCGGATGAGCGGGGCGAACAGCGCGAACGGGGCGACCGGGACGGGCCGGATGAGCGGGAACGGCTGGCTGGCAGGGCGCCGGGCGCTCGTCGTCGGCGCGGGCTCCGGCATCGGCCGGGCCGTCGTGGACGCCTTCCGCGTCGAGGGCGCCCGTGTCGCCGTCCTCGAACGCGACCCGGACAAGAGCGCGCGCCTCACCGCCGAACTCCCCGACGTCCCGGTCACCGTCGGCGACGCGACCACCCCCGGGGCCAACAGCGCGGCCGTGACGGCCGCCGTGAACGCGTTCGGCGGGCTGGACGTCCTCGTCAACTGCGTCGGTGTCTTCGACTTCTACCGGGGCGTCGCAGAACTCGACGCCGAGGTGATCGACCGTGCCTTCGACGACATGTTCCGCGTGAACGTCAAGAGCCATCTGCTCTCGGTCAAGGCCGCCCTGCCCCATCTGCGGGCCTCCCGCGGCTGCGTCCTGCTGACCGAGTCGACGTCCGCGTACTACCCCGGGCGCGGCGGGGTGCTGTACGTGGCCTCCAAGTTCGCCGTACGCGGCCTGGTCACCGCGCTCGCGCACGAACTCGCGCCCGAGGTGCGGGTCAACGGCGTCGCGCCGGGCGGCACGCTCGGCACCGATCTGCGCGGCCTGCCCGGCCTCGGCCTGGAGGACCGGCGGCTCGACGACACCCCCGGCCGCGCCGAGGCCCTCGCCGCCCGGACCCCGCTGGGTGTCGCCCTCTCCGGCGACGACCACGCCTGGTCGTACGTCTTCCTCGCGTCCGAGCGCAGCCGGGGCATCACCGGCGGCTCGGTCCACCCCGACGGCGGCATGGCCGTTTCCACCGCAAGGAGAGAAGAACATGCCTGAACTCACAGCGGATCCGACCGCCTGCCAGGGCTACGCGAACTGTGTCGTCGCCGCGCCCGACACCTACGACATCGACGACGATGGGCTGGTGGTGCTGCTGCGCACGAGCATCCCGGAGGAGGACCGGGGGCGGGTCGCGGAAGCGGCCCGCAGCTGCCCGGTGTCCGCGCTGACGATCGAGGACCGGTGAACGGCACGGCGGTTGTCGTCGGGGCCTCCGTCGCGGGGGTGCGGACCGCGCAGGCGCTGCGCCGCGAGGGCTGGCGGGGGCGGCTGGTCCTGGTGAGCGACGAGCACCACACCCCGTACGACAGGCCACCGCTGTCCAAGCAGCTCCTGACCGGCGCCTGGGACGCGGCGCGCGCCGGGCTGCTCGACGAGGCGGCCGCGCGCGAGTCCGGAATCGAGCTGATCCTGGGCGCTGCCGCCGAACGGCTCGACCCGGCCGGGCGCGAGGTCCACCTCGTCGGCGGTTCCGTGCTCCCGTACGAGATCGTGGTGCTGGCCACCGGGGCCGCCGCCCGGCCCTCGCCGTGGCGGCCCGCCTCCGGGCTGCACGTCCTGCGCACGCTCGGCGATGTCACCGCGCTGCGGCGCGATCTGGAGCGGCCGGGCCCGGTGGTCGTTGTCGGGGGCGGTTTCATCGGCGCCGAGGTCGCCTCGGCCGCGCGGGCCCTCGGACGGGAGGTGACGGTCGTCGATCCGCTGCCCGTCCCGATGGGCCGGGCCATGGGCGACGCGATCGGGCGGCTGTTCACCGGGCTCCACCACCGCCACGGTGTCGCCACCGCCTTCGGAGTGGGGGTCGAGGACGTGACCGGTGAGGCGGGCGCGCTGGACGTGCGCCTAGGCGACGGGCGTTCCCTGCCCGCCGCCACGGTCGTGGTGGGCATCGGGGCCGTACCGAACGACGGCTGGCTCCGGGGGTCCGGGCTGCCGGTGGACGACGGTGTGCTGTGCGACGAGCACGGCCGGGTGCCCGGACACGACGGGGTGTACGCGGTGGGGGACGTGGCGCGCTGGCACCATCCGGGGCGCGGCGGGCGGGTGCGCGTCGAGCACTGGACCAACGCGGTCGAGCAGGCGGCCTGTGTGGCGCACACCGCCGTCCACCCCGGGTCGCCCCGGGCCCACGCGCCCGTCGAGTACGTCTGGAGCGATCAGTACGACTGGAAGGCGCACATCGTGGGCCGGCCCGCTTCCGCCCCGACGCACCGGATGATCGGGGACCCCGGCGGGACCCCGGCCCGTTTCGCGGCCCTCTGCAGCGACGACGGATCGCGGCTGACCGGGGCGGTGGTGGTCAACTGGCCGAGGGCGATGCTGCGGGCCCGCCGGATGACGGCCGCGGGTACCGGCTTCGCCGCGGCGGTGGAGGAGCTGTCCTCGACGGTGGTGGCCGCCCGTGCGTGAGCGCATCGCGACGGCGTGCCGGGTGCTGGCGGCCCGCGGCCTGGCCGACGGCATCCTCGGGCACATCAGCGTCCGCACCGGTGAGGACGAGGTCCTGGTGCGCTGCCGGGGACCCCGGGAGCGGGGTCTGGCCTGGACCGAGCCGGCCGACATCCACGCCGTCGGGCTCGACGGGGTCCCCCGGGACGGCATCGGGGACTGGTCGGTGCCGAACGAACTCCCGCTGCATCTGGAGGTGCTGCGGTCGCGCCCCGATGTGACGGCGGTCGCGCACGCCCATCCGCCCGCCGTGGTCGCCGCCGATCTCGCCGGGCTCGCGATCCGGCCCGTCGTCGGCGCGTACGACATTCCGGGGGCCCGGCTCGCGGCCGGGGGTGTGCCCGTGTATCCGCGCGGGGTGCTCATCCGCACCCGGCGGCTGGCGCGGGAGATGACCGACAGCCTCGGGGACCGGCCGGTCGTCGTGCTGCGCGGCCACGGCCTCACCAGTACCGGCGCCACTCCCGAGGAGGCCGTGCTGCGCGCGATCTCCGTGGACACGATCGCCCGGCTGTCGCTGACGATCGCCTCGGCGGGCGGTACCCCCGCCGATCTGCCGGCCGAGGACCTGGCGGAACTCCCCGACCTGGGGGGCGCGTTCAACGAGAGCGTCGCCTGGCGGCACGAGGTCGCCGGACTCCAGCCCGAGGGCGGGGGCAGGCCCGGTTCGTGATCCGGCCCCGGGCGCCGACGTCCCGGCGTCACGGGCGTGGTGTCCCGGGGCCTGCGTCGCGGGCGCCGGTGTCCCCGGCGCCCGGATGCCGTGCTGTGGGTCAGTGCAGGAGCCGGGACGCCTCCTCGACGGTGCCGACGAGCAGCTCCCCCATCCGGCGCTCCCCGGCCCGGTCCATCCGCCCGACCGGCACGGCCACATTGAACGCGATCTGCACCGGCAGCCGCCGGGCCGGGAACGCGACCGCCACCGAGGCGACCCCTTCCTCGCTCTCCTCGTCACTGGTGGCGTATCCGCGCCGCCGGATGCCCTCGATCTCGTGCTCCAGCTCCTCCCGGCTGCGGATCGAGTTCGCGGTCAGCCCCTCCAGCTGCTCGTCCGGGTACAGCCGCCGCAGCTCGTCGTCCGGTAGCTGCGCCAGCATGGCCTTCCCGGTCGAGGTGCAGTGCGCGGGCTTCGACTGCCCGAGCCGGGAGGCGACCCGTACCGCCCGGGGGCTCTCGATGGCGTCGATGAAGCGCACGGTGGTGCCTTCCAGCATCCCGGTGTGCACGGTCTCGGCCACGGCCTCGTTCACCCGCTGGAGGAACGGCCTCAGAGTGTCGCGTACGTCGAACCGCTGGAGGATCGAGAAGGCCACCCCGGTCAGGGCCGTCCCGGGAAGGTACGCCTTGGAGCGGGGGTCCTGGCGGATGAATCCCCGGTAGTGCAGCATGGCGAGCAGCCGGTGAGCCGTCGACGACGCCACCCCGAGGAAGTCCGAGACCTCCGTCAGCCGCAGTTCGTCGCGCTCGCCGAGCAGGAGCAGAATCCTCAGCGCGTTGTCGACCGACTCGATCGGATACTGGGGCGCGGGGCCCACGCCCACGGCCGTGCCCGCGTTCCGGGCCGCCCTCGGTCTCCTCCCCGCAGTCGGGGTCGGGTCCGGGACCGAGTCAGGGGCCGAGCTCGTGTCCGAAGCCGGCATCGAGTCCGTCACCGCAGTGGATTTCTTCATAGCAGAACTCTACGCCCTCATTGTTCTGCATCTCGAAGGCCCGGCGGACAGGGCACCCGTCACACGCCCGCCTCCGGGGGCTCACCGGCCAGTGCGCGGGCGGCGGTGACGGCGGGCCCGTCCAGGCCCCACTGCCCCTCGTCCCGGCGCTGCTCGGACTGCTCGTCGATCCAGCGGCTGTGGGCCTCCCAGGCGGCCTGCTTGCTGGTGCCGAGGGCCGCGCCGATCTGGGACCAGGAGGCGCCCGCGCGCCGGGCGGACCGTACGGAGAGCTGGCGGCCGTATCCCGCCTTGCGGGCGATCAGCTCGCCCAGCGCCAGGAGTTCCAGCGCCTCGGCCCGGGTGAGGGGCTCGGCGTCCGGGTCGAGCGGCTCGGTGCCGTCGGGGCCGTCATGACCTCCGGGCGGTGCCGCGAGGGCGTCACGGGTGCGCAGCGCCTCGTGGCGGGCGACCGCGGTCAGCAGCGTGAGTCGGCGTTCCAGCTCGTCGGGAGTTGCCATGAGCCGAGCATGCGCGTCAGGCTGCCTTGACGTCAAGCCCTCCTCACGTCAAGACAGCCTGACAGCCTGGGGTTCCGCCGGCCGGGTGGCGGCCGGACGGTCGAGAGCCCCCTCCCTGCACGGGGGACAGTGGAAGGGGCTCTCAAGGGCCTAGTGGGGGAAGCGCGTTACCGCTCAAAGGCCCTGGGGGTCGCCCACGGACCCTGGGGATAGTCGGTTCCGTGGGCGACGCTCTGGGAGGCCGCCGGGGGCGTTCTACGGCTGGGTGCCGTCGTCCGCCTTCCGGTCGGCGTGGCCCACGGACTCCGCGTGCTCCGCGGAGCCCGTGTGGCCTGCCGTCGCAGCGTCCTGCGGCGCTGTGAGGAACTGGTGCATGGACTTCAGGAAGAGGAACAGGGTGTCCTCGTCCTGGTCACCGGAGCCCTGCCCCGACCGCCGCCGGCCGTCCGCGTGGAACGCGGTTCCACGGCGGTCGCCGTCCGTCTCGCAGCGATCCGGGGTCCGGTAGTCCGTGCCCGGGTGGTCGGCCCTGCGGCCGTCCTCCTCCTGCGCCTCGTCCCTCAGGAGGTCGAGACCGCAGGGTTCCATGCCGCACCTGGCCCGGCCGAGTTGATGCCGGTGGTGCCGCAGATCTCGCAGTTCCCGTAGCTCCCGGAGGTACAGGGCGTCCGCCAGGGCCGTTCGCAGGGGGCGCTTCATCGGCGCGTCCCTTCGCCGTACGCCTGGACAGCCCAGTCGTCCTCCGGTCCCCAGTAGTTGACGTCAGCGGGCTGGCCGTATCCCTGGGGCTGCTGTTGCTGGGGATAGCCCTCGGGCATCGGCTGGCCCTGCCCCGGGTACTGCTGGTCGGGGTACTGCCCCTGGGGAGGCGGCCCCTGTTGGTACTGGGGCTGGTGCTGGGCCTGGTGCTGTGGGTACTGCGGCTGGTGATGGTGCTGGTACTGCGGGTACTGCTGGCTGTGCATCCCGTGCGCCTGGTGGGGCAGGTGCACCTGGGACTGCTGCGCGTGCTGGGGCTGTGGGTGTGCCCCTCGGCCGTACATCTGGCCGCCGTGCTGATGCTGCTGAGCATGCTGGTGCTGCCGCGCGTACTGGGTCCCGTGCGGTAGATGGCCGTGCGTGTATCCCTGTCCCATGGAGTGCTGGAACTGGAAGTTCGGCTGGGCCTGTGGCACATACGGCCGGAAGGTCTCCGGCTGCGGGTACTGATGCTGCCCCGGGTGCGGTTGCTGCCCCGGATGCGGCTGCTGCTCCTGGCCGGCCCCGGCCTCGGCCCCGGTCTCGGCACCGACGGAAGCCGGTACGCGCTCCTGCTCCAGGGTCTCGGACGTCTCGGACTCCTCGGACTTCTCGGCCGCCTTGGCGGCGTCGTCGCCCGGCATCAGCAGTTCCAGATCCTCGTGGCCGGCCTTGCGCTGCTGGTCGGCCCATTCCTGCAACTGAGCCTTGCAGGCCATGTCGAGGTGCGAGATGCCCCGCGCGTCCACGACGATCCGCCCCTTGTCGGCGACGGACCCCAGCGCGTCGATCAGCTTCGGCATCCGCAGGAAGGTCGCGTTGCCCCTGAGCTCCAGGCGGGCGCTGTCGCCGTCCGTGGTCTTGCGGATGGTCATGTGCGACATGCGCATCGCGGTGAGGACGACGGCGACCGCGAGACCGCCGATCACGCCCTCCAGGAGGTCCGTCATCACGATGGCGCCGGTGGTGATGAACATGACCAGGCCCTCGCCGCGGTCCGTCTTCCACATCTTCACGAAGGCGGGCGGGTTGAAGAGCTTCCACCCCGCGTGGAGAAGGACACCGGCCAGGACACAGATGGGGATGAATCCGAGCAGGCCCGGCAGCAGCAGGGCGAAGCCCAGGAGCCAGGCTCCGTGCAGGATGCGGGAGAGCTTGGTCTTCGCGCCAGCGTTGAGGTTGGCCGCGCTGCGGACGATGACCGCGGTCAGAGGCATCGCACCGAGCAGCCCGGACACCGTGTTTCCGACGCCCTGGGCGAAGAGCTCCTTGTTGTACTCGGTCCGCGGACCGGTGTGCATACGGTCCACCGCCGCCGCGCTGAACAGGCTCTCGCAGGAGGCGATGACGGTGAAGGTGATCACCATCGTCAGCACCTTCACATCGAGCAGACCCGCCATGTCGGACGGCCCGACGAAGTTGATGGCGTCGGTCAGGTTCTCGACCTTCACCTTGTTGACTTCCAGGGCGGGCATCGCGGCGATCACACAGCCGACCAGGACCACGACCAGCGGGGCGGGAACCTTGCTCAGCGGCGCGGGAACCTTGTACCAGAGGAAGCAGACCACGACCGCCATCACGCCGAGGAGCAGCGCCCCGACCTTGTGGGGGTCGTTGAGAACATCCGAGGCCAGTTCGGGGAGACCCGCGATGTTCTTGGGAGCCGTGCCGTGCTGCTTGGAGTCGACCAGCGCGTACGTCTGACTGAGCATCAGGGGAAGCCCGATGCCGGCGAGCATGCCCTGGACGACCGACAGGGAGATGGACTGAAACGCGCGGCCCATCTTGAGCATCCCGAGGCCCATCTGGAGCAGCCCGCTCATCAGCACGACAGGACCGAGCATCGCGACGGTGTGTTCGGTGACGAACTCCAGGACGAGCACGGCGAGTCCTGCGGCGGGACCGCTCACCTGGAGGGAACTTCCGGGCAGGAAGCCGACGATCAGACCACCGATGATGCCGGTGATGATTCCGAGGGCGACGGGCACGCCCGAGGCAGCCGCGACGCCGATGCACAGGGGCAGGGCGACGAGGAAGACGACGATGGAGGCCATGAAGTCAGTGCTGAAGGAACCGCGGGAGGAGGCCTTCTTGGGGGAAGTTGGCGACGGGCTGGCGCCACTGCTCCTTCTCGCGTGTCGCCCCGCACCGGGACGTATTCGTTCAGTTGACACAGTGTTCCTTTCGCCGCATCCGGGACCGGTGCGCCGGGTAAGAAGCACCCGGAGGGTTTCGCGACCGGTGGTCCGATGCGAGTGGGGGGTGTGAGATCCGGGTTGGGGCCCGGGTATCAGTTCCGGTGGAACACTCCGTGGAGCTCGTCGAGCTCAAGGACCTCGGCGGTGTCGACGCGGTAGTACCAGCCGTGCAGCTTCAGCCGGCCGGCGTCCACGGCGGCACGCACGCTCGGGTAGTTGCGCAGCGTCTCCAGCTGCGCCATGACGTGACGCTGGACGAATTTGGCGAGCGTCGCGTCGTCCGGCGGCGTGCCCAGCATCGGGGCCAGAGCGGGCCGCGCGAAGGCGACCCACTGGGCGACGCTGGGCAGGTCGGTCAGGTCCTGGTCGTTGGCCAGGGCGCCGACGGCTCCACAGTGCGAGTGACCGCAGACGATGATGTCCCGGACCTTCAGGACCTGGACCGCGTACTCGATGGTGGCGGCCTCGGCGGACTCCCGCTTGGGCTCGTACGGGGAGATGATGTTTCCGGCGTTGCGCAGTTCGAAGACCTCACCGGGGACGGCACCCGTGATGAGGGCGGGGATGACCCGGGAGTCGGAGCAGCTGATGAACAGGGTTCCCGGGGTCTGACCGGCCGCGAAACGCCGGAAGGTCTCGCTCTCGGGGGCCACACGGTGGCGGAAGTTCCGGGCGTTGGTAAGCAGTCGCTTCATGTCACGCTCCTCGCTGATCCAGCTGAGAACAGCTGGGACGGCAGAGACATCCGGGGTGGATGTCTTGGCCCGGAAGCATGCGCCCGAGTCATGAGTCATCTGTGAGATCACAGTGAGAGAGTTCTCACCGCTCTGACAACGATGTCAGCCAGGCGGGCCGGGCCCCGTGAACGGGGCTGCCGACCCATACCCCGGCAGGTCACAGGGCCATCGTCAAGGTGGAGAGATGGACATCGTCACCTCGGGCACGAGCCCGTTTTGCCGCGGATCAGGAAAGAGATGAACCGGTAGGAATCACATGACACCGGTAGTGCGGGAAATACAGTAAAAAACAGGTACTTGTCGATACGCCGGAATCAGGCCCGCAGCCGGTATCCGACCCCCCGGATGGTCTCCACCCGGTCGGGTCCGAGCTTGCGCCGCAGATACCTCACATATACGTCGACGATGTTCGACCCCGGGTCGTAGTCGAACCCCCAGACGCGACTCAGTAGTTGCTCGCGCGTCAGGACCTGGTCAGGATTTCGCAGGAATACTTCGGCCAGAGCGAACTCCCGCGCCGAGAGCTCGGCCACCCGTCCCTCCACATGGACCCTGCGCGTACGCAGATCGAGGACGAGGTCGCCCACCCGGAGCACGGATGCCTCGGGTCCGCCCTCACCGCGCAGCCGCAGCCGTACCCGTGCCAGTAATTCCTCGAAGGCGAACGGCTTGGAAATGTAGTCGTCCGCCCCTCCTTCGAGTCCCGCCACGACGTCCGAGACGCTGTCCCGGGCCGTCAAGATGACCACCGGAAGTGTGACGCGAAGCTCACGAAGCTTGCGCAGGACGGTCAGTCCGTCGACCGCGGGCAGCCCGAGATCCAAGATCATCAGATCGCAGTCACCCGCTCTGGCGTGCTCGTATGCCGACAGGCCGTCACCCACCACCGCCGTCACGAACCCGTTGCTCCGCAAGCCCTTTTCGACGAAGGAAGCGATTCCTGCCTCGTCCTCCGCTATCAGAATCCGTTGCATGGTGTCCTCTCTGCCAAGGGAAATAAGCCGGCAAGTCCAGCACAAAACGGGCACCGCCCGTCTCGGCGTCCTCCACCCACGCGGTACCGCCGTGCGCCTGGGCGATCTCCCGCACGATGGCGAGCCCCAGCCCGATCCCGGTACCGGCCTGGGCGGGTGAGGTGACCCGGCCCGCCTGGACGAACCGGCCGAAGATCCGTTCGCGGTCCACGGGCCCCACTCCGGGTCCGGTGTCGCGGACCCACAGGAGCACCCGCCCCTCCCGTACCGCCGACCCCATCTCGATGAGGTCGCCGTCCAGCGTGTGGCGTACCGCGTTCGCCGCCAGCTGGATCAGGCCCTGGGTGAGCCGCTGCCCGTCGACCAGGACGGTCGCCTCGGAAACGGCCGCCACCCGCCAGTGCCGTGGACCGAGCGCGCGCGCCTTGGCGACCACGTCCACGATCAGATCGGTCAGATTGGTCTCCCCCACCGTGAGGAAGTCCGGGCGCTCCGCCCTGGCCAGCAGCAGGAGGTCGTCCACGATCCGGCTCATCCGGTCGAGTTCGTCGACCACGAGCGCGCGGGTGGTGTCCCACTCCCCCGCCCAGTCGCCCGAGCCCTCCTCCATCAGCTCCAGGTGTCCCCGTACGACGGTGATGGGGGTACGCAACTCGTGCCCCACCTCGTCGAGGAACCGGCGCTGGGTGGTGAAGGCCCTCTCCAGCCGGTCCAGCATGTGATTGAAGGTGTGTGCCAGGGCGGCGACGTCGTCGTCACCGCGCACGTCGAGCCGCTGGGTCAGATCCGACTCGCTGATCCTGGCGGCCGTCTGCCGTACCAGCCGCACCGGGGCCAGGATCCGTCCCGCCACCAGCCAGCAGGCGAAGCCCGCGAAGACCAGCGCGCCGAACCCGGTGAACAGCAGCAGCTTCGCCAGCCTGCGCTCCTCGCTGAGCTGACGGTCGCGGAACTCCAGGATCACCAGGCGTACATCCTGGGTGTCACCGGCGACCTTCACCGGCACGACGCCGTAACGCACCTTGCCTGCGGCCGAGTCGAGCCAGCCGACCCGGGTGTCCCGTCCGCCCTTGACCGAGGACAGCTCGCGGACGACTTCCGGGTCCCGGTCGAGCCGTACGGGGGCGTCGTTGACGTTCGGGCTGACCAGATGGGCCCTGCCGTCCACGATGCTGAAGAACGTCTCGTCCCGGTTCGGAAGGTAGGTCCTCATATAGTCGCGCAGGAGTGCCGCGCCGTCGGTGCCGGGAGTCTGCGCTTCCGCCTGAGCGTGTGTACGCAACTGTTTCACCTCCTGCTGAAGCTGAGCGTCGACCTCGTCGTCGAGCTGTGCCTGCCAGACCACGGTGAGTCCCACCGTGGGGGCGGCCAGCGCCGCGCCCACCAGCAGAAGCATCCAACCGACAATCCGAGATCTTGCGCTTGCTGTGCGCCGCCGCACTGTCTACCTCTCATCGCTTTCGTCGTCGGAGTCTCCTCCGCTGCTGCCACCGCCACCGCCACCGATGCCGCCGTCGTCACCGTCGTCACCGTCGTCGTCTCCCCCCGTCCCCGGACCGGGGCCCGGCGTGGACGGCGTGGCTCCGTCGGTGCTGTGCGGCGGAGTGGGGGTTCCCGCGGGACTGCCCCCGGACCCTTGGGAGAACGGGGGCTTGGACGGTACGTACGGGGGCGGGTCGTAGGAGGGTGGGGAGGATGTGGTCGGCGGTGGGGGTGCCGAGGTTCTCGACGTCGCCGACGGCAGCGGTACGGAGGGTTCCTCCGGCTGCGGGCTCGTCTTCTGCACGATGATGACGGGACCGAGGTCCAGAGGTTCCGGATTCCCCGCCCAGACGCGTCCCGCCACCATGCCGGCGCCCGCGAGGGCACACACCGCCGTGATCACCAGATTCGCTTTTCTCAGCCTCATGCGGAGAGTCTGCGCGGTGGATCGAACGGGTGAATGAAAGAGGAGAGCATTCTCATTTCCCGCCCTGTGGCGTGCCTTCACGCGCGGGGAGGGGACCGTTCCGGATTCCGCTTCCGAGTCGGAGTCCGCGCTTGTCGGGTGGGGTGCAGCGGGCCCCGGACGCGTGCTCTCACCGGGGCCCGCTCGATGTCTCGTTCGGTGTCTGCTTCTGTGAGAACGCAGGGCCGCGATGACGGAACGGAAGCGCATCCTTCTTCACCATTCTCTGGTCGGTCGTGGTGGCCGTCGGGGCGTTCGCCCGGGCGCCGGGCGGGTGTGGATGTCGGTGGTCGCGTCGGTGTCGGTGGTCGTGCTGATGCCGGCTTCGGTGGTCGTGCCGGTGGCCGTCTCGCACGCGGTGCCGTCGGTCGTGTCGTCCCCGTCTCGTTCCTCGTGTTGTCCCGGGTCACATGGGCGGTCGCCGGGAGATACGGCACAACGCCCCCGAAAACTCAGAAGGCGTCCCAGGCAACACATGCGGAACCCTCCCTACGCAGACAAATGAATGAATTCGGGTTGATCTGAGGGGATTTACTCCGGGGCTACGGGGGTGGCGCGGTACACCCGGCGGGTCGCTGGGACGCCTCCAGAGGGCCGACCGGGAGCACCCGGCGGAGCACTCGGGCAGTCAGGGCGATCCAGCGACCCGGGTGTGGGCCGTCAGCGGCCGGGCGCACGGTGCTCCCGGCCCGGAAGCGGAGGCCGTCCGACTCAGGAATGACCGTTACGGGAGGTTCTGTCAGGTTTTCCACGACGGTCTCGGCGCCGGCCGTCGACGCCGGTCCTCCGTGCGGGCCTTCCTCGTCGGCCGGAACCCGGGTGCGTACAACTGCGCATCCCCGGCCCGGTACGGGAACGCGGGACGCCCCGCAAACCGGACTCGGCGCTATATTCCGTCCTCAAATGCTCACCGAGCCGCTGCGCACCATCGCCTCCTCCGCCAGGGGAGCCGGGCCGGGGGGAACTGCGACTCCGGAAGGACGGCGTCCTGGAGTACGGGGTCGCGACCCGACCACCGCGCTCACCCGGGCCGAACGGCTGCGTATCGGCGGGGGACTGCTGTCGGCGCCACTGCGGGAGGGAGCGCTGACCGCGATGGAGCCCGCCCCTACTGGACCGGTTCGCCCCCGAACAACCGCTTTCGGGGGCGGCCACGGCGTCCGGAGCCGGTTGAGTCGGCGTCGGCACCCACGCCAGGTCGCCGTTCACTCCCACGCTCGTCGACGAGGAGCGCGATGGCGGGCCTCACCGGTCACCACCCGGTGGTCGTACGTCTCCACACGGCGAACCGGCCCGGATGCGGAGCCGGTCGTCCGAGCCCGGACTCGGCGGCTGGAGCGACGATCCGCCCGGCCTCGCCTGCCGCGCGAGGAAGTGCCCACGGCGACGAAAGCCGTCCGCCGGCCGAACGATACGGAGACCGACCCACGGTCCGCCGGCCCACGGCCGATCAGTCCCGCCCAAGGGGTTGTGTCCGCGTCACGGCCGAGGACGTCCGGCCACTGGCGCCGCTGACGGGAAGGAGGTGGCTGGTCGCCCGGCCCCCGGGAGCCGAAGGTGTCCGGACGCCGATGACCGGGCAGCCGAGGGGACCGGCCTCCGGTGACCGGTCTCCAGGGTGCCGGCGGCCGGGGCGTAAATCGTGTTGAGCCGGGTCAGGGGCCGGTGACAACCTAACCCGATGGCCGATCGCGCTTTTTCGGAACCCGCTCTCGCCGCCCTCTACGACCTGCTCAACCCACAGGAGGAACGGGACGACTTCTCCTTCTATCTCCCCATCGTCATGGCTGCGCGATCTGTCCTCGACGTCGGCTGCGGTACGGGAGCCCTGCTGCACTCCGCCCGCCTCGCAGGTCATACGGGACGGCTCGTCGGCCTCGACCCGGCGCCCGGGATGCTGGAACAGGCCCGTACCCGTACCCCTGCTCCCGGCGCCCGTCCGCCTGTTCCCGGTGGGGACCCCGTCGGCGCATCCGCCGTGCCGGACATCGAGTGGGTACTCGGTGATCTCCGGTCGTTCCGTCCGCAGGGCGAGTTCGAGCTGATCGTGATGTCGGGCCATGCCTTCCAGGTGTTCCTGGAGGACGAGGAACTGCGGGACGCGCTGGCCGCGATCGCCTCCGCCCTGACCGACGAGGGCCGCTTCGCGTTCGAGACGCGCAATCCTCCCGCGCGGGCGTGGGAGTCGTGGAACACCACCGAGGCGTACGACAGCGAAGTCATCAGCCCTTCCGGTGAGCCGGTGCGAACGGCCATCGAGGTGGAGACCCCGGTGACCGGGGACATCGTCTCGTTCACCTACACGTACTCCAGTCCGGCCTGGCAGAGGCCCGAACGCAGCCGCAGCAGCCTGAGGTTCCTCGGCGTGGACGCCCTGTCCTCCCGTCTCTCCGAGGCCGGGCTGACGGCCGAGCGGCAGTACGGGAACTGGGACCGCACCCCGGTGACCGGCACCAGCCCGGAGATCATCACCATCGCGCGCCGCCGCCACACCGCCGGGAGCCATCGGCACCCGGGGAGCGCCCCGGCGTAACAGGTGCGCCGGGTTCCGTACGGAAGTCCGGGTCCTCGTAGCGCCTGGCCAGGGAATGTGCCCAGGTCCGCAGCTCTCGACGGCCCAGATCTCGGGGGATCGGGTCCCGCAGGACCGGAGGCTCCCGGTCGCGGGGCCCAGGGTCGCGGGGCCCCGGTCGCGAAGTCCCGGAGTCGCGGAGTCATCACAGGATCCGTCGGCGGACCAGCACCGCGAGCACCGCCACTCCGGGCAGCAGGGGCAGCCACACGGTGAGGAAACGGAAGCCGATGACGGTGGCCGTCGCGACGACCAGCGGCGCACCGGCCGTCATCAGCGAAACGGCCAGGGCCGGTTCGACCGAGCCGATACCGCCCGGCGCGGGGATCAGCCCGGCCGCCATGCGCGCCGTCAGATGGGCGATCACGATGTACGCCCAGGGCAGGGACAGCCCCAGTGCGAACGCGACGCACACCAGCACCCCGGACTGGAGCAGGGGAAACGCGAACGCCCCTCCCCACAGGGCCAGCGTCCGGACCGGCATGGCGTGCAGGGTGCGCGCGTCCGTCAGTGCCGTACGCAGAAATCCGGCGACGATCTCGCGCAGCCTGCGGACGGTGAACAGGACGGCTCCCACCAGCGCGATCACCCCGGACACGGCACTCGCCACGGCCAGCAGGGCCTGCCCCGGCGGCAGGAGTTCATGCAGCCGCAGCGCTCCGGGGAACGCCATCACCAGCCCCGCCAGGAGCGCGACCCTGGCGACCGCCTCGACCAGGGTGTAGAGGGCGAGCGCCGCGGTCGACCGGCCCAGCGGAATGCCACAGCCACGCAGAAAACGCAGGGTGACCACATGCGCGCCCAGCCCGACCGGGAGCAGATGGTTGGCGGCACCGGCCGCGAACTGCGACGCCAGCAACCGCCCGGCGGGCAGCCGTTCCACGATCGTTCCCTGCCGTACGCAGGAGGCGGCCACCCAGCACAGTCCGGTGAGCACACCTCCCATGACCAGCCAGCCGGGGTCCGCCGCGCCGAGACGACCGACCCCGGAGGCGACCAGGGACCAGTTGCCGAACGTCCAGGCCACGACCAGCGCGAACGGCACCAGACAGACGATCCGCCGCACGGGCAGTCGACGCCCCCACCGCACCGAGGACTCCCGCCGCGTCCCACCCTCCGGGGAGAGGACACCGGCCCCTGCTCCTGCCTCGGTCGCGGCCCCTGCTCGCACGCCGATCCCGGCCCGGAGGTCTACCCCTGCCTGGGAGTCGGTTCCTGTCTGACTACGGGTCCGGGACATGGCCACGCTCTCGACCGTCCTTCTTGCTCCGGGGACTGCTCTGACGTTCAACGGCCGGCTTCCCGCTTCGGTTCGTTCTCTTCGGAACGGCGGGGCCGCTCTCTCTGCAGGAACCTTTCGTCATGGCCGGCCTCCCGAAGCCGGACTCGTCATCCGTTGAACAGGCCGACGGCAGGAGCAGGTCATGCTCCTGTGTACGGCCGGGACACGGACGGATACTCAGAAACTTCGATGAGGACTCACTCACCTGCCGAGTAGCTGCACGGATACCGCCCTTCGGACCGTGCCCAGAGGCTGATACCCATGAACAGGCGACTCAAGAACGTGCACTGGGCCACAATGCGGCTCCTGCTGGGAAGCGTCGGGCGGCTCAGCGAGGGCATCGGCATCGGATACCGCCACGGCTTCGACAGCGGATCGATGCTCGACTACGTCTACGTCAACCAGGCCCGCGGCCGTCTTGGTGTCGGGCGGCTCATCGACCGCGTCTATCTGAACGCCATCGGCTGGCGCGCCATCCGCGCCCGGCGTGAACTCCTCAAGGACATCCTCCGCCAGGAGATCACCGACCGCGCGGGCGCGATCGGTGAGCCAGATACGAGCGGGGCGGCCGGTGCCGTCGGCGCAGTCGGCCCGACCGGGGCCGCCGGGGCGGAGGCGGAGTCCGGGGCACGCGGGGCCGCCGAACCGACCGACCCCCGAAGCAGCGAGCCCGGCAGCGCCGGACCCGAGCCCATCGGGAACGAGACGATCGGCGCTGAGACCGTCAGGACCGAGAACTCCCGGTCACACCGGCAGGGCGGGTCTCTCGGTCGGGCCGTCCCGGCCGGGAGCGCAGGCCGGCCCGGGCCGACCGGGCCCCGGGGCAGCCGGTCGGCCGGACGGGCCAGGCCGGTCGCGATCCTGGATGTGGCGTCCGGGCCGGGCCGCTATCTGCAGGACGTCGTCGAGGAGTTCGCCTCCGGAACCGTACGGGTGGAGTGCCGCGACCTGGACCGAGCCGGCCTCGCCCAGGGCGAACGCCGGGCCCGCGAACGCGGACTCACCGGCATCACCTACTCCCCGGGCGACGCCCTCGACCCCCGGCCCGGCGACCCCGCCCCCGATGTGATCGTCGTGTCCGGGCTCTACGAACTGCTGCTCGACGACTCCGTCATCGCCGCCTCCATCGCGCGGCTGCGGAACATGCTGGCGCCCGGCGGTGTCCTCGTCTTCACCACCCAGACCCGCCACCCTCAACTGGAGTTCATCGCTCATGTTCTGCCCAATCGTGACGGCGCTCTGTGGGTGATGAAGTGCCGTTCGGTCGAGCAGGCGGAACGCTGGGCCACCGACGCCGGCTTCACCCGGGTGGCCAGCCGCCGGGAGTCGGTGGGCCTGTTCACGGTGACGACAGCGCGGAACTGACCAGCAGCACGAACGCCGCAATCGTGAACAGGGTCCGGACAAGGTGGAGCCTGTTCCAGCGCGGCTCGAAGGCAGCCCTGGCCTCGCTGTCGGCCCGATCGCCCCCGGTCCCCGGTGCCCCTCTCTTCTCCGATGCGGCCAGCGCGTTGTTCAGCGGGATGTTCCCGGCGATGGTGATGACGTGGTTGACCACTGAACAGGCCAGGCCCGCCACCAGGAGCCAGAGCGCGGTGTCACTGCGCTCGTCGACGGGCACCACGAGACACACCGCCGGGAACACGATGATCCCGAAGAAGGTCGACAGGAACAGCGGGCGCGGCACGACTTCGTTGATACGACGCATGGCCGCGAGGAACTGTTCGTCGGAGAGCCGGGCGAGCGCGGGCATGACCCCGGTCCGGAACGTCAGCATGAAGCCCCCGTACAGGCCCGTCGAGATGATCGCGAGAGCGAGAAGCACAGTGGCCATGGCACCCATGATGGCCCCTCATCCCGCGCTGATCACCCCTCACTCACACCGATCCGCTCCCGTTCCTCATGCACGCTCCCCCCTTGCTCCGTGCTTCTCCGGTCCACCGCGCCGTCCGCCGGTCCTTCCCACCCGGACTCCCCGTCCCGCCCAAAGACTCAGTGCCTGAGCCGTTGCGCCTGCCCGATCGCGTCGGCCAGCTGACGCACCTCCTTGTCCTCGGTCCTGCTCGCCAATTCCCTTGCCAGTCCTGCCAGCTCACCGAGCTCCGGTGCGCCCGGCATCTCTCCGTCTCGCAGCGACTCGGCGAAGTAGGCCGCGACCGCCGTGACCTGGAAGCGGGCCGACGCCTCGCTCCACAGCGCCTGGTCGACCGCATCGGTCGCGATCGAGCCCGACTCCTCGTGCGGATCCCGGGTCGACGGGTCGAGCCAGCGGACGGTCGCCGTCGCGAGATGACCGCTCGCCCCCGCGCGGAGCCGTACGGCGTACAAGGCCGTCACCGTGTGGTCGGCCCCCACCTCACCGCCGTCCACCCGGTCGTTGCGGAAGTCCTCGTCCGCCACATCCCGGTTCTCGTACCCGATGAGCCGGAACTGCCGCACGGTCTCGGGGTTGAAGGCCACCTGTGCCTTGGCGTCCCGGGCCCGTAGCTCCACCTGCGTGGGCAGGGTGTCGCGGAAGACCTTGCGGGCCTGCTCACTGGTGGACACATAGGTGGTGTGCCCGTCGCCCTTGTCCGCGAGCCGTTCCATGAGCGCGTCACCGTACGTACTGCCGACGCCCACTCCGAACAGGGTGATGCCGTAGGTCCGCCGCGCGTCCTCGATCCGGTCCAGGATCGTGTCGGCCCGGGTCGCTCCGGTGTTGGCGAGAGCGTCGGAGAGGAGCACCACCCGGTTGGTGGCACCGCTCCGGCGGCCCTTGACCGCCGTGTCGTAACCGGTCCGCACACCCGCCTCGACATTGGTGGACTCGGCCGGCTCCAGGCTTTCGATCACCTCTCGGACCCGGTCCCGGTTTCCGTCGAGCCTGGTCATCGGCAGTCGTGTCCTCGCCGTGTCGCTGAAGGTGACCACCGCGACCGAGTCGTCGCCGCGCAACTCGTCGGTGAGGATGCCCAGCGACTCCTTCACCAGGTCGAGCCGGCCGGGTTCGCCCATGGAACCGGAAATGTCGATGACGAAGGTGAGGGCGGCGGACGGCCGTTCGCCCGTGCGGTCGGAGGGGCGGGTGGAAAGCCCGACCCTCACCAGGGACCAGTCGTCGCCGCCCTCGTCCTCCCGTCCGGCCTCTCCCCGGATCTCGCCGTCGGTGCCCCGGGGGTGGGCGCCGTCGACGGTCACCGAGAAGCCGTTGCCTTTCGGCCTCGGATAGTCCTGCCGGAAGCTGTTGATGAACTCCTCGGGCCGGATGGCGTCCACAACCGGCCGTTTTCCGTCCTCCAACGTGCGGCGGGCGTAGCCGTACGAGGCGGTGTCCACGTCGAGCGCGAACGTCGAGAGGTAGTCCGCCCGCGGTCGGGTGCTCTCAGATGACCGGTCCCGCTTCTTTCCCTCCGCCCCGTCCGCCGAGCCGTCCGGACCGGTCGCGGGCGCTCCGCCGCCCCCGCCGCCCGGGAGCGGGGGCGCTATCGCACCGTCGTCGCGCGGCAGGGAGGTGTCGGACGAGGATTTCTGGTTGCTCCCGTCGTCGCTGCATCCGGCGGTCAGCAGCACCGCGCCGGCCAGCAGTGCGGCGAGCAGTCCTCCCGCCGCCCGTGTGCCGGACGTCCTCGCACCGTGCGCCCGGACGCGGAGGGAGTTCGGTGCGCAGAGGGACGTCCTGGCGCCGGACCTCCGTGCATCGCTGAGCTTCCTTGTGCTGGGCTTCATCCGGACTCCCCTGAATCGTCGGCACTTGTGACTGTGACGTCCGGGGCGGTTCGCAGGAGCCGACGGCAGAGTTGCGGATGGATCTCAATGCGGCAACAGGCGGAAGCTGTTGCTCCGGGTCGCGCGGCGCTCGGTCAGCCTTCTTCCCAGCTCACACTGCCCACCCCGCTCCCTCCTCCGCAGGTCGCCGACGACCAGCCGGACTGGCCGGGGCTGAGCGTGATCCACCTGCCGTTCGCGTCGGGCCACAAGCCGCAGACGACGACGGCGCGGAAGGCGACGACCTGGCTGCTGTGGTTGGAACAGTCCGCTCTGCCCGTCCGGCCGTCGGTGCTGGTGCTGCACGACAGCAGCGCGGGCCGCGGGGCGGACTCCGCCGCGTGGGCGGTCGGGCTCACGGCGATCAGCGGCAGCGCGGCGGCGGAAAGCGCCATGGCGGTGATACGACGGATCATGCTGAACTCCCCTTCGCTGAATGACCTCACTCGGGTCTCGTGTCTTCAAGCGTGTCCAGCCGGGCGCCGGAATCAAAGCGAGTGGCTAGGATTCGCCAGTCTCTGACCAGGCCCTTGTCACGGTGTGCTGCCGTGTGCGTACATGGAGTCGCGCGCGGGTCCGGGGGGACGGACCGTGTGTCAGCGGGAATAGCGGGGGATGATGTGCCATGTCAGTGGCGGTGGTTCCGGGCTCCGCGCTCGGCGGGGAAGTATCGAGGTCTGTCCTGCGGGAGGCGCCGGGACAGCCCGTTCAGGGAGTCACGCGCGTCAGAGCGGCCCTGGCGGGCCTGGTCCGCTCGGCACGCCATGAGCTTCTGAGCTTCGACGATCCGGCGGGCGCGCTCGGCCAGGGCGTTCCCGAGCCCTTTCTGAGATTCGCCGGGACCTGTGTGCGGACGGCCGCCGCCCGGACGACGACGGTGCGGCGGATCGCTCCTCGCCATGGTCTGACGCATATCCGCGAACCCTGGCGCTGCCCCGGCGAGGCCAGGGTCACGGACTCCATCCCGTTCAAGATAATCGTCGCGGACCGCTCGGTCGCCGCCGTGCCGCTCGATCTCGATCTGCACTACAACGGCGTGCTGCTGATCCGGGACCCCGTCGTCGTCCAGACCCTCGTGCGCACGCATCGTGCCTGGTGGGACGGCGGTGACGACCTGACCAGGCATGTGCTGCCCCATGCGATGCCCGCCCATCTCCAGCCCGTCCTCCAGGCCATACTGGCCGGCCTCACGGACGATGCCGCCGCGGCCCGTCTCAATATGTCCGGACGGACCTACAGCCGTCGGGTGGGTGAGCTGCTGGCCGCTCTCGGCACGACGAGCCGCTTCCGTGCCGGAGCGGAAGCGGCTCGTCGGGGCTGGATCTAGCCACGGTCCATCCCTCCGGCCGTCGACCGGTGCCCGGGCCGCTGAGGGCGGGGCTCGGCCGGCTTCCTGGAAACAAGGAAGGGCGCACCGGGCGGAGGAGCGGTGCTAGGACACGATGTCCTTCCGGGCGAAGTTGCGGAAGGCCAGAGCGAACAGCACCAGCGCGTAGGCCACCGAGACGGACGCGCCCTTCACCATGCCGCTCCACTCCAGCTGGGGCTGGAGTGCGTCGATCCAGGCGAACTGCCAGTGCGCGGGCAGGACATCGCGCCAGGAACCGAGTGCGGTGACCGCGTCCAGCACATTGCCGACGATGGTCAGCCCGACCGCGCCGCCGACCGCGCCGAGTGGGGCGTCGGTCTTGGTGGACAGCCAGAACGCAAGCCCTGCCGTGACCAGTTGGGAGAGGAAGATGAAGGCCACCACCAGCGCCAGACGCGGCAGCGTCTCGGCGGTCGCGAGAGAGCCGCCCGTGGGCAGCTTCAGCGGCCCCCAGCCGTAGGCGATCGTGCCCGCCGCCAGGGCGACCAGCGGCAGCAGCACCATCGCCGCGGCGCTGAAGCCGAGTGCCACCGCAAGCTTGGACCACAGCAGCCGGGTCCGCGGGACGGGCGCGGCCAGGAGATAGCGCAGGGAGGACCAGTTCGCCTCGGATGCCACGGTGTCGCCGTGGAACAACGCGACCGGGACCACCAGAAGAAAGCCCGCCGAGGCGAACAGACAGGTGGCGGCGAAGTTGGCGGCCGATGCGGTGGCCGTGTCCATGAGGGTGATACGGCCGTTCTCCCCGCCGTCGGGTGAACCGCCGATGGCGAAGGCGACGATCAGCACGAGGGGCAGCGCTGCCAGCACCCCGGCCATCACCATCGTCCGCCTGCGCTTCAGCTGCCGTACCGCCTCCACACGCAGCGGCAGGGTGTGCCCGGCCCGGTAGCCGGGTGCCGAGTCGATCAGCGTGCTCACGCGGAACCTCCGATCAGGGTGAGGAAGGCATCCTCCAGGCGGCGATGCGGGCCGACTCCGGTCAAGGGGACGTCCATCCGGACGAGTTCGCTGATCAGCACGGTGGAGGTGGTCCCGTCCAGCCGGATGAGGAGCCCTTCGTCGACGCGCGCGGCGGAGCCGATTCCGGGCAGCGCGCCGATCTTCTCGACGACCGGGTCGGACACCTCGGCGGAGGTGGTGACGAGGAGGGTGTCGCTCTCGCCCGTGATCTCCGCGACCGGCCCGGCCTGGATCAGCCGGCCTCGGTCCATGACGACCAGATGGGTGCAGGACTGTTCGACCTCGGAAAGGAGGTGACTGGAGACGATCACTGTGCGGCCCCCGGCCGCGTACCGGATCATCACATCCCGCATCTCGCGGATCTGTGGCGGGTCGAGTCCGTTCGTCGGCTCGTCGAGGATCAGCAGATCCGGCATACCGAGCATGGCCTGGGCGATGGCGAGCCGCTGCCGCATGCCCTGGGAGTAGGTGCGTACGGCGCGGGCGAGAGCATCGCCGAGACCCGCGATCTCCAGGGCCTCCTCGATATGGGCGTCCTCGGCGGGGCGGCCGGTGGCCCGCCAGTACAGCTCCAGATTGTCACGGCCCGAAAGATGCGGCAGAAAGCCGGCGCCTTCGACAAAGGCACCCACCCGGGAGAGCACGGGCGCGCCCGGCCGGATGGCATGGCCGAAGACACGGATCTCGCCCTCGTCGGGCCGGATGAGACCCATCAGCATCCGCAGGGTGGTCGTCTTGCCCGCGCCATTGGGCCCGAGGAGGCCGAGGACCTGGCCCCTTTCGACGCGGAAGGAGACATCTCGTACGGCATAGCGGTCGGCGGACTTCGCGTACCGCTTGGTGAGTCCGGTGATCTCCAGGGGGACTCCGGCGAGCTCGGGGTCGGGTGCCGGGGCGACGGTGCGCCTGCGGGCGGTGAACAGCAGCACCGCCGCCACCAGCGCGCCCGCGGCCGGGAGGCCCCAGGTCCACCAGGGCAGTCCGGCGGCCTCGGTCTTCACGGTGGGCGCGGTGGGCACGGTCAGTGTGCCGGGCCCGGTGAGGGCGACGGTGTACGTGGCGGGTTCGGCCGGGGAGGCATAGCCCAGGTCGGTGGCGGAGAGCACCAGCCGCAGCCGGTGGCCTGCGTCGACCTCGTGGTCGACGGCCGGCAGGGTCAGGGCGACGTCCTTGCCCCGCTGGGCGTTCTCGACGCGGACGGGGGCGACGAGCTGGGAGGGCAGGATCTGTTCGCGGCCGTCGGGGCCGACGTCGTACACCTTTCCGAAGAGGACGGCCTCTCCGGTGGTGGAGGTGATGTTGACGCGGACGGTGGGTGAGCCGGTGATCCGCAGTGACCGCGGAAGGGGCTCGGAGTCGAAGCGGGCGTGCTGGCCGGGGAAGTCGAGGGAGAGTCCGACGCCCAGTGAGGAGAACTGTCCGAGTCCGCCGCTGAGGCCGGGGACGGCGGAGATGGCGGGCGGATTGGCGCCGGCCGGGTTGGCGAAGCTCTGTTCCCGGCCGGAGAGTGTGACGGGCCGCGGGCCACTGTCGAGTCCGGGGTAGCGGTTGGCCGTCGCGCCGCGCAGCAGGGCCTGGCCGTCGGTGGAGTCGACGCCTCCGGTCCGGCTGACGCGGAAGGCGGGTCCGGTGTCGGTGCCGGTGTCCTGCTGGAGATGGCGGTCGAACCAGGACGTGACACGGTCTTCGATGCGGTCGGTCTCGCGGTCGCCGCCGTCGTGACCACCGGCGATCCAGTCGACGGCGACGGGTGCGCCGTTGGCGCTGATGCGCTGGGCCATGGCGTCGGCCTGCCCGAGCGGGAAGAGCGAGTCGGCCTGGCCCTGGACGATCAGGGTGGGCACCTTGATCCGGTTGCCCACGGCGGAGGGGCTGCGGCTTTCGAGGAGGCGCCGGGCCTCGGCGTCCGGCTTTCCGGCGACGGCGACCCGTTCGTACATGGTGCAGAGTTCCGGCTGGAAGCGTCCGCAGCCGCCGGGGTTCGCCGGGTCCTCGGCGGGGCCGGATCCGGGTGCGGTGGCGCCCGCCGTGCCCGCGGGCGGGTCGGCGGGGGCACCGGTGGGTTCACCGGGGGACGGGCCGGTGATCGGGGTGCCCGCCGAGCCCGTGGAGAAGAAGATCCCGGCCCACAGCTTCTTGAAGACGCCGTCCGGGAAGAGCGCGTCCGACAGGTTCCAGTAGGTGATCGCGGGCGCGATCGCGTCCACCCGGTCGTCGTGACCGGCGGCGAGCAGGGAGATCGCTCCACCGTAGGAGGCCCCGGCGACGCCGACGCGCGGGTCGCCGTCGGCGTCGAGCCGGACCTCGGGGCGCTTCGCCAGCCAGTCGATCAGCCGGGTGACGTCCTTGACCTCGAAGTCCGGGTCGTTGAGTCCGATCTGCCCGGTGGATTCGCCGAAGCCCCGGGCGGACCAGGTCAGCACGGCGTAGCCGTCACGGGCCAGGTTCTCGGCCTGGGCGCGCACATCGTCCTTGCTGCCGCCGAATCCGTGGGCGAGAAGGACGGCGGGTCGCCGTTCGTCCGTGTCGCCCGAGGTGAAGTAGGAGGTGTCGATCTTCGCACCGGGCATGTTCTGCGTCCGGTCCTCACGGTGGACGGGCGCGGCGGTGTCGTCGGCGACCGCCGTCCAGGTGCCCGCACCGGCGAGGGCGGCGAACGCGGCGGCGCCCGCGAGCCATCGGCCCCGCGAGCGTGGCCGGGGAAGTCGGATCTGCATGTTTGAAACCTTAAGCGGTCCTTCTGTGGGCCTTCCGCTGCCGCCAGGGGGAAGTCGGCGGCATCCCTGAGGAGTAGACGGCGCGACCGCCTACAGCGGACGTGGTACGGGCCGGGGTGCTCTCCCCCTCAGTCACCGGGTGCTCCCGGGGCCGGCGCCACCCGCACGGGGCCGGCGCGAGGCACGCGTCCCCGGCTCGGCGTCCACCGCGGCCGGTTCACCCGACGTCATTCACCCTGCACACGGCCAAGTTCGCACCGCTCACCCGCACACCCGCGTACTCGCGCCGCACACCGTGGGGTCCGCCCCCTCCACGATCACGGCGCGCAGCCCGCCCGGCGGCCCGCCGCGTGCACCGCGCGCACTTCTCATGGACAACTGCCCCCGGCTCTCTTGTGTCATGTTTCATGTCACGAGACTCTGTTCGGCGCGACGCGCGTTCCGAGCGTCGGCATTCACCTTGGCACCCCGCACGACCGTACTTGCCCGTAACCCGGTCGACGAAAGGTCTGGTGCACGAGATGAGAAGAATGGCCCGCCGCTTGGGCGCGCTGCTACCCGCGATCGCTCTCGCCGCCGGTATCCAGTTCGCCGTGTCCCCCGCCGCGCAGAGCGCGCCGGTCGGCGACCTCCGTCTCGCCCCCACGGCAACCGCCTTACCCGACAGCTGGATCGTCGTCCTGAAGGACGGCTCGACGCGCGCCTCCGATTTCGGCGTCACCCCGAAGCACACCTATCGCAGCGCCCTCAGGGGCTTCTCCGCAAGGCTGACCGCGGCGAAGGCGGCGCAGCTGGCCGCGGATCCCCGGGTGGCGTATGTGGAACAGGACGAGAAGGTCCGGCTCAACGCCACCCAGTCGAACGCCCCCTGGGGCCTCGACCGTATCGACCAGCGCGATCTGCCGCTGTCAGGGACCTATACGTACAGCACCCCGGCGACAACCGTGCACGTGTATGTCATCGACACCGGAATCCGCACCTCCCATCGTGAGTTCGCCGGGCGCGCGAGCGTCGGCGCGGACACGGTGGGCGGCGGCCAGAACGGGCAGGACTGCCAGGGCCACGGCACGCATGTCGCCGGCACGATCGGCGGCAAGACCTACGGCGTCGCCAAGAACGTCAGCCTCGTCGCCGTCCGGGTCCTGGACTGCCAGGGCGCCGGCAGCACCGCCGGGGTCATCGCGGGCATCGACTGGGTGACCGCCAACGCCAGGAAGCCCGCCGTGGCGAACATGAGCCTGGGCGGCGGAAGCAATGCGTCCCTGGACAGCGCGGTGAGGCGTTCCATCGGCTCGGGCGTCAGCTACGCCGTCGCCGCGGGCAACGGCAACTTCCTGGGGCAGCCGCAGAACGCGTGCAACTACTCCCCGGCCCGCGTCCCCGAGGCGATCACGGTCGGTGCGACGGACCGTACGGACCGCAGGGCGTCCTTCTCCAACTACGGCACCTGCCTGGACCTGTTCGCACCGGGCGTGGGCATCACCTCGGCATGGCGTACGACCGACTCCGCCACCGCCACGATCTCGGGCACCTCCATGGCCGGCCCGCACGTCGCGGGAGTCGCGGCGCTCCATCTCGCGCGCAACCCCAACGCCTCCCCGGCCCAGATCAGGAACACCCTGGTCAACAACGCGACCAACGGCAAGGTCGCCGACCCGCTCACCGGTTCACCGAACAAGCTGCTGTACTCGGTGTTCTAGCCCCGCCCGGGGGCTGAACCAGGCCCCGCTGCGAGAAAGCCCCCGGACACGGGCCGGCACCACACCGTGCCGGGGGCCGGGCACCACCGTGCGGGGCCTTCTCAGCCGCCCCCGACCGTCTCGTAGCGACGCTCGGCGGGCAGCAGCGCGGCCGCCGCCTCACGTTCTCCGTCCCGTACGAGCGCGTGGATCCGGTGGGCCAGCGGGGTCACGTCCCTGATGGCCACGGTCCACTCGTCCGCGTACCGCCGCGCGGCCTCCCCCGAGAGCCCCAGCTGAAGCGAGCGGTACGGCAGCGGCCGGAGGTCCAGATCGCGTTCGGGATCCCACTGCACCCGCACCGGTGACCGCCGCAGCTCCTTCCGCCAGGCCGCCCGGTCGGTGTGCCGGTCGCTCGCGTAGTGCGAGAGGCACGCGTTCCGTACCGCCCAGTCGAAGCCCTCACGGGTGATCTCGACGGCGAGAACGGTCTCCTGGTTCTCCTTCAGCCCCCAGCCGCAGCGGTACATCATCCACAGGAACGAGGGCTTGATCCATGTCATACGGTCCCGCTTCCACGATGCGGGAAAGCGGCCGTCGCGGGCTGCGGGGACGCCGATCGACGGGGTGTACGCCTGGTAGACGGTGATCGTCGACGCGGTGTGGAGCGCACGGATCCCGCGCTGTGGTTCTCGGACTTCCATACGCGACAGCATGCAGGCGGCGCGGCGAGCGGGGCCAGTCGTTTCCGGTGCCCCGGCCGTGAAGGGCCGGGGCATACCGTCCGCCGGGCCGTCCGATCCTCGGTCCCCGCACACCCGGGCCGGGGAACCGGCGGACCCGGACGGTGAGCGAGCTCAGTGGTTGCGGGGGAAGCCCAGGTCGACGCCCGCGGGGGCTTCGGACGGGTCCGGCCAGCGGGTGGTGACGACCTTGCCGCGGGTGTAGAAGTGCACGCCGTCGTTGCCGTAGATGTGGTGGTCGCCGAAGAGCGAGTCCTTCCAGCCGCCGAAGGAGTGGTAACCGACGGGAACCGGGATCGGCACGTTCACCCCGACCATGCCCGCCTCGATCTCCATCTGGAAGCGGCGGGCGGCGCCACCGTCACGGGTGAAGACGGCCGTACCGTTGCCGAACGGCGAGGCGTTCATGAGCGCCACACCGTCCTCGTACGTCGCCACCCTCAGCACGCACAGCACCGGGCCGAAGATCTCGTCGCGGTAGGCGTCGGAGTCGGTGGAGACCTTGTCGAGGAGCGAGAGACCGATCCAGTGGCCGTCCTCGTACCCCTCGACCGTGTAGCCGGTGCCGTCGAGGACGACCTCGGCGCCCTGGGCCGCCGCTCCCGTGACATAGGAGGCGACCTTGTCGCGATGGGCCCTGGTGATCAGGGGGCCCATCTCGGACGACGGGTCGTTGCCGGGGCCGATCTTGATCTTCTCGGCACGCTCGCGGATCCTGTCGACCAGCGCGTCCGCGACGGAGTCCAGGGCGACGACCGCGGAGATCGCCATACAGCGCTCGCCCGCCGAGCCGTACGCCGCCGAGACAGCGGCGTCGGCCGCCGCGTCCAGGTCCGCGTCGGGGAGGACCAGCATGTGGTTCTTGGCGCCGCCGAGCGCCTGGACGCGCTTGCCGTTGGCGGATGCGGTGGCGTGGATGTAGCGGGCGATCGGAGTGGAGCCGACGAAGGAGACCGCGGCGACGTCCGGGTGCTCCAGCAGCGCGTCCACCGCGACCTTGTCCCCGTGGACCACGTTGAGCACACCGTCGGGCAGCCCGGCCTCGGCGGCCAGCTCCGCCAGCAGCACGGCCGCGGACGGGTCCTTCTCACTGGGCTTGAGGACGAAGGTGTTGCCGCAGGCGATGGCCAGCGGGAACATCCACATCGGCACCATCGCCGGGAAGTTGAACGGGGTGATGCCCGCGACGACCCCGAGCGGCTGGCGGATCGAGGCGACATCGACCCGGCTGGAGACCTGGGTGGACAGCTCGCCCTTGAGCTGAGTGGTGATGCCGCAGGCCAGCTCCACGATCTCCAGACCGCGCGCCACCTCGCCGAGCGCGTCGGAGTGCACCTTGCCGTGCTCGGCGGTGATCAGCGCGGCGATGTCGTCACGGCGGGCGTCCAGCAGCGCGCGGTAGCGGAAGAGAACGGCGGTGCGCTGGGCGAGCGAGGACGTGCCCCAGGTCGCGAACGCCTGCTTCGCCGCGGCGACGGCCGCGCCGACCTCATCGGCCGAGGCCAGCGCCACGCGGGTGGTGACGGCGCCGGTCGCCGGGTCGGTGACCGGGCCCCAGTTGCCGGACGCGCCTTCGACGGTCTTGCCACCGATCCAGTGGTTGACGGTCTTCGTCATGACGAAAGGCTCCTTCACAGTTACCAGATGCCCGGTTTGTTCATAGATAGCGGCGTCGGGCTGCGATCTGTCGCTCGTACTCCTCCCGGGCCTTGACCGCGGACGGACGAGTCGCGGTCGCTGCCACGGGAACATCCCACCACGCCTGCGCCGGGGGCGGGCCCGACACAGTGTCTGCCGTTTCGGTCTCGACGTAGACACCTGTGGGCACGTCCGACCAGCGTGCCTCGGCCAGCGCTTCACCCAGGTCACCCACCGTCCGGGCGCGGATCACCCGCAGGCCGAGCGCCGCCGCGTTGGCGGCGAGGTCGACGGGGAGCGGCGCCCCCGTGTAGGTGCCGTCCTCGGCGCGGTGGCGGTAGGCCGTACCGAACCGCTCCGCGCCGACGGATTCGGACAGACCGCCGATCGAGGCGTACCCGTGGTTCTGGATGATCACCAACTTGATCGGTACGTTCTCCTGCACGGCCGTGACGATCTCGGTGGGGTTCATCAGATACGTACCGTCGCCGACGAGCGCCCAGACGGGCCGGCCGGGCGCCGCCATCGCGACACCGATCGCCGCGGGGATCTCGTAACCCATGCAGGAGTAGCCGTACTCGACGTGGTACTGGTCGGCGGAGCGGGTGCGCCACAGCTTGTGGAGATCCCCGGGGAGCGAGCCCGCCGCGTTGATCACGATGTCGTCGCCGGTGACCAGGGAGTCGAGCGCGCCGAGCACCTGGGACTGGGTGGGGCGGGCGTTCGGGCCGTCCGCTTCGTACGCGGCGTCGACGCGGCGCTCCCAGCGCTCCCTGGCCGCGCCGTACTCACTCTCGTACGAGGACGGGACGCGGAAGCCGTCGCCCAGCGCGGCGGTCAGCTCGCCGAGGGCGGCTCGGGCATCGGCGACCAGCGAGGTCCCGGCCATTTTGTGGGCGTCGAAGGAGGTGACATTGACGTTGAGGAAGCGGACGCCCGGGTTCTGGAACAGGGTCGAGGACGCCGTGGTGAAGTCCGACCAGCGGGTGCCGACTCCGATCACCAGATCGGCCGTACGGGCCAGGTCATCGGCGGTGGCCGTGCCGGTGTGGCCGATTCCGCCGACGTCGCACGGGTGGTCGTACGGCAGCGAGCCCTTGCCCGCCTGGGTGGAGGCGACGGGGACCCCGGTCGCCTCGGCGAACGCCCTGAGGGCGTCCTCCGCCTCGCTGTGGTGGACACCGCCGCCCGCGACGACCAGCGGTCGCCGGGCCGTGGACAGCGCGTGAACGGCCCCGGCGAGCGCGTGGCGGTCGGGCCGGGCGCGTCCCACCTGCCAGACACGTTCGGCGAAGAAGTCCTCGGGCCAGTCGTACGCCTCCGCCTGGACGTCCTGGGGAAGCGCCAGCGTCACCGCCCCCGTCTCGGCCGGGTCGGCGAGGACGCGCATCGCCTGGAGGGCGGTCGGCATCAGCGCTTCCGGGCGGGTGACGCGGTCGAAGTACCGGGAGACGGGGCGCAGGGTGTCATTGACCGACATGTCGCCCGCGTACGGGACTTCGAGCTGCTGGAGCACCGGATCGGCGGGCCGGGTCGCGAAGACGTCGCCGGGCAGGAGGAGCACCGGCAGCCGGTTGACGGTGGCGAGCGCCGCGCCGGTCACGAGGTTGGTCGCGCCGGGGCCGATGGAGGTGGTCACGGCGTGGGCGGAGAGCCTGCGGGACTGGCGGGCGTAGCCGACGGCCGCGTGGACCATGGCCTGTTCGTTGCGGCCCTGGTGGTACGGCATCGCCGCCCGCGGTCCGGTACCCGACTCCAGCAGCGCCTGGCCGATGCCGGCGACATTGCCGTGGCCGAAGATGCCCCAGGTGGCGGCGATCAGCCGTCGGCGCCGGCCGTCCCGCTCGGTGTACTGCCGGGTGAGAAAGGTGACGAGTGCCTGAGCGGTGGTGAGTCGGCGCGTTGTCATCGGTGGCCTTCCTCGGGGGTGATTCCGGATACGGCGTCGGGCTCCGGTTCGGTGGCTCCGGTTTCGGCGGGTCGGACTCCGGTGGTTCCGGGTTCGGGCCGGGGACTGGGCCTGGGGCCGGGCCTGGACGCGGCGGGTCCGGTTTCGGGTCCGGCGGGTCCGGATCCGGAGGGTCCGGTTTCGGGCTTGGGGTGGGGCTCGGACTCGGCGGGTTCGGGGTGGGGCGGGACGGAATCGGGGTGGCCGGTGCGGGCCCGGTAAACCCCGTACAGCGGAAGCCGCGGGTCCACGGGCTGTGCCGGCCAGGTGCCGCGGATCCAGCCGTGGTCGGGATGGTCGCTGATCAGCCACGCGCGGTCGGCGCCCGGACCGGCCATCACATTGAGGTAGTACATGTCACGGCCGGGCGAGGCGATCGAGGGCCCGTGCCAGCCGTCGGGGATGAGGACGACGTCCCCCGTGGCGACCTCGGCGAGTACGTCCGTACCGCCCGCACGGGACGGCGAGACCCGGTGATAGCCCAGTCCGCCCCCCTCGATCTCGAAGTAGTAGATCTCCTCCAGCTCCGATTCGACGCCGGGCCGGTGCTCGTCGTGCTTGTGCGGCGGGTAGGAGGACCAGTTCCCGCCGGGGGTGAGCACCTCGACCGCGATCAGCCGGTCGCAGTCGAAGGTGTCGGCGGCGGCGAAGTTGTTCACCTGGCGCGAGCAGATGCCCGAGCCGCGCAGTTCGACCGGTACCTCCGGCGCGGGGCCGTAGCGAGCGGGGAGTCGTCGCTCGCACTTCGCTCCTGCCAGGGCGAAGCGGCCTCCCGCACCGGAGGCGATCTGTGCGTGGGCATCGCGCGGCAAATAAGCGAAGTCACTGACTCCGCTGAACACACTTTCCCTGCCCAGCAGTTCGAAAAACTCGCCCTGGACCCCTACCGTGCAGCCGCCCCGGAGGGGCAGCACGATCCATTCGCTGTCCCCGGTGGCGAAGGAGTGGACTCCGCCGGGCTCCAGTTCCACCACCCGGATCCCGGTGTACCCCCAGCCGGCCCGCCCGGGATCGATCCGCAGCGCGTACGGACCCTCGGCCGCGCTGCCCGCCGGTACGTACAGCTCCTGGAGCTTCTCGTCCTGATTCCGCGTTCCGCCGGCGCTCATGACGTCTCCGTACTCCCTGATTCCTCTAGAGCAGTCCCACGGCCGTGTCGACCGCCCCGGCCACGTCTCCGTCGACGGGGTAGAGCAGCGAGCGTCCCACCACCAGACCCTGGACCGTGGGAAGTCGCAGCGCACCGCGCCACTTTTCGTACGCGCCGTCCTGGTCGTCGCCTATCTCCCCGCCGAGGATGACCGCGGGGAGCGTCGAGGTCTCCATCACCGTCGCCATGTCGTCGGGGTCGTCGGTGACGGGGACTTTCAGCCAGGTGTACGCGGAGGTGCCGGCCAGCCCGGACGCGATCGCTATCGAGCGGATGACGGCCTCGGCGCTCAGATCGTTGCGAAGGCGACCGTCGACCCGGTGGCAGATGAACGGTTCGACGAACACCGGGAGCCGGTGCTCCGCCATCTCGTCGACCGCGCGGGCGGTCGCGTACAGGGTGTCGAGCGACCCGGGGTCCTGGTAGTCGATCCTCAGCAGCAGCTTACCCGCGTCGAAACCGAGGCGGTGCAGATCCCGCGCGCGGTGACCGGTGAAGCGGTCGTCGAGTTCGAACGCGGCGCCCGCGAGGCCGCCGCGGTTCATGGAGCCGATGACGGCCTTGTCGTCGAGCGCGCCGAGCAGCAGCAGATCGTCGAGTACGTCGGCGGTGGCGAGTACGCCGTCGACGCCGGGACGGGAGAGGGCGAGGCAGAGCCTCTCCAGCAGATCGAGGCGGTTGGCCATGGCCAGCCGCCTGTCCCCGACGGCGAGCGCACCGCGCGCCGGGTGGTCGGCGGCGATGATCATCAGCCGGCCGCTCGCGCCCATCAGCCGGGGCCGCTTACGACGGCGGGCGGCCGCCTCCGCGACGGCCTCGGGGTGGCGGGTGCGGATCCCGACCAGCTCGGCGATGTCGACCCGGCTCACGACAGGGCCTCGGGGCCGTCCCGGTCCGGCCGATGGGACGCGGCGGGTGGTACGGAAGGGGGCGGCGGTACGGGCTGCCCCCGCCGGGCGGGCGGGTTCGGTGGTACGGGCGGGTCCGTCGGTACAGGCGGGTTCAGCGGTACGGGCGGGGGCGTGGGCCGCCGCCGGTTTCCGGGCTCCGGCGCGGCCCCGGACGACGGCGCAGACACGGGTACAGGTGGTGGTACGGGTACGGGAGGTGGCCCAGGTACGGGTGGTGGCATGGTCTCCGGCGGGATCGGGCCGCCCGCCAGCACCTGCTCGACCTCGTGCGGGTACGGCATCGCGGCCGAACAGGAGAGGCGGGACGCCACGATGGCGCCGGCGGCATTCGCGTACCGCATGACCCGCTCCGGCTCCCAGCCCGAGAGGAGCCCGTGGCACAGCGCACCACCGAACGCGTCCCCCGCGCCCAGTCCGTTGACCACCTCGACGGGGACGGGCGGTACTTCGGCCCTGGTGCCGTCACGGTGCACGGCGAGCACGCCCTCGGGACCCCGTTTGACGACGGCGAGTTCGACCCCGGCGGCCAGGAGCGCGCGGGCCGCCGCGTCCGGGTCGCGCTCCCCGGTGGCGATCTCGCACTCGTCGGCGTTGCCCACGGCGACGGTCGCCCGGGCCAGCGCCTCGCGGTAGTACGGCCGTGCCGCTTCCGGGTCCGGCTCGGTGTCGGCGCCCCACAGCACGGGCCGCCAGTCGAGGTCGAAGACGGTGATGCCGGCGCGGTCGCGGTGGGCGAGAGCGGCCAGCGTCGCGCCACGGCTCGGTTCGGCGGACAGTCCGGTGCCGGTCACCCAGAAGACACGAGCCGCGCGGATCGCCGCCGAGTCCAGCTCATGCTCGTGGATCTCCAGGTCGGGGGCCCGGGGCTGCCGGTAGAAGTAGAGGGGAAAGTCGTCCGGCGGGAAGAGCTCGCAGAAGGTGACCGGAGTCGGATACGCGGCCACCGGCGTCACCCAGCGGTCATCGACGCCGAACTCGCCCAGCGCCTGGTGGAGATAGTCCCCGAACGCGTCCTGCCCGGTGCGGGTGATCACGGCGGTGCGTCTGCCCAGCCGGGCGGCGCCGACGGCGACATTGGTGGGCGAGCCGCCGAGGAACTTCCCGAACGTGTCGACCCGAGCCAGGGGAACCCCGGTTCGCAGCGGATACAGGTCCACCCCGATCCGGCCCATCGTGATCACGTCGTACGGCTGAGGGTCGTACGGCTGAAGCATGCGCGTCCCTTCGGTTCGACGCCCGGTTCTCACCAGGTCTAGTGCTCGTTCCCGAACCCTGTCAACATTTTGTCCTGACATTCGGACGAAGGCTTGACACCCTTCCGAGACGGCCGGAAAGCTCGTCGCCATGAGCTCCTCCGTCCCCTCCCTGAACCGCATCCGGGTCGGCTCGGCCCCCGATTCCTGGGGTGTGTGGTTTCCCGACGATCCCCGGCAGGTCCCCTGGCGGCGCTTCCTCGACGAGGTGGCGGAGGCCGGTTACGAGTGGATCGAACTGGGTCCCCACGGCTATCTGCCGAGCGACCCGGCCGTGCTCGCCGAGGAGACCGCCCGGCGCGGGCTGAAGGTCTCGGCGGGGACCGTCTTCACCGGGCTGCACCGCGGTCCGGCCGTCTGGGAGGAGACCTGGGCCCATGTCGCGGACATCGCGGCACTCACCCGGGCCATGGGCGCGGAGCATCTGGTCGTCATCCCTTCTTTCTGGCGGGACGACAGAACGGGCGAGGTACTGGAGGACCGCACTCTGACGCCCGCGCAGTGGCGGGATCTGACCACGCAGACGGAGCGGCTGGGCCGGGAGGT
Organism: Streptomyces sp. NPDC004609; assembly: GCF_042873655.1. Taxonomy (NCBI): domain Bacteria; kingdom Bacillati; phylum Actinomycetota; class Actinomycetes; order Kitasatosporales; family Streptomycetaceae; genus Streptomyces; species Streptomyces sp. NPDC004609. Next base: position 112,812 of record NZ_JBIALS010000011.1, on the reverse strand, counting down.
ACGCGAACGGTACGGCCTGCGGATCGTCGTCCACCCGCACGCCGACACCCATGTCGACAGCGAGGAGAACGTGAGCCGCTTCCTCGACGCCACCGACCCCGGTCTGGTCTCGCTCTGTCTGGACACCGGGCACTACGCCTACTGCGGCGGCGACAGCGTCGAACTGATCAAGACCTACGGAGAACGGATCGGCTACCTCCACCTCAAGCAGGTCGACCCCGAGATCCTCGCCGGGGTCGTCGCCGACGGCGTGCCGTTCGGCCCGGCGGTCGGCCGCGGCGTGATGTGCGAACCCCCGGGCGGGGTGCCCGCGCTGGAGCCCGTACTGTCCGCGGCCCAGGCCCTGGGCGTCGAACTCTTCGCCATCGTCGAACAGGACATGTACCCGTGCCCGCCGGACAAGCCGCTCCCGATCGCCCGGCGGACCCGCCGGTTCCTGCGCTCCTGCGGAGCCTGAGCCATCCCGACCGAGTCGAGCCGCGACATCGGAGTTCGCTGACCGGCCCGCCGTCCGCGGGCCGTGTCCCCGGGACGGCATCCCCGTGACGGAGTCCTCATGCCGAAGTAGTCCGCGTGAGGAAGTCCCATGAGGAAGTAGTCCCCGTGACGGCGCTCCGCCGGAGGCGCCTCCCGGCCCCCGCAGCCGGGGTAGCCGTCATGAGTCGTCGTCCTGTCCGCTTGCTCCCGGTGCTGCCCGTGCCCGCGGCCGCCCGCGGGAACCCCGTCAGCCTCCTCGTCCCTCCTCACCCGGGGCTTCCGGTGACGGTCGGCGCCTTCCCCCGAGTCGGCTCCGCCATAGTTATCGTCTGCTCATCACGTATATCTCCATTACGCGGGTTTTCCGTCACAGCCGGTCGACAGGCCCGCCCCGCCCTCCTCTCCCGTCGTTCAACGGGCGCAGGCTCAAGATCGCCAGCTTCCGCGCGACAGCTCCCCCGTCGGCCCCCTGCCGCCGCTGCCGCGCGTACCAGGGAGGTGCCACACAGATGACGGACCGCAGGCTCTGGTCGTACAAGGAGATCGCCGCTCATATCCGGGTGCAGCCGGACACCGTCCGCTCGTACCGCAAGCACGGCCTTCTCCCACCGCCGGATCATGTGGAAGGCGGCAGGCCCTACTGGTACGCGGAGACCGTCCGCGTCTGGGTGGCCAAGCGCCCCGGAAACAGAGGCCGCAGAGACGGCTGACCCCCGCCGCCGGTTCCGCCCGTCCCGCATCCCTTCCGGGGTGCGGGACGGGCGCTCCCCCGCTTCCACGCACCTGCCCGGCTCCCGGCGGGTGCCCGGCGGAGAGCCCGGGCGCCGGCGCCCGCTGCGTGATCCGGGCCCCGCCCCACTTGGGTTCCAGTGGTCGTTGCAACACCGTCGGTTTTCAGGTGGTGAGTAGATCACGTAGACGCTCGGCTGGGGTATCCCAGCCGAGCGTCTTGCGTGGGCGTCCGTTGAGTTCCTGGGCGACGTGTTCGAGGTCTTCGGGGCTGTGGACGCTCAGGTCGGTGCCCTTCGGGAAGTACTGCCGCAGCAGCCCGTTCGTGTTCTCGTTCGAGCCGCGTTGCCAGGGTGAGGCGGGGTCGCAGAAGTAGACGGGCATGCCGGTGGCCATGCTGAACTGTTTGTGGCGCGCCATCTCGCTCCCCTGGTCCCAGGTCAGGGAGCCGCGCAGGTGTGCGGGCAGGGTCTGGATCGTGGCGACCAGGCCGTCGCGGACCGTCTCGGCGTCGTGGGCTCCGCCCGGGAGATGGACCAGCATGGTGTAGCGGGTGCTGCGCTCGACCAGGGTGGCGATCGCGGAACGGCCGCCCGCGCCGATCATCAGATCGCCTTCCCAGTGCCCGGGCACGGCCCGGTCCTCGACGTCGGCGGGACGGTCACTGATCATCACCATCGGGTCGGTGAACCGTGACGTGCGCCGCTCGGGGTCCCGGCGTGGTTTGCGGCGGGTCCGGCCGGAGCGGACCGCTGCCTGTACTTCCCTTTTCAGCCCGCCGCGTGCCTGGAAATACAGCGCCTGGTAGATCGTCTCCACGCTCACCCGCATGCTCTCGTCGTCGGGATGCTCCTGAACCAGAGCGTGGCAGATCTGCTCCGGGGACCACCGTCTGCGCAGTCGGTCCCGGACGAAGCGGCGCAGGCGGCCCTCGCGCAGCAGCTTGCGCTCCCTGGGCCGGGGCCTGCGTGCGGCGGCTGCCCGGTGGGCCGCATAGGGCTGGTAGCCCTCGGTGCCGGAGTTCGCGTCGATCTCCCGCTTGACCGTGCTCGCCGGCCGTCCCAGGGCGCGTCCGATCGCCCGCAGCGGCCGGCCTGCCGCGCGAAGATCACGGATCCGCTCCCGCTCGGCCAGTGACAGGAACCGCGGGTGGAGCTGCTTCTCCAGGGCTGTCAGGCCCACCGGTGCTGTGGTCACGCCGCCCATCGTGACGGTCCCCGCCGCGTAGTCGACACGGCGGCCGTCGGCATAGGTACGCGTCGTCGCGGTCTTCTTGACGCCCTGGTCCCAGTCCCGGGCTGTACGCTCGTTCACGCCGACCTGCCTGGCCGCCACGGACTGCGCGACACCCTCGGCGCGAAGCCGCTCATACGCGTCCCGCCGTGGATGCCGCCGCGGCAGACGTACCGAGCTCCGTCCGGCCTTCCTGGCCCAGCCGAACGCGGTGTTCTGGTTCACCCCCAGCTCACGCGCTACCACGGTCACGTTCCCCACGACATCCAGCCGCACAAGGAAACACTCCCTCAACCCCGCAAGATCAACCCGCTCAACGCCCACGGTCCTCGCAACTCCCACAGATCGCGGGTGTTGCGAGGACCGTTAGAACCCAAGCCATCGGCAGGGCCCCGGTCCGTGGGCCTTCCGTCCGTCAGCTCCGGGGCCCGTCCCCCGCCGTGGCCTTGTCCCGCGCCGGGGATTCCGGCTCCGGTCCCGCGGCGGGGCCCGTGGACCGGGCAGGTCCCCGCGCGGGCTCGGGTATCCCGCCCTCGCTCAGTCCGAAGCGCTCGTGGAACCGGCGCAGCGGACCGGGCGCCCACCAGGTCCACCGGCCCGTCAGCTTCATCACCGAGGGCACCAGCAGAGCGCGCACCACCATGGCGTCCATCAGCACGGCCAGCGCGATGCCCAGTCCGAGCATCTTGGTGTTGGTCACCCGTGAGGTGCCGATCGCCACCATCACCACCGCCAGGATCAGGGCGGCGGCCGTGATCAGCCCGCCGGTGCGCTGGAGGCCGAACCGCAAGGCGTGCTCGTGATCGTGCGTGCGGTCGTACTCCTCCTTGATACGGGAGAGCAGAAAGACGCCGTAGTCCATCGAGAGGCCGAAGGCGACACAGAACATCAGCACGGGCAGATTCGTCTCGATGTCACCTGTGGAGGTGAAGCCGAGCAGCCCGGACAGATTGCCGTCCTGGAATACCCAGACCACGGCACCGAACATGGCGGTCAGACTCAGGCCGTTGAGCACCACCGCCTGGAGAGGGATGACCACACTGCCCGTGAGCAGGAAGACCAGCAGCAGCGTCACCACCACGATGATTCCGAGCGCCAGGGGCAATTGCTCCCCGATCGCCGCCTTGGAGTCCTCCAGCACGGCGGCCCGGCCGGTCACCGACGTCTCGAACGGAGCCGGTATGTCACGGATGTCGTGCACCAGGCGCTGGGCGCCCTCACCGACCGCCTCCCCCTCGGGCTGCACCGTGAAATACGCGGTCCCGTCCGAGGTGACCGGCCCTTCCACGCGCAGCACACCCGGGAGGTCCTCGACCCGGTCGCGGTAGCGGGTGTAGTCGGCGGAGGTCGCGCCGACCGTGCCCTTGCCCTCGGCGAGAATCTCGATGCCGCCGTCCGGGCTGCCGGGGAAGCCGTCGCGGATGTGCTGCTGGACCACATGCGACTCGGCGGTCGAGGGCAACTGCCGGTCGTCGGGTGTACCGAACTTCACCCCCAGGAACGGCAGTCCCAGCAGCACCAGGCCGGCGGTGGTGGTGAAGGCGAAGAGCGGCGCGCGGCGCATCACCAGATCGGCGAGCCGCGCCCAGCCCGCTCCTGCCTCCCGCCCGCCCCCGGGACGGCCGTCGGCGGTGCTCCCGGCCGGCGCACCGGACGCGCCGACCGCACCCGCCGCTGCCTGGCCGCGTCCGCGCCGCCGGAACAGCGCGCGTACGTCCAGGGCGTTGACACGCGGACCCAGCAGCATCAGGGCGGCCGGCAGCAGGACGAGCGCGGCGGCAGCGGCGAGAAGCACCACGGCGATGCCCGCGTAGGCGAAGGAGCGCAGGAAGTACTGCGGGAAGACCAGCATCGCGGCCAGCGAGACGGCCACCGTGAGTGCCGAGAACAGAACCGTGCGCCCCGCGGTACGCAGCGTGGTGGCCACCGCGTCCCGTACGTCGGCACCCGCGGTCAGTTCCTCCCGGAATCTGCGGACGATGAACAGGGCGTAGTCGATGGCGAGTCCGAGCCCGAGGGCGGTGGTGAGGTTCTGCGAGAAGACCGAGACGTCCGCGAACTCGGTGATACCGCGCAGTACCGCGTTCGTCCCCAGGATGGCGACGATGCCGACGGCCAGCGGAAGCAGCGCGGCGACCACGCTGCCGAAGACCATGATCAGCAGCACGAGTGTCACCGGCAGGGCGATCAGCTCGGCCCGCAGGAGGTCCTCCTGAATGGTCGTCGTCATGTCGTGTTCGACGGCGACGGGCCCTCCGATCGAGACCTCGACCGGACCGTGCTCACCCCGGAATTCCGACGCTATCCGGTCCAGGACCTCGGCCCTGGCCTTCTCGTCACCCCGGATGCGGGCCGCGATCAGCGCCTCGCGCCCGTCCTCGGAGCGGAGCGCGGGCGAAGGGGTCTGCCAGTAGGACCCGACGCCGGTGACATCCTCTTCCGCGGCGAGCCGCTCGGTCAGCCGGCGCCCCTCGGCCGCGACCGCCGGGCTGTCCACGCTCTCCCGGCCGCCGTCGACCAGCAGCAGGAGATTCGGCTGGGAGGCCGGGAACTCGCGCTCCAGCGCCGCGGTCGCATAGGTCGATTCCGCTTCCGGATCCTGCCAGCCGCCGCTGCCCATCCGGTCGGCCGCCCCGCTTCCCGCGAACACGGCGAGCACGGTGATCACCAGTGCGGCCAGCAGCGCCAGGCGCGGCCTGGAGGTGACGAACCGCGTCCATCCCCCCTGCCGTGGCGCGCCTCCCGCGGGAGTCCGGCCCCCTGCCGGATGCGGGCTGTTGACTTCAGACATCGTGCGGTGTCCCCTTCACCGTGGCCCACGCGGGCCTGCGAGCAGGCAGCATGGATCGATCAGTAGCCAAGACACTGGCAAATACGAGCGACCGCTCGCATTCCCTTAGAATGCGAGCGGGGACTCGCGTTTGTCAACCGCACCAGGAAGCTGGGGATTTCAGTGCCGGAGCCCACGAGGCAGGAGCGGACGGGATCGGGCCGCACGAAACCGCAACCGGACGAACAGCCGACCGGGAGGCAAGGACGCCCCGCCCCGGCACCCGCCGCACCCTCCGCACCCGAGGGAGCGACCACCCGGGGAACCGGAACCACGGCCGCCGCCCCCGGACCCCCGGGGCGGGGGACCACCCCCGCCAAGCCGCGACGCCGGCAGGCCCGCGGCGAGCGGCGGATCGCCCAGCTCCTGGATGCCGCCGCATCCGTCTTCTGCTCCTCCGGCTACGCCGCGGCCTCCACCAACGCGATCGCGCGCGAGGCCGGCGTCTCCCCCGGCACGCTCTACCAGTTCTTCCCGAACAAGGAGGCCATCGCCATCGAACTCGGCGGCCGCCTCCTCGAACGGTGGCGGGAGTCCCACGGCGAGGTCCTGGTGGCGGCCGGGCGTGATCTCCCGCTGGAGGAACTGCTGGACGCGGTGCTCGACCCGCTCTTCGCGTTCAACTACGAGAATCCGGCCTTCGCCGTGCTGATCAACGGGCCCGATACCCCCGGTCAGATTACCGAGGAGTTCGAGACCCTCCACGCGGGGCTCCTCATGGGCCTGACGGCGATCATCGGAGGCCACCTCCCTGACGCCTCCCCCACCGAGCTGTCCCTCATCGGGAACACCGCGATGGCCATCTTCAAGGCCGGCCTCGACCTGGCACTGAGCCATGAGGGCGCGGAGCGGGAGGCGTACGCGACGGAGATCAAGCAGGTCATGTTCCGCTATCTGGAGCCGATTTTCCCCGACGACGGCGAGAGCTGCGCACCCCGCGAGATCGCCCGAGAGCCGAGAAATACCCCCTAGGGGTATAGTATGGTGAGTGTCACGGACCCCGGGGGCCACCACGGCCCCGGCGCGCCCGGAACGTGACGAACGCTGCTCTCATGCCTTACGAGGAGAACGACATGACCGCGAAGTCCGAGATCGAGATCACCGACGCCTCCGCCTCCAGCTGCTGTGGCGGCGACTCCTGCGGCACCGGCGCGGCCGATGTCCAGGCAGAGGGCTCGGTCACCACCGTCTACAAGGTCACGGGAATGACCTGCGGCCACTGCGAGGGCGCCATCTCCGGCGAAATCTCCGCCCTCCCGGGTGTCACCTCGGTCACCGCCGTCGCCTCGACCGGGCTCGTCACCGTCGTCTCGGAGGCCCCGCTCGACGAGTCCGCCGTGCGCGACGCGGTGGACGAGGCCGGCTACGAGCTGGCCGGCCAGGCCTGAGTCCGCGCGCCTGCCCGCACGGGCAGGCGCGCCGCCGGGCGCGGAATCGCCGCCCGCCGCGCAACCCGGGGCCGAGCCCGGCCGGGGAACGGCTGTACGGCCCTCTGCGCGCCCGGGAACGGCCCGGCCACTCATCGACCCCGCCCCCGCAGGAACAGCCGGGGAGAAGGGCACCGAGGCCGTTTCCCCGGGCGCCGGGGCAGGGCCCCGCCCCGGCCACTCCGCCCGGACCACGGAGCGCGTGGAGGCGGACCCACCCGCAGCCCTGAAGCGGCGATCCCCCGTCCCGTACGAAGGTGATCTGCGTCTCGCGGAGGGCCGGATCCGTCTCGCACGGCGGACACCCGGGGCGACCGAAGGCAATCTTTTCCGGACCCTCGGCCGTGATGCAAAATTCCCCGAGCTGACGACATCAAGCCAGCTCAAACGCATGATCACGAAATTCACCCCGGTCTTTTCGTCCGCGTTTGCGATAACGGGCGACCGGCGCTCGCACACCCTGGCGAAGCTACATGTGAGGCACAGGACCTTCACAAAGAGACCTAGATCACAGATATTGAGGGGTAACCATTGAGGCCTCTCGCGGGTCTAAATGGACGATGCCACGAACGTCTTGGGGGACGTTCATGGGATGTCTTGGGGGACATCCCAGGCAAGCGTTGGCCGGGGCACGTGCCCGGGGAGCTTTGAGCGGCCCTCCCGTGCGTACGTACCCCGGCAGACCGCGTGAGCTTCTGCGGTTGCAGACACCCGGCCGGATCCCGTGGGGGGAATCCGCTCCGGGGATATGGGAAGCGCCCCGCTCGCCGACCCGTGGGGGGATCGGCGGTGGGGCGCTTTCCGCTTTGCTGTCCGGAGTCGCGCGGAGCCTCGCGGAAGGGGTCAGCGGGCCTCGACCGGAACGAAGTCCCGAAGGACCTCACCCGTGTAGATCTGCCGCGGACGGCCGATACGGGAACCCGGCTCCTTGATCATCTCGTGCCACTGGGCGATCCAGCCGGGAAGCCGCCCGAGCGCGAAGAGCACGGTGAACATCTCGGTCGGGAAGCCCATGGCCCGGTAGATCAGGCCGGTGTAGAAGTCCACGTTCGGGTAGAGCTTGCGCTCGACGAAGTAGTCGTCGGCCAGCGCGTGCTCCTCCAGCTTCAGGGCGATGTCCAGCAGCTCGTCGGACTTGCCGAGCGCCGACAGGACGTTGTGCGCCGCTGCCTTGATGATCTTCGCCCGGGGGTCGAAGTTCTTGTAGACGCGGTGCCCGAAGCCCATGAGCTTCACGCCGTCTTCCTTGTTCTTCACCTTGCGGATGAAGGTGTCGACGTCGCCGCCGGTCGCCTGGATGCCCTCCAGCATCTCCAGCACCGACTGGTTGGCGCCGCCGTGCAGGGGCCCCCAGAGGGCGGAGATGCCCGCGGAGATCGAGGCGAACATGTTCGCCTGCGAGGAGCCCACCAGGCGCACGGTGGAGGTCGAACAGTTCTGCTCGTGGTCCGCGTGCAGAATGAGCAGCTTGTCCAGCGCCGAGACGACGACCGGGTCGAGGTCGTACTCCTGCGCGGGGACCGAGAAGGTCATCCGCAGGAAGTTCTCCACGTACCCGAGGTCGTTGCGCGGGTAGACGAACGGGTGACCGATCGACTTCTTGTACGCGTACGCCGCGATCGTGGGCAGCTTGGCGAGCAGCCGGATCGTGGAGAGATGGCGCTGGTTGTCGTCGAACGGGTTGTGGCTGTCCTGGTAGAACGTGGACAGCGCGCTGACCACGGAGGACAGCATCGCCATCGGGTGTGCGTCGCGCGGGAAGCCGTCGAAGAACCGCTTGACGTCCTCGTGCAGCAGCGTGTGCTGGGTGATCTCGCCCTTGAAGGCGGCCAGCTCGTCGACCGTCGGAAGCTCTCCGTTGATGAGCAGATACGCCACCTCCGTGAAGGTGGAGCGCTCCGCGAGCTGCTCGATCGGATAGCCCCGGTACCGCAGAATCCCCTCCTCACCGTCGAGGTAGGTAATCGCGGATTTGTAGGCGGCGGTGTTCCCATAGCCGCTGTCCAGGGTCACGAGACCGGTCTGGGCTCGCAGCTTGCCGATGTCGAAGCCCTTGTCGCCGACGGTGCTCTCGACCACCGGGTAGGTGTACTCGCCGTCCGCGTACCGCAGTACTACAGAGTTGTCGCTCACGTCATCCCTCACCGACGTAGTGCCTCTTCTTCGAGGTGCCCTGACTGTCTCTACCATCCCCCATTTGGCGCATGAGAGTGCACTCGGGGTCGACCATCGGGCCCCATTGGCGGCACTCAGTGCCGCCAACCTGCTCATCCTGCCCCGTACGCCCCGATTCCGGAAGTCGGGGTGCCATTTCCCACCCATGGGACGGGTGGGACGGGGGCGGGTGAGCCGCTCCGCTCAGCGCCCGGCGAGCCGGTGGTCCAGCGATGTGAAGCGTCTGCCTGCGGAAACCGTCCGCACCGCCTGCCCTATCGCCTTCCGGGAACCCACCAGCACCACGAGTTTCCGGGCCCGGGTGACCGCCGTATAGAGAAGATTCCGCTGGAGCATCATCCACGCTCCGGTGGTGACCGGGATCACCACCGCGGGGTACTCGCTGCCCTGCGAACGATGAATGGTCACTGCATACGCATGGGCCAATTCGTCCAGTTCGTCGAAGTCGTAGGGCACCTCCTCGTCCTCGTCCGTCAGCACGGTCAGACGCTGATCGTCCAGGTGAAGCGAGGTGACCACCCCGACGGTGCCGTTGAAGACGCCGTTTTTCCCCTTCTCATAATTGTTTCGGATCTGAGTGACCTTGTCGCCGACCCGGAACACCCGGCCGCCGAAGCGCTTCTCGGCCACATCGGGCCGGGCGGGGGTAATCGCCTGCTGGAGCAGGCTGTTGAGGGTGCCGGCGCCCGCCGGGCCCCGGTGCATCGGGGCGAGGACCTGCACATCTCTGCGCGGGTCGAGTCCGAATTTGGCCGGAATTCTGTGGGCAGCCACCTCCACGGTCAGCCGTCCCGCGTCCTCCGTCTCCTCCTCCACGAAGAGGAAAAAATCGGAGAGGCCCGAAGTAATGGGCTGTACACCGGAGTTGATCCGGTGGGCGTTGGTGACGACGCCGGACTGCTGGGCCTGGCGGAAGATCCGGGTGAGCCGGACGCGCGGCACCGGGCCGCCGTCCGCGAGCAGATCGCGCAGCACCTCGCCGGCACCGACGCTCGGAAGCTGGTCGACATCGCCGACGAGCAGCAGATGGGCACCGGGCGCGACCGCCTTGACCAGCTTGTTGGCCAGCAGGAGATCCAGCATGGACGCCTCGTCGACCACGACCAGGTCGGCGTCCAGCGGGCGGTCCCGGTCGTACGCGGCGTCGCCGCCGGGCCTCAGCTCCAGCAGCCGGTGCACGGTGGACGCCTCGGCGCCCGTCAGCTCGGAGAGCCGCTTGGCCGCACGGCCGGTGGGTGCGGCGAGCAGCACCTTGGCCTTCTTGGCCCTGGCCAGCTCGACGACGGACCGCACGGTGAAGGACTTACCGCAGCCCGGTCCGCCCGTCAGCACCGCGACCCTGCTGGTGAGGGCGAGCCGGACGGCCTCCTCCTGCTCGGGGGCGAGCTCCGCTCCTGTACGGTCCGCGAGCCAGGCGAGAGCCTTGTCCCAGGCGACGTCCCGGAAGGCGGGGAGCCGGTCCTCCGGCGCCCGCAGGAGCCGGGTCAGCTGTCCGGCGAGGGACAGCTCCGCCCGGTGGAAGGGCACCAGATACACGGCTGTCACCTCCTCTCCTCCGTCGGGCCCGGGGACGCGCTCGCGGACAACGCCCTCCTCGTCCGCCGCCAGCTCGGCGAGGCACTCGATGACCAGACCGGTGTCGACCTGGAGCAGCTTGACGGAGTCCGCGATCAGCCGCTCCTCGGGCAGGAAGCAGTGCCCCTGGTCGGTGGACTGCGACAGGGCGTACTGAAGGCCCGCCTTGACCCGCTCGGGGCTGTCGTGGGGTATGCCGACGGCCTGGGCGATCCGGTCGGCGGTCAGAAAGCCGATGCCCCACACATCGGCCGCGAGGCGGTAGGGCTGGTTCCTCACCACCGAGATCGAGGCGTCCTCGTACTTCTTGTAGATGCGCACCGCGATGGAGGTGGAGACGCCGACTCCCTGGAGGAAGACCATGACCTCCTTGATCGCCTTCTGCTCCTCCCAGGCGGTGCCGATCAGCTTCGTCCGTTTCGGGCCCAGGCCGGGGACCTCCACGAGCCGCTTGGGCTCCTGCTCGATGACGTCGAGGGTTTGGACGCCGAAGTGGTCGACGATCCGCTCGGCGATCCGGGGACCGATCCCCTTGATCAGGCCGGAGCCGAGATAGCGGCGGATGCCCTGGATCGTGGCCGGGAGGACGGTCGTGTAGTTCTCGACCGTGAACTGCCTGCCGTACTGGGGGTGGGAGCCCCAGCGGCCCTCCATGCGCAGGGATTCGCCCGGCTGCGCGCCGAGCAGCGAGCCGACCACCGTGAGGAGATCGCCGGAGCCGCGGCCGGTGTCGACCCGGGCCACGGTGTATCCCGTCTCGTCATTGGCATAGGTGATCCGCTCCAGGACACCTTCGAGCACTGCCGGATTGGACATGCCCCGAAGCTACCCCGGAGGTCCGACAGTCCGGATCGCCTGTGGACAACTCCGCACGGGCCGCTTGTGGATAACTCGGGCCCCGTCGGCCGGTTTCCCTACAGTGATCACACGGGCCCGGACGCCGGGGAGCCCGGCCGGTGCGGGCCGGGTGCCGCACGACCTGCACGTCCCGCACGCGGCCGGGCCCCGATCCCCGGACAGGACCCCACTCCTCTATCCCTATATCTCTGTATCTCCATATCCCCCAGGAGCCTCGATGATCTCCACAGCACGGCGGACGCGGAAAGCACAGTACGGCCACGAGCGGTCACCGCTCGGGGATCCTGCCTCCCACACCGCTGCCCACACCGTCGAACTCTCCCCGTGCCAGGACGCGTCCGTCCGCCGCGTACGCGGTGGCGGTGTACCAGTCCCCGCCGCTCTCCGTGAAGACGTGGTACGTGCCCCAGCCGCTGTCCCCGCTCAGGCGCAGGAGCGTCGTCCGGTACTCCTTCCCCTCGATCGTCCGCACCGTGATCAGAGCGGGCACGGTATCGGTACGGAAGGCACCCACGACGAGCCCCGTTCCGGGGTGGAACCCGCCGCTGAGGCTGTCCGGCGGGAGGTCGTCGCCTGCGGCCCGCCGGGCCTCGGTGACATCGGCCCGGAGGTCGCCGGAACCCACGACATAGTTCTGGTCCCCCTCCGGCAGCAGTGCCAGCCCGACGCCTCGCCCGATGTCGACGGCCCGGTACGGCTCCACCGTCCGCACACCCCGCTGCTCCCCGGACGGCGGGAGGCCGGGCTTCTGTCCCTCCGTCGGACTCGTCTCCCGGCTCGCGTCCGGGTTCGTGTTCGCGGTCGGCCCGGGAGACGGGACGACGGACGGGGCCGACGTGGAACCGAGCGAGGGTGGGGCGGGGGTGGCCGGCGTGGCGCTCCCCCCGGCACCCGGTACCGCGAGGTGGGCGGCGAGGGAGAGCGCGGCCACGGCCACGACGGCGCTGCCCGCCCCCGCGATCCGGCGCCGGCGCACGGACCGGCCCCGGCGCACCACGTCGTCGACCGGCGCGGGGCCCACCGGGTGGATGTCGGCCTCACGGCGCAGTGCCAGGGTGAGACCCTCGTCCGTGCCGATGCCGCGCTCACCGTCGGGCAAGGCACCGGAACCGCTCCCGAGGAGATCGCCGACGCCCGCGCGGCCGTGGGTGTGGCCGAAATGGCCGCTGCCGCCGAAGCCGCCGACGGCACCGAGGTCATCGGCGATGGGGGAGCCGCCGGTGGTGCCGAAGTCACCGGAGTCGGCCGAGGGCGGCCGGTGGCCGGTCACCGGCGGACCTCCTCGGACCGCAGCCCGCCCCTGGGCGCCACCGTGCCCCCCGCACCCGCCTCGGCGTCGGCGTCGGCATCGGCGCCGGTCATGCCGGGCTGGACGCGGAGCGCGCGCAGGGCGCGCGCCGCATGGCTGCGCACGGTGCCGACGCGCGTTCCGAGCAGTCCCGCGACCTCGGACTCGCTGCGGTCCTCCAGGTACCGCAGGACGATCACCGCCCGCTGCCGGGGAGGCAGCCGGTGAAGCGCCTCGGCGAGAACGCTGCGCTCGGCTATGCGCTCCGTGCCGTCCGGTGCGGCCGTCTCGGGAAACCGGTTGGTCAGCCACTCCCGTACGCGTGTGCGCCGGAGCCGGTCCACATTGGCATTGATCATGATGCGCCAGACGTAGGCATCAGGGTCGTCGGTGCGCTGGATGCGCTCCCACTTCACGTACGCCTTGGCCAGGGCTGCCTGCACCAGGTCCTCCGCGTCATGGTGATGGCCGGTCAGGAGGCGGGCGGTCCGGAGCATCCGGGGCCAGCGGCTGGCCACGAACGCCCGGAATTCCGCCTCCTCGCTCGTCTTCAATCAAGGTCCTCTGGCAGCGGCCGCTGTTCGCTTTCGGGGTCCATGGTCAAAGGTGGTGACGCCTCACCGCTTCGGGTTGTCCGCCCTCAGGCTCGCGAGGACCTTCCCGTCCGTGGCGTAGGCGGTGACCGTCACGGTCTCGGTCAGCGATCCGGCGCCGGGCGCGTTGAGCCAGTAGGTCCCCCAGCCGGGCCTGCCCGGCAGCCGGAGCATCGCAGCGGGCCGCGCGGGGCCTTTCCCTATCCGCACGGTCATCCGCGCGGGCACGGCGTCCGTGCGCCAGGCACCGGTGAACAGGACGTTCCCGCCCTCGCTGAGGGTGCCCCCGCTGAGGCTGTTGGGCCGGATGCCGTCGCCGATGTATCCGGGGGCCTTGGCCTGCCGGAGGCTCTCCCTGAACTCCGCGTCGCCGAATGCCACGACATAGTTCTGCCTGCCCTCGGTCAGGAGTGCCATCCTGGCGCCGCCCGGGGCGATGCGGACCGGCTGGTCCGGCCGGACGACTCGCGGGCCGGCGCCGGTTGTGCCGGATCCGGTGGCGGCGCCGGTTCCCTCTCCCGAGTCGACACCCCGCTCCGCACCCGCGAGTTCCGCACTCGCGTGGGTGTCCGCCTGCGCCTGCGTGCCCGTGTTCACGCGTGGCTTCCCGGCGGGCCGGCCCTCGGACCCGGCCCGTGGCGCCGCCGACGTCGACTCCTCGCCGACGGCGATGGCCGCCCCGGCACCCACCGCGAGTGCGAGCGCCAGCGCCCCCGCTGTGACGAGCCGCTTCGTCCCCATGATTCCTCCAGGCTGAGCAGGACGATCACCGTTACCTGTGACCGCGTACACCTCTCAGACGGAGCCCGGCCCCGATGTCTATGTCACAGAGGACGCAGGAGTTTTCGCGTGGACGTGCCCGGGGAGAGGGGCGGCGCCGTGTCACCGGGTGTGCTCGAAGAAGCGCTCGGCCGTCTCGGTCAGCACCTCCACCCCGTCCCGTGCCCACAGCCGTTCGTTGAACAGCTCCACCTCGATCGGGCCCCGGTATCCGGCCGCGTCGACCCGCTCCCGCCACGCGCGCAGATCGACGCAGCCGTCCCCGAGCGGTCCCCGGCCGTTCAGAACGCCTTCGGGCAGAGGGGTCGTCCAGTCGGCGAGCTGGAAGGCGTGGAGGCGCCCGGCCGCGCCCGCCCGGGCCACCGCGTCGGGGGCCGTGTCGTCCCACCAGACGTGATACGTGTCCACCACCACGCCCACCTGGGAGGACGGAAACCGTTCGGCGATGCCGAGTGCCTGCGCCACGGTGGAGACCACGCACCGGTCCGCCGCGTACATCGGGTGCAGCGGTTCGATCGCCAGCCGTACGCCCCGCTCCCCCGCGAGGGGCGCGAGTACGGACAGGGCGTCGGCGATCCGTTCCCGGGCACCCGTCAGATCGCGGCTGCCCGGGGGCAGTCCGCCGGAGACGAGGACGAGGGTGTCCGTGCCCAGGGCCGCCGCCTCGTCGATGGCCGCGCGGTTGTCGTCCAGGGCCCGGGCGCGCTCGTCGGGGTCGGTCGCCGTGAGGAAGCCACCCCGGCACAGGCTGGTCACCGTCAGACCGGCGTCCCGGACGAGCCGGGCGGCCGCGTCGACGCCGTACGAGCGGACCGGCTCCCGCCACAGGCCGACACCGCCGATACCGAGCCGCCGGCAGGCGGCGGTCAGTTCGGGGAGGGACAGTTGCTTGACGGTCATCTGGTTGATGCTCAACCGGTCGAGGCGGTGGCCGTTCACCGGTCGACTCCGTACACCGTGAGAAGGGACGCCATCCGGGCCTCGGCCAGCGCCGGGTCGGGGAACAGGCCGAGGCCGTCGGAGAGTTCGTACGCCCGGGCCAGATGCGGCAGCGAGCGGGCCGACTGGAGTCCCCCGACCATGGTGAAGTGCGACTGATGGCCGGCCAGCCAGGCCAGCAGCACCACGCCGGTCTTGTAGTAGCGGGTGGGCGGCTGGAAGAGATGACGGGCGAGCTCGACGGTCGGGTCCAGGAGCGCGCGGAACCCCCCGGTGCCGGCGACGGCACCGGCGTGATCCGCGCCGTGTTCGGCACGCACGGCAGCCGCGGGAGCCGGAGTGGGCGCCGGGCCGGGAGGAGGCGCTCCCTCATCCCGGCGCGCTCCCCGGCCGGGGGCCCTCGTCCCACCGGCCGCCCCGGGCCGGCGGGACGCCTCCGCGGTGCTCTCGGCGCCCTTCGGGTCTGGAGCGGCCGCCTCCGCGGCGCCCGCTGGACCCGCCCCGCCTGTGGCACCCGCTGGACGTGGGGCGGGCGCCGGACCCGAGCCGTTCACGGGATTCGGTGCGGCGGCCGGACCCCTGGCGGCCGGCGCGTGCGCGGAATCCGGGGTTTGGGCGGAATCCGCGGCATGTGCCGTGGCCTCGCCGCGCGAGGTTTCCTCGTCCAGCGTCCGTACGGCGTGCGCGGCCAGGGGAGCCAGCAGGTCGAAGACGCCGAGCAGGGCGTGGCTGAAGCCGTGTCCGTCGCCCGCGATGAGCTCCGGATAGTGGAAGTCGTCGCCGGTGTAGCACCGTACGCCGGCGGGGAGCCGTCGCCGCAGGGCGATCTCGTGGTCCGGGTCGAGCAGCGAGATCTTGACCCCGTCGACCTTCCGGGGGTGCGCGGAGACGACCTCCAGCAGGGTGTCCGCGGCGGCGACACGATCGGAGCCGCCCCAGTAGCCGGCGAGCGCGGGGTCGAACATCGGGCCCAGCCAGTGCAGGACGACGGGCTCGGCCGCCTGCCGCAGCAGTTCCCCGTACACATCGAGGTAGTCGTCCCGGGTGCGGGCCGCGGCGGCGAGCGCGCGGGACGCCATCAGGACGGCCCGGGCGCCCGTCTCCTCGACGAGGGCGAGCTGTTCCTCGTAGGCGCGGCGGACGGCGGAGAGGTCGCCGGGGCCAACGGAACCAGTCAGCTGGTCCGTTCCCACCCCGCAGACGATGCGACCGCCCACGGCCCTCGCCTCGGCGGCGGAGCGCCGGATGAGTTCGGCGGCGGCCGGCCAGTCCAGGCCCATGCCCCGCTGGGCCGTGTCCATCGCCTCCGCCACGCCCAGTCCGTACGACCACAGGTGGCGGCGGAAGGCGAGTGTGGCGTCCCAGTCGACGGCGGCGGGCGCGTCGGGGCGGCCGGTGTCGGCGCGGGGATCGGCGACGACGTGCGCGGCGGCGAAGACCGTACGGGTACGGAGCGGGCCCCCCGTCCCGTACCGGGCGGGCTCGGCGCGCGGGACATGGACCCGCAGGGTGCCGTCGGGGCCCGGCAGGTGGATGGTCACAGCGTCAGCTCCGGTACGTCGATACGGCGGCCCTCGGCGGCCGATCTGAGGCCGAGTTCGGCGAGCTGCACACCGCGGGCGCCCGCCAGCAGATCCCCCTGGTACGGCGTGCCCAGGGCGACATGGCGGAGGAACAGCTCCCACTGGGCCTTGAACCCGTTCTCGAACGTGCCGTTGTCCGGGATCTCCTGCCACTGCTCGCGGAACGGCTCGGTGGCGGGCAGATCCGGGTTCCACACCGGTCTGGGGGTGGCGGAGCGGTGCTGGGCGCGGCAGCGGCGAAGACCGGCGACGGCGGAGCCGTGGGTTCCGTCGACCTGGAACTCCACGAGTTCGTCGCGCATCACCCGTACCGCCCAGGAGGAGTTGAGCTGGGCCACGGCTCCGCCCTCGAGTTGGAGGATGGCGTACGCGGCGTCGTCGGCGGTTGCCGCGTACGGCCGGCCGTCCTCGTCCCAGCGGCGCGGGACGTGCGTCGTCACCAGGGCGGTCACGGACGTCAGCCGGCCGAACAGTTCGCCGAGGAGGTACGCCCAGTGCGGGAACATGTCGACGGTGATACCGCCGCCGTCCTCGGCGCGGTAGTTCCACGAAGGGCGCTGGGGCTCCTGCCAGTCGCCCTCGAAGACCCAGTAGCCGAACTCGCCGCGCACGGAGAGGATCTCGCCGAAGAAGCCGCCGTCTACGAGGCGTTTCAGCTTCAGCAGGCCCGGCAGGAAGATCTTGTCCTGGACGACACCGTGGCGGATGCCGGCGGCGTCGGCGAGACGTGCCAGTTCCAGGGCGCTCGCGAGATCGGTCGCGGTCGGCTTCTCGGCGTAGACGTGCTTGCCCGCGGCGATCGCGCGCCCGAGTGCGGTCACGCGAGCGGAGGTGGCCTGGGCGTCGAAGTAGACGTCGACGGTCTTGTCGGCGAGCACGGCGTCGAGGTCGGTCGTCCAGTGCGGGAGGTTGTGGCGTTCGGCGATGGCGCGCAGCGCGGGTGCGCGGCGGCCGACGAGGACGGGCTCGGGCCACAGGGTCCGGCCGTCGCCGAGATCGAGTCCGCCCTGGTCACGGATGGCGAGGAGGGAGCGCACCAGATGCTGGCGGTAGCCCATCCGGCCGGTGACGCCGTTCATGGCGATCCGCACGGTCCTGCGTGTCATGAAGCTGCCTCCGGTCTCGCTGGTCGCGCCGGTTTCACCGGTCGTGTCGGCCCTGCGGGCCTGCCCGGCCGATGGCGGGTTCGCGGATCGAGGGACGGGCGGGTTCGCGGATCGACGGGACGGTGGGCGGGCGCCGGGAAGGGGGACGTACGGGCCGCGGGACCGGCGGGGGCTGCTGCGGTGGCGGGTGGGCCGGTGATCCGCGCGCGAACCGGTGGGCAGGCGGGCGGGTGCGGGATGCCGTGCGGGGGGCGCCGCCCGTGGGATCCACGGGCGGTGCGACGGCGTGCGGTATGGCGGACGGGATCGCGGATCGAT
Organism: Streptomyces sp. NPDC004609; assembly: GCF_042873655.1. Lineage (NCBI taxonomy): Bacteria > Bacillati > Actinomycetota > Actinomycetes > Kitasatosporales > Streptomycetaceae > Streptomyces > Streptomyces sp. NPDC004609. The sequence continues at coordinate 94,901 of NZ_JBIALS010000011.1, read as the reverse complement.
CGGCGGACGGGTCCCTGGGGCGGGTCCGTCCGTGGTGACTGTGGTGCTCCTGGTGACCGTGGGCGTCCCGGTGCGGGACCGGCAGAACAGCAAGCGCTTTCCACGCCAGGGGACGCTAGCCTGCCGCCAGCGGCACGGACAAGGGTCCCGGCCAGTTCCCGCGGAGGAAAGCCATGACAGTCACCCTGGCGGATGTCGCGGCTCGTGCCCGGGTGTCCCCGGCCACCGTCTCCCGTGTACTCAACGGCAACTACCCGGTGGCGGCATCGACGCGGGAGCGGGTCCTGCGGGCGGTCGACGACCTGGACTATGTGCTCAACGGCCCGGCGAGTTCTCTGGCCGCCGCCACGTCCGACCTGGTCGGCATCCTGGTGAACGACATCGCCGACCCCTTCTTCGGGATCATGGCCGGGGCCGCGCAGACCGAGATCAGCGGGCGGCCGGGCGCGGGACACGGAGGCCCGGGGCAGTCGGGCGCACCGCACCGGGGCTCGCCACGGGCGGGCGGCGAGAAGCTGGCGGTCGTCTGCAACACCGGCGGTTCGCCGGACCACGAGCTGAGGTATCTGACACTGCTTCAGCGGCAGCGCGCGGCGGCGGTCGTGCTGACCGGCGGGGCGCTGGAGGACCCGGCCCATGTCGCCGCGGTGTCCGCGAAGCTGGCGAGGATCGCGGACGCCGGCACGCGGGTGGTGCTGTGCGGCAGGCCGCCCCTGCCGGGGCCGGGCAGCGATGTCATCCACGCCGCGCTCGCCTTCGACAACCGCGGGGGCGGACGGCGGCTCACCGAGCATCTGGTCGCGCTCGGGCACCGCCGGTTCGGCTATCTCGCCGGGCCTGCCGGGCGCACCACGACCCGGCACCGGCTGGAGGGCCACCGGGCGGCGCTCGCCGCGGCGGGCATCGAGGAGGACGGGGACCGGCTGACGGTCCACGGGCCGTACGCGCGCCGTTCCGGTTACGACGGGACGCGCGAACTGCTGCGGCGGGAGCCGGGGCTCACGGCGATCGTGGCCGCGAACGACACGGTCGCGCTGGGCGCGTGCGCGGCGCTGCGGGACCACGGGTTGCGGATCCCGGACGACGTCTCCGTGGCCGGTTTCGACGACCTGCCCTTTTCGGTGGACGCGGTTCCCGCGCTGACGACGGTACGACTGCCGCTGGCCGAGGCGGGGGCGCGGGCAGGACGGCTGGCGATGGACAGGGAGGAGCCACCGCCGGGCGGTGTCGCGACGATCGCGGCGGACCTCATGGCACGGTCTTCGACGGCTCCCCCGCGCCGCTAGGGCGCTTCTGACGGATCTTGCTGGGATCGCGTGCCCTGGTACCGCGCCTCGCCCCCGTGGCCCTGCGGGCACGGGGGTACCCCCACCGCAGTGGCTCTCCCCCGGAGCTTCGCCCGGGAGGTACCCCCATCCTCCGCCTTGCGATCCACGGCACCAGACCCCGCTCACCGACCCAGCCTGACCCATCAGAAACGCCCTAGTTTCCGTACGACTCCGAGCACCCCATCGGCCCGGGCTCCCGCACCCGGGGTCCCCATCCCGGCCCGGTTCCGCCCGGGGCTCCCGCCGCCGGGCGCGGGGCGGCGCCCTGTGGCCCGTACTCCCGCGGGCGCCCGGTCCGGTCCCGCGCGGGGCGGCCCCGGAACCGACGGAACCTGAAGGAGTCCCGGAGCCGGCGAGGGCTGCTTCTCCCGAGGTCCCCGCCCCGCCCCCGCCCGAAAAGTGCCGCCGCCGGGCGCGGTTCCGCCCGCCCGCGGCGCCTACCCGGCGCGCCCCCTGCAGCCCGGCGCCGAACCCGGGACCGATCGCCTGACCGGTACCGGGCTGCTCCTCCGTCCTCCGTATCGGACGGGCAGGGAGTGACCGCCATGGACCCGTCGACCGCACGCACCCCGCACACCCGCACCCGCACACCCCGCCCCTTGCGGACACGGCAGCGGACTCATACCTTTGACTGAGTCAAAGGTATTTCGGGACACAGGTACGGAGTGAGCCGACCACCATGCCGATCCAGGAAATCCGCGCGTTCAACCGCTTCTACACCAATCTCATCGGTGCACTGGACTACGGCAGGCACCTCTACACGCCGTACACCCTCACCGAGTCCCGGGTGCTGTACGAGCTGGCGCACAGCCCCCGTACCGACGCCGCCGACCTGCGGGCGGAGCTGTCGCTGGACGCGGGGTATCTGAGCAGGCTGCTGGCGAAGTTCGAGCGGGACGGGCTGGTGGACCGGGGACCGTCCGAGGCGGACACACGACGGCAGCGGATCACCCTGACGCCCAGGGGGCGCGAGGCGGCCGCGCTGCTCGACGAGCGGTCGCGGGAGGCCGTGGGCACGCTGATCGCCGAGGTGCCGCAGGAACGGAGAGCGCGGCTCGTGGAGGCGATGCGGACCGTGCGCGAGACCCTGGGCCACACCCGGCCCGTTCCGCACGAGGGTCCCGTACTGCGCGACCCGGGGCCCGGCGAGCTGGGCTGGGTGGTGCAGCGCCACGGGGCCCTCTACGCCGCCGAATACGGGTGGAACGCCGACTTCGAGGGCCTGGTCGCCCGTATCGTCGCCGACTTCGCCCAGGACCACGACCCGCACCTGGAGCGGGTGTGGATCGCCGAGCTGGACGGGCGTCCGGTGGGCTCGGTGATGTGCGTACGGGACGACGCGCCCGCCACCGCCCGCCTGCGGCTGCTGCTCGTCGAGCCGGAGGCGCGCGGTCACGGCCTCGGTGATCTGCTCGTCCGGTCGGTCGTGGATTTCGCGCGTGATGTGGGGTACCGGGAAGTCGTGCTGTGGACCAACGACGTACTCGCCGGAGCGCGCAGGCTCTATCAGCGGGCCGGGTTCACGCTCGTCGCGGAGAAGCCGCACCGTTCGTACGGAGTGGACCTGGTCGGCCAGGACTGGCGGCTGCCGCTCCGTCAGAGCCAGGAAGGATCAGCCGGATGACCCGGAACGACCGCCTCACGACCGGGAACGACCGCAGGATGAGCGGGAATGACCGTCAGCCGTTCCCGGACGACCGCCAAACGCCCCGCGGGGACGGGATGGCGTTCGCCTTCTCGACCCTCGGGGTGCCGGGCATGCCCGTGGCGGAGGTGACCGCTCTCGCCGCCGACACCGGATACCAGGGCGTGGAGCTGCGCGCCCACCCCGAGGAGCCGGTCCACCCCGGGCTCGGACGGGACGAGCGGGCCGCCGTGGTGCGGGAGTTCGAGCGTGCGGGCGTGGCGATCCTGAGCGTGTGCGGCTACACCCGGGTCGGCGGGGCGGGTGACGACGCGCCGGTGCTCGACGAGATCGGTGAACTCCTCGTCCTGGCCGCCGACCTGGGCGCGCCGTATGTGCGGATCTTCCCCGGCGGCGGGGACCAGGACCCGGACACCGCCGACGCGACGGCCGCCCGCCGTCTCGGCGCCGCCGCGGAGACCGCGGCCGGCCTCGGCGTACGGATCCTGCTGGAGACCCATGACTCGCACCGGTCGGGCGCCGATGTCTCCCGCGTCCTCGGCCCGGTCGGGCACCGGCACGCCGGCGCGCTGTGGGACGTGCTGCATCCGTGGCTGCGCGGGGAGGAGCCTGCGGTCACCCATGCCTCGCTCTCTCCCTTCCTCGGTTATGTCCAGGTCAAGGACGTGGCATCGGCCGAGGACCTCGCGCCGCTCCCGCTCGGCGCGGGTGTGCTCCCGCTCGCCGGATGTCTGGAGACCCTCACGGCGCGGACCTGGCTGAGCTGGGAGTACGAGAAGCGCTGGTATCCGGGGGCGGCGGACCTTCCGGATCTCCTGGTTCCCGGGCGGAAGCATCTGGAGCGCCTTCTCGCGACAGCGAGGTGAGCGCGACCCCGCCGACCAGCAGCGCCGCGGCGCCCCACCGCAGCGGGCCGACGGCCTCGCCCAGCAACAGCGCCGCCGAGGACATCCCGAAGACCGGTACGAGCAGCGAGAACGGCGCGACGGCGGACGCGGCGGCCTGACGCCACGGACGCGGTGACGGGCCGGAGACGGGCACGGTGACGAGCGGACGACGGGCACGGTGACGGGCCGGGGACGGACGCGGTGACGGACGGGAGACGGGCAGGGAGACCCGTACGGCCACACGCACCCTCCAGTGGTCCACACCAAGTGGTCCACACCATTACTCAACAGGTCCACACCACCCCATCCCCATAACTTCCACAATCTTCACAATCTCCGCCAGAGTCATCACCTACATGCCGGTGACCTCGTAGTTTTTTGCGCGCGGGTCTTATTGCCCTCTTCACGATCTGGCAGTTATTTTCAGGGCTGCCCACGGGTTATCGGGCTTTTCCTTCAACTCCCTTGCCAGCAAGGCCGGAAGGAGCACTCCCCCATGAACGACCAGCACCTTTCCAGACGCACTCTCCTGACCGCGACCGCGGTCGCCACGGCTGCCGTCACCGCGGGCGCCACCCCCGCACTCGCGCGCACCCCCCAGCAACGCGCGATCAGCGACCGTCCGCTGAAGCAGATCATCGACCGCATGACCCTTGAGGAGAAGGTCGGCCAGCTCTTCTCCACCTATGTCTTCGGATCCTCCGCCACCGACCCGGCCGAGCGCGACGTCAATGACAACCTGAGCCTCCTGGGCGTCCGCAGCGCGGCGGAGCTGGTCGCCAAGTACCACCTGGGCGGCATCATCTACTTCGGCTGGTCGCGGAACATCGTCAGCCCGCGCCAGCTCGGCGAGATGTCCAACGCCATCCAGACCGTCGCCACCGCCCAGCGCTCACCCGTGCCGGTGCTGCTCTCGATCGACCAGGAGCAGGGCAGCATCGTCCAGCGCCTGGGCCCGCCCGCGACGCAGTTCCCCGGCGCGATGGCCATGGGAGCCGGCGGCTCCCGCCGTGACGCCAGGACGGCCGGCCGTATCTCCGGACTCGAACTGGCCGCCACCGGCGTCTACCAGAACTACGCGCCCGTCGCGGACGTCAACATCAACCCGGCCAACCCGGTCATCGGCATCCGCTCCTTCGGCTCGGACCCGAACACCGCCGCGGCACTGGTCGCCGCCCAGCTCACGGGCTACCAGAGCGCCGGTGTCTCCTCGTGCGTCAAGCACTTCCCCGGCCACGGCGACACCGGCACCGACAGCCACAGCGACCTCCCGCTCATCACGCACACACGCGAGGAGTGGAACCGGCTCGACGCGCCGCCGTTCCGGGCGGCCATCGCCGCCGGGGTCGACTCGATCATGACCGCGCACATCCAGATCCCCGCGCTGGACCCGAGCAACGACCCGGCCACGCTCTCGCGGCCGATCATCACCGGGATCCTGCGGGAGCAACTGGGCTTCGACGGGCTGATCGTGACCGACGCGCTCAATATGCGCGGTGTCCGGGTCAAGTACGGCGACGAGCGCATCCCCGTACTCGCGCTGAAGGCGGGTGTGGACCAGCTTCTGTTCCCGCAGAACCTGGCCGTCGCCTGGAACGCCGTCAGGGACGCCGTCCGCAACGGCGAGCTGACCGAGGCGCGCCTCGACGAATCGATCCTGCGCCTTCTGCGGATCAAGCAGAAGGTGGGGCTGCTGAAGGACCCGCTGATCGACGTCGGCAGGATCGACCGGGTGGTCGGCAACCGCAGGCACCTCGCGCTCGCGGAGGAGATCACCGAGAAGACCACGACGCTCCTCGTCAACAGGAACAACACCCTGCCCCTGCACCGGCGCAGGCAGAAGAACGTCCTGGTCGTCGGCGCGAACCCGCCGCGTCCGAACGACACCGAGTCCTGGACCACCGAGGTCATCGCCTCGACCCTCAACGGACTGGGCTTCACCGCGACCGAACTGCCCACCCCCCGGGGCGAGGCTCCGACCGCGGCGCTGATCGACCAGGCCGTGGCGGCGGCGAGCGGCAAGGACGCCATCGTCGTGGCGACCCAGAACGTCTCGGCCACCAGCACCCAGCGCACGCTGGTCGCCCGGCTGGTCGCCACCGGTGTCCCGGTCGTCGCGCTGCACATCGGCAACCCGTACGACATCGCCCGGCTCGACGGTGTCGCCGCCGCGCTCGCGTCGTACGGCTGGACGGGCAACGAGGTCCGGAGTGCCACCCGGGTGATCGCGGGCCGCGTCGAGCCCGAGGGACGGCTGCCCGTGCCCATCCAGCGCGCCGACGACCCGTCGCGGGTGCTGTTCCCGGTCGGCCACGGCCTGGAGTACGACGACTGACGCGCGGAAAGGTCTCGTACGCCTGACCTCGCCGGGAGCGTACAACCGACCCACGCGGACGGAGTGTCGTACAGCTGGCGTAGGCAAACCGGTCATGCGTCACCTTGACACTCCGTCATCCGGCCCCCGGCCACCCGGCGCGGCTGGCGTGGTCCGCTCCGGCGGGCCACCCTGGTCCCACCGGCCGGGCGGCCGGGTGCACGACGGGGGTCCGTATGGCACGGCGGCGGTCCACAGGAGTTGCTGGCGCGATGGGAGCATCACGAGCAACAGGGGTACGGGTACTGGGCCCGCTGCTGATCCTGGTGCTGCTCGCCACGGGCTGTCGGGACACCGGTGGAACGCCGTCCGCGACCCCGTCCCCTCCCGTCTCCCCGAGCACCGGACACGGCTCGGTCTTCCTCGGCACCGGCGACTGCGGCTCACGCGGCAAGAGCTTCCGCGAGGTGCCCTGCACCAGTGAGAAGGCGGTCGCCCGGGTGCTCGCCCGGCACGGCGGACGCCCCGCGACCGGACCCGCCTGCCCGGTGGACACGGACTTCGTGCTCCACATCTCCGAGAGCCGGGTGACCACCGACGAGGACGGCGACGGCATCGTCGGCCAGGGATACGCCTGCATGCGCAATCTGGAACCGCCGCATCCGGGCGATCCCGGCGGGGGCGGCGGCCCGCACACCGTCACCGGTGACTGCGTCTACGACGCGGGCGGCGGACGGGTGAAGGAGACGGCCTGCGACGGCTCGGGCAAACGGCCCCCGGCCTTCCGGATCGGGTCGGCGGTGGCGAGGAAGGCGCAGTGCCCCACGTCGACGGATCTGTATGTGCGGCTCCGCGGCGACAGGCCGGTGGGCTGCGCCCACCACGTCCGGCCGCCCGGGGATGCCGCCGGGAAAAGCGCCGAACGGGCTCCGGAACCCACCGGATGAATCGGTCCGTCAGACCCCGGTCCGGCCGATCGCCTGCCCGTCAGTCCTTCCCGCCCGCCTTCCCGCCCGCCCGGCGGACACGCGCACGGACGGAAAGGACGGACGGAAAGGACGGGCGGGCGGACGGAAGGGCGGTGCGCTCTAGAGCGACGCCGTCGTCCCGCGTGCCTACGGGCGCAGGGTCGGACCCCGCTCGATGTCCTTCTGGTCGAGCCTCGCGTCGAACCCGGCCAGCGGCCCGGCCTTCGACTCGTCCTGCCGGACGGCAGCCGGGGCGACGCCCGCCCAGGTCAGGATCGCGGCCGTCGCGGCGGCCCGCTCGTCGGGGACCAGATCCGCCACATCGGCTCCGTGGTTGGCACCGGGCGCGGTGTAGACATGGCTGTCCCGGCTGCCCCCGCCGAGGCGGAACCGCTCCGCTCCCCAGGGGTCGTTCTCGCCGTAGACGAACATCATCCGGGTGGCGTGGTGCCGCACCCACCGGTCTATGTCCTTCATCGCCTGCTTCCTGAAGCGCATCGGGATCTCCCGCGGCACGTAGTTCCGCGGCGGCTGGTACCCGTACCGGCTCAGGCCCTTGAGGTGGGGCTGCTCGATGTCCGGTGAGCCCAGTTCCGTACCGGCCTGGTAGTAGTACGGCGTATACGGTTCGAGGCCCTGGTCCGTGTAGTACGAGAAGCCGGAGATCGTGTCGACGGTGTCCCACAGCTCCTGGTCGGTCGCGGTCGCCGCGGCCGGGATCGTCGCGCAGTCGGCGGCCGGGCTGTACTGCCAGAACGCCCAGGTGTAGTCCAGCACGACGGCCTCGAACGCCCGGTCCATGGAGCCGACCGTGTTGAAGGTGTAGTCCTTCTCCGCCGCGTACCGCGTGTACAGCTTCTTCATCGGCTCACGGCGGATCAGAGCCTCGCGCTGTACGGCGTTCAAGCGGTCGCGGCACTCCTTCGTACCGACCCGGGAGAGGAAGCGGTCGTACGCCGAGTCCTCGTCGTCCTTCACGTCGTTGGGGGCGACGTAAGCGACGACACCGTCCATGTCACCCGGGTGGAAGCGCTCGTAATAGGTGGCGGTCATACCGCCCTTGGAGCCCCCGGTGGCGAGCCACTTCCTGTCGTAGATCCGCTTCAGCGCGGTGTGGACGCGGTGCTGGTCGGCGGCGGCCTGCCGGATGTCGAGGGCGGACCAGTCGGCCGGGGCGGGCCGGGAGGGAGTGAAGTACCGGTACTCCAGGGACACCTGGTTGCCGTCGACGATGGCCGTCGGCTCGCTGCGGCGCGGTTTGACGTTCAGCCCGTAACCGGAGGTGAAGAAGACGGTCGGGCGGCTGGTGTCCTTGTGCAGCACGGTGAGCCGCTGCTGGAAGGTCCCCTTCCGGGGGTTCCGGTGATCGACAGGCTGGGTGTATTCGAGGATGAAGAACCTGTATCCCGGAGTCTGCTTCTCCTCTAACAGGCTCATGCCCTCGATGGCGAGAAGCCGGTCCTTGATGTCCACCGTCGCCGGTGCACGGGTGTTGCCGCCGGGCTCCGGCCCCGCGGCGGTGGCCGCTTTGGCCGTGGCTCCGGTCGCACTCGCGGTGCCGATGAGCAACGCGAGCGACAGCACTCCTCTGAGCGCCTTGCGCATGAACCCTCCCCTGCATTCCTTCTGTGGGTCGCCGCGAACCTAGCGCCGCGGCACCCCGGCCGCCAGACCCGGTCGGGCCGCGCGTACACAGAAGCGAACACCGGGCGGCGGACAAGAACGGCCTATGCGGAGGAACCCGCGCCGGGCCTCCCGGAACCGCGCCCGCGCCCGCCGACCGCCCCCGGGACCGGCGCCCTGCCCGGACACCGGTCGGCCCCGAACCGCGCCCCCGCCCCGGCCCGTCGGCCCGGCCCCCGGCGTCGTGTCGTCCCGTGTTCCCGTGGCCCTCGCGGCCCCTGTCCACGGCCGTTCCATGGCTTCCCATGGCTTCCCGCGGCTTCCCGCGCCGTCAGCAGGAGATCCAGCCGGTCGAACGGCCGACCCCGGCGACCGAACCGGAGGCGCGGACACAGCGGTTGAGGGCGAATACGGAGACCGGGCCCGCCTGGCGGCGGAAGGGCCCCTTCTCGACGACGGCCCGGCCACCGCGCGCCTGGATGGAGACCACCATCGCCCGCCGGGCCCCGGGCCTCTTGGCGACCGTGACGGCACAGGCCGACTGCCGGTTCCGGTAGACGCGCACCTCGCCGGTGGCGAATCCGACCGTTTTCAGATGCCGTCCGGAGCAGAGCGCGAAGGCACCGACGGAGTCCGGTGCCCCGGCCGGCTCACCGTGCCGGGAGACGGAGGCGACGGGAGCGGCGGCGACCGGGCCCGCGCCGGGCCCCGCCAGGAGGAACGCGGCCACGGCCAGAACGAGGGCCGGCAGCCGGGACGGTGTCCCCCGGACCCGCCGTGTCCCCGCCCTCCCGCCGTCCTCCTTCCCCCATGCGCTCCCGCCGCCCTCCGCACGCCGCTTCCCCAGGGCACCCGTATCACTCAACACGCTTGCTCTCCCTCGCGTTTCGCGCCTGTACCCGGCTACGACGCGACAGGGGTGCGAAGGGTTCACGCACGGTGCGAGAAGCGGCCGGGACGACCGGTCACACCACCACGGGCTGGTCCTCGGGCTCATCCTCGCCCGTGAAGGTGCGCCACAGGGTCGCGTACTGCCCGTCCCGTGCCAGGAGTTCGTGGTGGGTACCGTCCTCCGCGACCCGGCCGTCGGCCATCACGATCACCCGGTCGGCGCGGGCGGCGGTGGTCAGCCGGTGGGCGACGACCAGCGTGGTGCGGCGGCCGGTCAGCCGGTCCGTCGCCTGGTTGACCTGGGCCTCGGTGGCCAGATCCAGAGCGGCGGTCGCCTCGTCGAGGAGCAGGATGTCCGGGGCGACCAGTTCGGCGCGGGCGAGGGCGATCAGCTGGCGCTGGCCCGCGGAGAGATTGCGCCCCCGCTCGGAGACCTCGTGGAGATAGCCGCCGTCCAGCGTGGCGATCATCTCGTGGGCGCCCACCGCCCGGGCGGCGGCCTCCACCTCGGCGTCGCTCGCGCCGGGACGGCCGTACGCGATGGCGTCCCGTACGGTCCCCTCGAAGAGATACGCCTCCTGCGGTACGACCCCGAGCCGGTGCCGGTAGGCGGTCAGGTCCAGCTCCCGCAGGTCCGTCCCGTCCGCCGTCACCCGGCCGCGGGTCGGGTCGTAGAACCGCGCGACCAGCTTGACCAGCGTCGACTTGCCCGCGCCGGTCTCGCCGACGAAGGCGACGGTCTGACCGGCGGGTATCCGCAGATCGATACCCGACAGGGCCGCTTCCGCACTGCCCGAACCGTCCTTGCCGTACGAGAAGCCGACGTCCTCGAACACGATCTCGCCGCGCAGCGAGCGCACCTCGACGGGCCGGTCGGGCGGGGTCGTCGAGGGCCGCTCCTCCAGGAGTTCCTGAATCCGCTTCAGAGAGACGGCGGCCTGCTGATACCCGTCGAAGACCTGGGAGAGCTGCTGGACGGGGGCAAAGAACAGGTCGATGTAGAGGAGGTAGGCGACCAGCGCGCCCGTGGTCAGCGTGCCGGCCTCGATCCGGTTCGCGCCGACGATCAGCACGGCGGCCGCGGCCACCGACGCCAGCAGCTGGACGAAGGGGAAGTAGACCGAGATCAGCCACTGGCCCCGGATCCGGGCCCGGCGGTAGCTGTCGCTGCCCGTCACATAGCGGTGGTTGCCCTGCTCCTCGCGGCGGAACGCCTGCACGATCCGCAGCCCGGAGACGGACTCCTGGAGATCGGCGTTCACGACGCTGATGCGCTCACGGGCCAGCTCGTACGCCTTCACGCTCTGCTTGCGGAAGAAGTACGTGCCGACGATCAGGACGGGCAGGGTCGCGAAGACGACCAGCGCGAGCTGGACGTCGATGACGACCAGGACGACCATGATCCCGAAGAACGTGACGACGGAGACGAAGGCCGTGACCAGGCCCGTCTGGAGGAACGTCGACAGCGCGTCGACATCGGTCGTCATCCGCGTCATGATCCGGCCGGTCAGCTCGCGCTCGTAGTAGTCGAGCCCGAGCCGCTGGAGCTGGGCGAAGATCCGCAGGCGTACGGAGTACAGGACCCGCTCGCCGGTACGGCCGGTCATCCTCGTCTCGCCGATCTGCGCAGCCCACTGCACGACGACGGCGATCAGCGCCAGACCGGAGGCCGCCCACACCGCGCCGAGCGCGGCCTGCTCCACACCCTGGTCGATGCCGTGCCGGATCAGCACCGGCAGCAGCAGGCCCATCCCGGCGTCGATCGCCACCAGGAGCAGGCTGACCAGCAGGGGCGCCCCGAAACCGCGGAGCAGCATCCGCAGTCCCCGCCCCTCGCCGCGGGACCGCTCGGCGCTGGTCGCGCGCCTCTCGTCGATGTCCGGGGTGTCGTCGGCCGGGGGCAGCGCCTCGACCTGGGCGAGCAGTTCGGGGCTGGCGTCCGGGGTCTTCGCCTCCGCGGCGTTCTCGTCGCGGACCCAGAGCCGGGGGGTGATCCCGCGCTCGGCGTCGAACGCGGCCTCCATCTCCTCCCGTACGGCCATCTCCTCCCGTACGGTGCGGTCGTCGCCCGGCTCCGTCTCCAGCGGCGGGGCGTGGCCCGGGGAGACGCCGCCCAGTTCGTCCGGGTCGGTCAGCAGCCTGCGGTAGAGGGCCGAGCGTGCGGTGAGTTCCTCGTGGGTGCCGATGTCGGCGAGCCGGCCGCCGTCGAGCACGGCGATGCGGTCGGCGAGATTGAGCGTCGAGCGGCGGTGGGCGATCAGCAGGGTGGTGCGCCCGGTCATCACCGAGCGGAGGGCCTCGTGGATCTCGTGCTCGACCCGGGCGTCCACGGCGGAGGTGGCGTCGTCGAGGAGGAGCAGCCGGGGGTCGGTGAGGATCGCACGGGCGAGGGCGATGCGCTGGCGCTGGCCGCCGGAGAGGGTGAGTCCCTGCTCGCCGACGCTGGTGTCGTATCCCTCGGGCAGTTCGGCGATGAAACGGTCCGCCTGGGCGGCGCGCGCGGCGGCCTCGATCTCCTCCCGGCTCGCTCCGGGCTTTCCGTACGCGATGTTCGCGCGCACGGTGTCGGAGAAGAGGAAGCTGTCCTCCGGTACGAGCCCGATGGCGGCGCGCAGGGATTCGAGGGTGAGTTCGCGCACGTCGTGGCCGCCGACGAGGACCGCGCCGCCCGTCACGTCGTAGAAGCGGGGCAGCAGCAGCGACACGGTGGACTTGCCGCTGCCGGACGAGCCGACGACGGCGACGGTCTCGCCCTCGCCGATCTCCAGGGAGAAGCCGTCGAGGACGGGCCGCTCAGGGTCGTATCCGAAGGTGACCGCGTCGAACTCGACGGTCGCGGGGGCGTCCGCCGGGAGGTCCTTGGTGCCGTTCTCCAGCGTGGGTTCGGTGTCGATCAGCTCCAGCACGCGGTCGACGCCCGCACGGGCCTGCTGGCCGACGGTGAGGACGACGGCGAGCATGCGGACGGGTCCGACGAGCTGGGCGAGATAGGTGGAGAAGGCGACGAAGGTGCCGAGGGTGATCTGGCCGCGGGTGGCGAGCCAGCCGCCGACGGCGAGCATCGCGACCTGGCCGAGGGCGGGGATGGACTGGAGCGCCGGGGTGTAGCGGGAGTTCAGCCTGATGGTGCGCAGTCGTCCGGCGAAGAGCCTGCGGCCTGCGTCGCGCAGTTTGCCGGTCTCCTGCTCCTCCTGGCCGAAGCCCTTGACGACCCGTACGCCCGAGACCGCGCCGTCCACGACACCCGCGACATGGGCGGCCTGGCTCTGGGCGTACCAGGTGGCGGGGTGGAGGCGGACCCGGCTGCGCTTGGCGATCCACCACAGGGCGGGGCCGACGGCGAGGGCGATCAGGGTGAGCGGCGGCGACAGCCAGGCCATGATCGCGAGGGAGATGAAAAAGAGCAGGACGTTCCCGATGGTCATCGGGAGCATGAAGAGCAGGCCCTGGATGAGCTGGAGGTCGCTGGTCGCGCGGCCGACGACCTGTCCGGTGGAGAGCTCGTCCTGGCGGCGCCCGTCGAGTCGGGTGATCGTCGCGTACATCTCGGTCCGCAGATCGTGCTGGACGTCGAGCGCGAGACGGCCGCCGTAGTAGCGGCGTATATAGGTGAGGACGTAGACGACGAGGGCGGCGGCTATGAGGAGGCCGGTCCATACGGCGAGCGACCGGCTGCCGTTCCCGATGACGTCGTCGATGACGACCTTGGTGATGAGGGGGACGAGCGCCAGGACGGCCATGCCCGCGAGGGAGGAGCCGAGGGCGAGGAGGACGTTGCGCCGGTATCGCCAGGCGTATCCGGACAGTCGCCGTGCCCAGCCCTGGGCCCCTTCAGCCGCCTTCGCCGCCGCCACGTGATGCCTCCCGTTGGTTTCTGTTCCACCGGAAGGCACCAACGCGGCGCGGGGCGGATTTCATCCCGCCGCAGTGATCGGCTACGGAGTGTTACGGGCGGTTGTCGGGGCCGCCGGCCCGGGTCAGCAGGCCCGGGGTCAGCGGGTCGCCGGTACCGGGTCCTTCGCGGACTGCTCCGGGGTGGCGGGCACCGCCTCGTGCGGAACCGCGCTCGGGGTGAAGGCACCCCGCGTGGTCGCCGCCGGGCCGAGACCCTTGTGGATCGCGCGGGCCACGGCCTGGATGGTGTTCACGCCGTCGTTCATGGTGCGGTTGCCCTGGGTGAGGACCGTCATCGTGTAGTCGTGCTTCGCCCCCGTGAACGCGCCGATGCTGTGGACGCGCCAGCCGTGGGTGGCCCGGGGTACCCAGCCGTTCTTGACCTGGATGGTCGCGGTGGCGGGGGCGCCGGCCGGGGTGCCCCAGCGCTGGGACGGCACGACCTCGCGCATCAGCTTGAGCACGTAGGCCCGGGAGGCGTCGGTGAGGACCGTGCCCCGGGTGGTGAGCAGATGGAGCAGGCGCTGCTGGTCGCGGGCGGTGATCTGGGTGAGTCCCCAGTAGCCGCCCGAGCCGGGGACGGTCTGCGTCATCGTGGCCGCCGTGAGGAAGCGCTGGATCTTGGTGACTCCCAGCTGCTTCCACAGGGTGCTGGTGGACGCGTTGTCCGACTGGGTGATCATGGCCTTGGCGAGGCCCTGTTCACGGGAGGTCAGGCTCCGGTTCTGCTTCTGCGCGTCCATCAGCAGGGCGCCGAGCACGGTCACCTTCACGACGCTGGCCGAGTCGAACTTCTGCGCGGCCCGCAGATGGCAGCTGGTTCCGGTGGCCCGGTCCGTGAAGTAGATCGCGGTGGTCGACGTACGGCCCTTGAGCGCCGCGTTGATCCCCTTCGTCAGCGTGCTCGCGAGACCCGCCTTCTTGGACGTGCAGACGACCTGCGGTGTCGCGGCGGCGGCGGGCGCCGAGGCCGTGGTCATGATCACGGCGACCGGCGCGAGTAATACCGCGGCGAGCGCGGCGGCGACGGTACGAGGACGGCGCGGCGCGCCGGGTGTGCGGTGGTGAGTCATCGAAATGTTCCTGTTTCCCCTGTTTGCGGCCTGTGGGGTGCGGCCTTTCCGTACGGCTGGCGCACCTGTCCCTGATGACCGCCGGTCGTACGAAAGGTTGCACGATTTCCGCGCAACTCTTCGAACAGTTATGGAGAGGTGACAGAAATCGGTGCCTCGCGGTGACCGACGGCCTCCGGGAACCTTCGGCGGGCCGCGTCTCCGAAGGACCGCGTCATCGGTCGACCGCGCCTTCCGTCGATCGCGTCATCGGTCGACGGCGTCACAGATTCCGGTGCAGGGCGCGGGAGATCGCTTCGACGGTTTCGACGCCGGAGGCCATGGTGGCGTTGTCCTCCGTGAGCACCGCGATCGTACGGTCGTGGCCGTCCTCGGTGAACGCGCCGATGCTGTGGACGCGCCAGCCGTGGGTGGCCCGGGGCAGCCAGCCGTTCTTGATCTGAGCGGTCGCGGTGGCGGGGGCGCCGGCCGGGGTGCCCCAGCGCTGGGAGCCGGTCACCTCGCGCATCAGCGTGAGGGCGTACGCCCGCGAGGCGTCGGTGAGCACATCGTTCGGCGCGGTCAGCAGCCGCAGCAGCCGGTACTCGTCGCGCGCGGTGATCTGCGTGAGCCCCCAGCGGCCGCCCGTGCCGGGGACGGTGTCCTTCATTCCGGCCGCGTTCAGGAACGCTTCGATCCGGTCCGTGCCGAGCTGCCGCCAGAGGGTGTCGGTCGAGGCGTTGTCCGACTGGGTGATCATGGCCCGTGCGAGCCCGTGCTCACGTGCCGTCAACGCCCGCCCCCGGTCTTTCGCCTCCATGAGCAGCGCGCCGAGCACGGTCACCTTGACCACGCTCGCCGAGTCGAACGTCCGGTCCGCCCGCACCTCACAGCTGATGTCGCTGAGCCGGTCGTCGAAGTGGAGCGCGGCGGTCGAACGGCTGCCGTCGAGCGCCTCCGCGATGTCCACCAGCAGCTTGAACGCGAGGGAGACATCGCGCGAGGTACAGGCGATGGCCGGCGTCGTGGCCGCGTCGGCGGGAGTCACGGCCACGACGGTGGGGAGGAGGACGACGGCCGCGACGAAGGCGGCGCGGATACGGCGTATTCCGCGAGAGGCCATGACGGAATTGACTCACGCCTTCCTGTGAGCCTTCCTGTGAATCGCGCCGTGATCCCTGTTCCCCGCGGTGAGCGCTGTGGTGAGCGCTTCCCGGGGCGCCCGCGCCGGGAGCCGGGGCGGGCAGGCGGGACGGGCGCCCGGTCGGTCGGCGGGCCCGGAAAGGTCAGCGACGGTGGGGCGGTTTCACCGTGAGCCGGTAGAAGCGGGTGGTCTGGGCGGCGTTCTGGTTGTCGTCGCTGGCGAGGAGCACCCGGAGCCCGCCGTGCGGGGCCCGCCCGGTGACGGCCATGGCCTCGATGTTGTCGAGCAGCGGATTGGGCTGGGGCTGCTTGGCCGGCGCGCCCAGGGAGGGGCAGTCGGCGAGGTCCGCGAGGAGGGTCTTCGGCATGAGCCGTACGTCCGCCTGCCCGGTGAGGTTCACGACGTCCCCCACATCGTCGGCGCCGCGCGGATCGGCGAGGTAGAGCCGGACGGTGTTCCCCACGCCGGACGTGAACCCCCGCTCCAGCACCAGCAGCCGCCCGTCCCCGGCGGCGGTGATCTCGCTGACGCCGAGCCCCGCGTCGGTGCGGTAGCCGTACTGCGCCGCCGGGCGGAAGTCGTGCCTGCCGCGCTGCCAGGTCTGCATCCGTACGATCCCCGCGCTGTCCCCGGCGATCGCCCCCTCCATCGCGGCGACGAGGACGCGCCCGCCGGGCTGCGCCGTGAGCCCCTCGAAGGTGAGATTCCGTACCGCGCGCCCGGCCGGGGCCACCTTCAGCGCGTCCGGCACGTCCAGACTCCCGAGCAGCCTCCCGTCCCGCGCGTACCGTCGTACGGACGGCTCCCCCTCCGAGGCGACCAGCCGGTTTCCGTCCCTCTCCACGACCAGCCCCTCGGAGTCGAGCGGCGCCCCGCCCTCGTCGGCGAGCCGCACCACGCCCACCGGCCGCAGACTCCCGCGGTCGAGCCCGAACAGCTCCGACCGGTCGGACAGCGCGGCGATCCGCCCGCCTCCGTCGACGGCGAGAGCCGAGATGTTCCCGACGAACACCCCCTGGTACTCCGTCTTGTCGAGCGCGTCGGAGTACCCCTCGATCCCCACCCGCCCCGAACACGCGTGTCCGCCCCCGGCGCCTTCCCGGGCGGACGCGGTCCCCGCCCCGGCACAGAGGGTCGCGACGGCGGTGAGAGCGGCGAGTACTTTGCGCGTACGCATCGATAGGGGCACGGACCCACGCTAGGGCAGTCCGGGTCGGGGGCGGGCGAACTTCCGGTGAACGTCGGCCCGTTGACGCACTCCGGGTCGCGAGCCCTGCTCCGTTCGCGGGACTTCGCGGGACACCGACACCAACGCCTGCACCGACACCGACGCCTGCACCGACGCCGAGGCCGACCGCGTGCAGGCCGGGCCCGGGTCACGCGTCCCGGCGGAGGAAGGAGCTTCCGCCCGCCCAGACCCCCGCGGACACCCACAGGATCAGCACTCCGAGGCCGCCCCAGGGGCCGAGGGTGCCGGTGGGGTCCTGGAGAAGGATCTGCTGGCCCGCGTGGTCGGGGAAGTACTCGATGAATCCGGACTCGCCGGGGCCGCCGAGGACGAACGAGACCACGATCAGGAACGAGATGAGGATGCCCATCACCAGGGGCGCGCTGCGCAGGAGCACGGTGAGGGCGGCGGCGAGGAGGGTGATCAGCGCGATGTAGACGCCACCGCCCGCCATCGCGCGGACCGCTCCCTGGGAGCCGGGGCCGACGCCCTCGTCGCCCAGGAGCGACTGCGCCGTGAAGAAGCAGGTGACGCTGGTGACGAGGCCGACGAGGAGCGCCAGGGCGCCGATGACGGCGAGCTTCCCCGCGTACAGGAGGCCACGGCGTGGGACCGCGGCCAGGGAGACGCGGATGGCGCCGGTGCGGTACTCCGCCGCGACGGCCAGCGCGCCGAAGCAGATCGCGGCGATCTGCCCGACGGCGAGGCCGGTGAACGAGGCGAACACCGGGTCGAAGTCCGGTTCGCCGGTCGTCTCGGCGGGCATCGTCGCGGTCGCGAGGACGGTGAAGCCGGCCGTGGCGGCGAAGACAAGGGCCAGGGCCGTGCACAGGGACCGTACCGAGCGGATCTTCAGCCACTCGGAGCGCAGGACGGCGGCGAGGGGCGAGGCCGGAGCACGGCCGGTGCCGACGGTACCGGCGGACGGGGTGGCGGCCGACGGGGTGGGCGCGGAAGGAGAGGTGCTGGTCATGATCATGCCTCCGGGGTCGCGGTGCCGGCAGCGGCGGTGAACTCGGCCTCGCCCGCGGTCAGGGCGAGATACGCCTCCTCCAGGGAGGGTTCCTCCGCCGCCAGTTCGAGTACGGGAATGCCCTCCCGGACGGCGAGCCGGCCCACGTCGTCGAGCCGCGCCCCCTCGACGGTCCACAGACCGTCGTCGTCCACGGACGGCGCGTACCCGTCGGCGGTGAGAGCCGTGCGCAGCCGCTCGCCTTCGGTGGTCCGCAGCCGCACCTTCCGGGCGGTCCAGGTGACGACGAACTCCCGCATCGGGGTGTCGGCGAGCAGTTTGCCCTTCCCGAGCACCACGAGGTGGTCCGCGAAGGTGGCCGTCTCGCTCATCAGATGGCTGGAGACGAGGACGGTCCTGCCCTCCCCCGCCAGGCTCCGCATCAGCTCGCGGATCCAGATGATCCCCTCGGGATCGAGTCCGTTGGACGGTTCGTCCAGGATCAGGATCCGGGGATCGCCGAGGAGCGCCGCCGCGATCCCCAGCCGCTGGCGCATACCGAGCGAGAAGGTCTTGGTCCTGCGGTTCGCGACACTCGCGATCCCCGTCTGCTCCAGGACCTCGTCCACCCGGCGCTCCGGAATCCGCCCGGCCGCCGCGAGGATCCGCAGATGGGCGCGGGCGGTGCGGAAGCCCGGCGCCGCCTGTGCGTCGAGGAGCGCGCCGACCGTGCGCAGCGGGTCGTCGAGCGCGGCGTAGGCGTGGCCGCCGATCGTGGCGGTGCCGGAGGTGGGCCGGTCCAGGCCGAGCACCAGGCGCATGGTGGTGGACTTCCCGGCTCCGTTCGGGCCGAGGAAGCCGGTGACGGCTCCGGGCCGGACACGGAAGCTCAGCCCGTCCACGGCCCGGGTGGTGCCGTACTCCTTCGTCAGGTTCGCTACGTCGATGCTGGTCATGGCCTTGAGCCTGGCCGCTGAACCCCGGGCGGTGCCTCCCCCGGCCGGGGAGACCCGCTCCCCCGCGCGGGGGAGCCCCCGTCCTCCGGGCCCTGGCACGATGGCGGAATGCTCCGGTTTCTCCGCCCGCTGATCCGCGCCGTCACCTACACCCGCGTGCTGCATCTGCTCATCGGGCAGATCGTCTTCGGGATGTGGCTGTTCGTCTCGGAGAGCGATCCGTACGTGCCGTTCCTCCTGATGGCGCTGGTGGGTCTGGTACCGGCGGCGCGGCTGGCCGAGGGTCTTCAGGCCCGGCTTCTGCTCACCTCGCACGGCTTCAAGGACCCGGCGTCCGGCATCGTCGCCGCTCCGTCGCGGACCTGGGCCGATCGCGGACGCACGGTGCTGTGGCTGGAGCTGCGGATGGTGCTCGGCCTGCTGACCGGCTATCTGATCGTGAATCTGCTCGCGCTCACCGTCGATCTGGCGCGCGGGACCGCCGGCAGCCCGGCCCGGACCTCCCTCATCGAACTGCCGGGCGGGCCCGACTGGTACGTCCTGCTCACTCCCCTGCCGGTCGTCGTGCTGGCCGCGTATGTCGTGGGGGTCGGCGAACTGATCACCGCCCTCGCCCGGCGACTGCTCGGCCCCTCCCCTCAGGAGCGGCTCGCCACGCTCGAAGAGCGCACGGAACAGCTGCTGGAACGCAACCGGATCGCCCGGGAGCTGCACGACTCGATCGGGCACGCGCTGACGATCGCGGTGGTGCAGGCGGGTGCCGCCAAGGCGGCGGGGAGCGCGGAGTTCACCGACCGCGCCCTCACCGCCATCGAGGAGACCGGGCGGGCCGCGCTGGAGGATCTGGAGCGGGTGCTCATCGTCCTGAGGGAATCGGAGCAGCCCGTGAGCAGCAGGCCGACGCTCTCCGACACGGACCGCCTGCTGGAGTCCGCGCGGGCGTCCGGCGCCGAGGTCGACGCGGAGGTGACGGGTCCGGTCGGGCTCGTTCCGGGGCCGGTGTCACGCGAGGGGTACCGGATCCTCCAGGAGGCGCTGACGAATGTGCTGCGGCACATGGGTCCGGTGCCGACCCGGGTCCGTATCGCCGTCGACGACGACCGGCTCGAACTGGAGGTGTTCAACCCGCTGGACCGCCCCGTCGTTCCGAACGGCCGGGGCAGCGGACTGCGCGGGATCCGGGAGCGGGCCGCGCTGCTCGGCGGCGAGGCCGCGACCGGCCCGTACGAGGGTGAATGGCGGGTCCGCGTCGGACTGCCGCTGAAGGGGCCCGGGTAAGAGGTTCCGGGTGAAGTCCGGGCGTGAAAGGTCCCGGGTGTGAGGTCCCGGTGAGGGCCCTCTCGGCGCGCGGACCCGGGCGCGGCCCCGGCGCGCACCGGCCCGGCCCGCGTGTCGCCCGGAGTGGCCGTCCCGAACGCCCGGAGACTCCGTACCGCTTCGGGACGCCGCGTACCGGGCCGGGAGGCCCCCGTACCGCTCCGGGCCTGCGGGGCCGCGCCCGGGTCCGCGCGGTCCCACCCGTGCCCACCGCCTAACCTGGCCTGATGCCGATCTCCGTGCTTCTCGTCGACGACGAGCCTCTCGTACGGGCGGGCCTGCGCGCCGTCCTGGAGGCGCAGCCCGACATCGAGGTCGTCGGCGAGGCGGCCGACGGTGCCGCCGTGATCCCGCTGGTGCGGCGGCTGCGGCCCGATGTGGTCGCGATGGACGTACGGATGCCGCTCCTCGACGGCATCGAGGCGACCCGCGCGGTCCTGAGAACCGTCGACGATCCGCCGAAGATCCTCGTCATCACGACCTTCGAGAACGACGAGTACGTGTACGAGGCGCTGCGCGCGGGCGCCGACGGCTTTCTGCTCAAGCGGGCCCGGCCCGCGGAGATCGTGCACGCCGTGCGGCTGGTCGCGGAGGGCGAGTCGCTGCTCTTTCCGGCCGCGGTGCGGTCGCTGGCCACCGAGTACGGAAGCAGTGCCGCACGCGCGGCGATGGAGCGCGCGGCACTGACCGAGCGGGAGGCGGCGGTACTGCGGCTGATGGCGCGCGGGCTGTCCAACGCGGAGATCGCCGGACAGCTCCACGTCGGCACGGAGACCGTGAAGACCCATGTGAGCGCGGTACTCGCCAAGCTGGGCGCGCGGGACCGTACGCAGGCGGTGATCGCCGCGTACGAGTCGGGGTTCGTCACGCCCGAGTGACCCCCGGCGTCACTTGGCCCTGCCCTCCGCGATCTGACGGGTCATGATCGTGGTCAGCTCGTACGCGGTGTGGGAGGCCGCCACCGAGGTGATCTCGGCGTGGTCGTACGCGGGCGCGACCTCGACGACGTCCGCGGAGACGAGGTGACAGGAGGCGAGCCCGCGCAGGATCTCCAGCAGTTCGCGGGAGGTCATGCCGCCGGCCTCGGGCGTACCGGTGCCGGGCGCGTGTGCCGGGTCCAGGCAGTCGATGTCGATGGAGATGTACAGCGGGCGGTCCCCGATACGCTGCCGCAGCTGGTCGGCGATCTCGTCGGCGCCCCGCCGGTAGACGTCGGCGGAGGTGACGATCCCGAAGCCCAGCTTCTCGTCGTCGGTGAGGTCCTGCCTGCCGTACAGCGGGCCGCGGGTGCCGACGTGCGAGAGGGCGGAGGTGTCGAGGATGCCCTCCTCGACGGCCCGGCGGAACGGGGTGCCGTGGGTGTACTCGGCGCCGAAGTACGTGTCCCAGGTGTCGAGGTGGGCGTCGAAGTGGAGCAGCGCGACCGGGCCGTGCTTCTTCGCGACCGAGCGCAGCAGCGGGAGGGCGATGGTGTGGTCGCCGCCGAGCGTCATCAGACGCGCGCCCGTGCCGAGCAGCTCGTCGGCCGCGGCCTCGATCGTCTCGACGGCCTCGTGGATGTCGAACGGGTTCGCCGCGATGTCCCCCGCGTCCGCGACCTGCGCGAGCGCGAAGGGCGAGGCGTCCTGCGCCGGGTTGTAGGGGCGCAGGAGGCGCGACGCCTCACGGATGGCGTTTCCGCCGAAGCGGGCGCCGGGCCGGTAGGAGACCCCGGCGTCGAAGGGCACTCCCACGACGGCGACTTCGGCACTGCCGACCTCGTCGAGGCGGGGCAGCCGGGCGAACGTGGCGGGTCCGGCGTACCGGGGGACGCGGGACGAGTCGATCGGGCCGCGCGGCTGCTCGTTGCTGCTCATGTGACATGCCTTCTTTCCTGCCGCTTCCATGCGGTTTCGACTGTATCCAGGTGACCGGATATCCGGCTGTCCAGGGTGGGACCACGGGGAGGGGGTGGGGAGGGGTTCGTACGACGGGACCGGGACCACGGGACCCGGCTCTCACACGACGGGACTCGTACGACGGGACTCGTACCGCGCCGTGGAGCTCGGCGCGCGGGATCAGACCGCCGCAGGTTCGCTCCGTCCCGCGTCCTCGCCCGCGTCCTCGCCCTCGCCGCCCCGGCCCGCGGGCCGCTCCCGCCAGTTGGCCGGCACGGCCGCGTCGGCGGGCCTGGTGAGCAGGCTGACGACCGCGTAGACCGCGAGCGAGGAGAGCAGGCCGTAGAAGTCGGGCCCGTCGGCGAGGATCCCGTACCCGGCCATCAGGCCATCAGGCCGATGACGGCCGGACCGCCGACCTGATTCGCGTCACCGCCCCCGCCGTCCCAGGTCCCGGTCTCGTCGCCGTCCCCGGTCTCATCCCCGGTCCCGGCCGGAGGGGGACGGCACGGGGATACCTCTGGACAGCCTCGGTGACCAGCGGGTAACTTGATGCTGAGCAAGCGCTTGGCCACCACGCGTGGCCCGACACCGGACCCGGCCCCACGGCATGCAGAGGAGGCGTTCGTGCGCCGCAGCGTTTACAGCGAGGACCACGAGGCGTTCCGGGAGACCATCCGCGCCTTCATCGAGGCCGAGGTCGTCCCCGTGTACGACGAGTGGTACGCGGCCGGCCAGGCGCCCCGCGACTTCTACTACAAGCTCGGTGAGCTGGGCGTCTTCGGCATAGAGGTCCCGGAGGAGTACGGCGGCGCCGGGGAGTCCTCCTTCAAGTTCCAGGCGGTCATCACCGAGGAGAGCGCCCGCGCCGGCGTCTCCTTCGGCGGTTCCGGGGTGCATGTCGCGCTCTGTCTGCCGTACCTCCTGGAGTACGGCACCGAGGAGCAGAAGAAGCGCTGGCTCCCCGACTTCGTCTCGGGCGCGGCCATGTACGCGATCGCGATGACCGAGCCCGGCACCGGCTCCGACCTCGCGGGCATGAAGACGACCGCCCGGCTCTCCGACGACGGCACGCACTACGTCCTCAACGGTGCCAAGACCTTCATCACCGGCGGGGTCCACGCCGACCGTGTCATCGTCTGCGCCCGCACGGACGCCCCGAGCGCCGAGGACCGCCGCCACGGCATCTCTCTCTTCGTCGTGGACACCAAGCTGGAGGGGTACGCGGTCGGGCGCAAGCTCGACAAGCTGGGCCTGAAGACCTCCGACACCGCCGAACTGTCGTTCACGGATGTCAAGATCCCCGCCGAGGATCTGCTCGGCGAGGAGAACAAGGGCTTCTCCTACCTGGGCCGGAACCTCCCCCAGGAGCGTCTCGCCATCGCCGTCGGCGCCTATGCGCAGGCCGCCGCCGCGATCCGCTTCACCCAGCGGTACGTCGAGGAGCGCACGGTCTTCGGCAAGACCGTGGCGTCCTTCCAGAACACCAAGTTCGAACTGGCCGCCTGCAAGGCCGAGGTGGACGCCGCCGAGGCGGTCGTGGACCGTGCGCTGGAGGCGCACGACGCGGGCGAGCTGACGGCGGCCGAGGCGGCGTCGGCGAAACTGTTCTGCACCGAGGTGGCGCACCGCGTCATCGACAAGTGCCTCCAGCTGCACGGCGGTTACGGCTATATGAACGAGTACCCGATCGCGCGCCTGTACGCGGACAACCGCGTCAACCGCATCTACGGCGGGACCAGCGAGGTCATGAAGTCGATCATCGCCAAGTCCATGGGTCTGTAGCGTCCCGGCGCCCGGTTACCGTCACCTCATGAGTTCAGCACTTGACGACCTCCTCGATCTGCTCGACCTGGAGCAGATCGAGGAGAACATCTTCCGAGGGCGGTCGCGCACCGCCGTCATCCCCCGGGTCTTCGGCGGCCAGGTGGCCGCCCAGGCCCTGGTCGCGGCGGGCCGCACGGTCCCCGACGACCGCTCGGCGCACTCCCTGCACGCCTACTTCCTGCGCATGGGCGACCCCGGCGCGCCGATCGTCTACACGGTCGACCGCATCCGCGACGGCCGCTCCTTCACCACACGCCGGGTGGTCGCCGTCCAGCACGGCCAGCCGATCTTCCATCTGTCGGCGTCGTTCCAGGTCTACGAGGAGGGCCTGGAGCACCAGGCCCCGATGCCGCCCGCACCCGCCCCGGAAACCCTGCCGACAGCGGCGGAGAGCCTGCCCGCGTACGCCGAGCACTTCATCGACCCCGGCGTCGCCGACCGCCTCCTGGAGGCGCGTGCCGCCGTCGATCTGCGCTATGTGGGCGCCCCGCCGTACGGAGCCGTCGGCGAACCGCGCGACCCGCGCTCACAGGTCTGGTTCCGCGCAGGCGGCAAACTCGCGGACGACCCTCTCCTGCACGTCTGCCTCGCCACCTATGTCTCCGACATGACCCTCCTGGACTCGGTCCTCCTGGCACACGGCCGCGGCGGCTGGACCGTCGGCGACGTCGTGGGAGCGTCCCTGGACCACGCCATGTGGTTCCACCGTCCGTTCCGCGCCGACGAATGGCTCCTGTACGACCAGGAGTCACCGTCCTCCTCGGGCGGACGCGGGCTGGCCCAGGCACGCATCTACACCCAGGACGGCCGCCTGGCGATCACGGTCATCCAGGAGGGCGTGGTCCGGGTGCCGCGGTGATTTCTGTGGTTCCTTCTCCCCCGGACGGAGTCTGGGGGAGAAGGAACCACAAAAAACACAGCCCCCAGTCACCCTCCAAGCTCCCCCTCACATAAGGCCCGCCGAGTAGAGCAGGTAGTCCGTCATCGGGTCGTAGAAGCGGGGGTCGGTGACGTGGTCGTCAAGGGGGACGGTCACCTGAACGGTGCCTTCCGCCTCGCCGATGAAGAGGGCCGGGTCATTGCAGTCGGCGTAGCCCACCGCGTCGAGGCCGCGCCCGCCCGCGCAGCCGGTCCAGCCGTGGTCGGCGACCACGAGGTCCGGCTGTGGTCTGCCCTCGCGCTCCAGGCCGTCCAGGACGGCGGCCATCGGCGCCGGGGAGTGGGTGTGCCAGAGGGTCGCGCCGCGCTCCAGCATCGCGACGTCGGCGAACTGGAAGACCATGCCCTCGTCGGCCATCAGCCCGCCCGGGATCCGGACGATCTCGCAGCCCGCGGCGCGCAGGGCCTCCGCGGTGCGGCGGTGCACGTCGAGGAGGCCGCCGGGGTGGCCGGTGGCGAAGAGGACCCGCTCCTTCCCGGCGGCGGCCTTGCGCAGGCGGGCGGCGAGCCGGTCCAGGCCGGCGACGGTCAGTTCGGGGTCGATGGTGTCCTGGCCGGTGCGGTGCGCGGGGTCGTCGCTGACACCGCAGCGCTCGGCCATCACGGCCAGGACGTCCTGCTCGTCCGTCCAGCGGTCGCCCAGCTCCAGGCCCAGCCAGAAGTGCCGGTCGCCGTTGGCGAGTTTGCGGTAGTGGGAGAGGTTGTTGTCGCGCGGGGTGGCGACGTCTCCTGCGATACGGGTGCGGACGAGGTGATCGACGAGGGCGGCACGGCTGGGTATCGGCATGCCCTCTATTGTGCCGCCCTGTCCCCGTGGCGAAACGGTACGTCCCGAACGGTGGACGCCGTCCACATGGCGGGACGAAGCATGCGCGGCGCCCGCGCGCCCCGGCTACGGGGTGAGCGAGGCGAACGCCCCGTGCGCCAGCCGCCGCAGCAACGTTTCCGTCGCGGCGCGCGCGGGGAGCCCCCCGCCGTGCGACCCCAGGTGGGGGGTCGAGTTCAGCAGCCCGAACACGGCGTGGACCGCCGCCCGGGCCTCCGACTCGGGCACCTCGGGGTGGAGGTCCCGGACGGCCGTGACCCAGAGCTCGACGTACTGCCGCTGGAGCTGGCGCACGAGCTTGCGGTCGCTCTCGCGCAGCCGGTCCAGCTCGCGGTCGTGGAGGGTGATCAGGGGACGGTCGTCGAGGGCGAAGTCGATATGGCCGTCGATCAGGGAGGCGAGCAGCGCCTCGGGGTCGGATGCCGTCTCCGCCACCCGCAGCCGGCCGCCGCTCAGGAGCCGCTCGCTGATGCCGACCAGCAGCTCGGCGAGCATCGCGTCCTTGCCCGCGAAATGGCGGTACAGACCCGGGCCGCTGATCCCCACGGCGGCCCCTATCTCGTCGACCCCCACGCCGTGGAATCCGCGCTCCGCAAAGAGCCGGGCCGCCTCTTTGAGGATCTGCTCGCGGCGGGTCGGCGCGTCCGTCCTGATGCTCATGGGACCCGATTCTAGACAACGCCGTTAGCGGTCGTTAACCTGTGGAGGGAGTTAACGTTCATTAACTGACGTTGTACGGGCAAGGGGGTTCGACTCGATGCAGCAGGCACCCGTGCTGACCAGCGCGGCAGACCCGGCGTCGGCGGCCTGGCAGGCCAATGAGGCCGCCCACCGGGAGCTGGCCGACGTGCTGCGCGCCAAGCTCGCCGCGGCCCGTCTCGGCGGGGGCGAGAGGGCCCGCGACCGGCACACCGCGCGAGGGAAGCTGCTGCCGCGGGACCGGGTGGACACCCTGCTCGACCCCGGCTCGCCGTTCCTGGAGCTGGCTCCCCTCGCGGCCCACGGGATGTACGGCGACCAGGCCCCGGCGGCGGGTGTCATCGCGGGCATCGGCCGGGTCAGCGGGCGCGAGACCCTGATCGTCGCCAATGACGCGACCGTCAAGGGCGGCACGTACTACCCGATGACGGTCAAGAAGCATCTGCGCGCCCAGGAGATCGCGCTGGAGAACCGGCTGCCGTGCGTCTACCTCGTGGACTCGGGCGGTGCGTTCCTGCCGATGCAGGACGAGGTCTTCCCCGACCGCGAGCACTTCGGCCGGATCTTCTACAACCAGGCCCGGATGTCGGGCGCGGGCATCCCCCAGATCGCGGCGGTCCTCGGCTCCTGCACGGCCGGCGGCGCCTATGTGCCCGCGATGAGCGACGAGGCCGTGATCGTACGGAACCAGGGGACGATCTTCCTGGGCGGCCCGCCCCTGGTGAAGGCCGCGACCGGCGAGATCGTCACCGCCGAGGAGCTGGGCGGCGGCGAGGTCCACTCCCGGGTCTCCGGTGTCACCGACCATCTCGCCGAGGACGACGCCCACGCCCTGCGGATCGTGCGGAACATCGTGGCGACCCTGCCCGCGCGCGGCCCGCTGCCCTGGTCGGTCGAGCCGTCCGAGGAGCCCAAGGCCGACCCCGCCGGGCTGTACGGCGTGGTGCCGGTCGACTCCCGTACGCCCTACGACGTGCGCGAGGTCATCGCCCGGATCACCGACGCCTCGCGGTTCGCCGAGTTCAAGGCCGAGTTCGGGCAGACGCTGGTCACCGGCTTCGCCCGGATCCACGGCCACCCCGTCGGCATCGTCGCCAACAACGGCATCCTGTTCGCCGAGTCCGCCCAGAAGGGCGCCCACTTCATCGAGCTGTGCGACCAGCGCGGCATCCCGCTGCTGTTCCTCCAGAACATCTCCGGCTTCATGGTCGGCAAGGACTACGAGGCGGGCGGCATCGCCAAGCACGGCGCGAAGATGGTCACGGCGGTGGCCTGCACCCGTGTCCCCAAGCTGACGGTCGTCATCGGCGGTTCGTACGGCGCGGGGAACTACTCGATGTGCGGCCGCGCCTACTCCCCCCGCTTCCTGTGGATGTGGCCGAACGCCAAGATCTCGGTCATGGGCGGGGAGCAGGCGGCGTCCGTGCTCGCCACGGTCAAGCGCGACCAGTTGGAGGCGCGGGGCGAGACCTGGTCCGCCGAGGACGAGGAGGCGTTCAAGGCCCCGATCCGCGGCCAGTACGAGCAGCAGGGCAGCGCGTACTACGCCACCGCCCGCCTCTGGGACGACGGAGTGATCGACCCGCTGGAGACCCGCCAGGTGCTGGGTCTGGCCCTGACCGCCTGCGCCAACGCCCCCCTGGGCGACCCCGGCTTCGGCGTCTTCCGGATGTAAGGGACTTCACACCATGCCGATGTTCGACACAGTCCTGGTGGCCAACCGGGGTGAGATCGCGGTCCGGGTCATCCGTACGCTGCGGGCGATGGGCATCCGCTCGGTCGCGGTCTTCAGCGACGCGGACGCCGACGCCCGGCATGTGCGGGAGGCGGACACCGCGGTCCGGATCGGTCCCCCGCCCGCCGCCGAGAGCTATCTGTCCGTGAAGAGCCTGCTGGACGCGGCGGTGCGCACGGGCGCGCAGGCGATCCACCCCGGCTACGGCTTCCTCGCGGAGAACGCGGCGTTCGCGCTGGCGTGCGCCGACGCGGGCCTGACCTTCATCGGGCCGCCGGCGGAGGCGATCTCGCTGATGGGCGACAAGATCCGCGCCAAGGAGACGGTGAAGGCGGCCGGGGTCCCGGTGGTACCGGGCTCCTCCGGCTCCGGTCTGACGGACCGCCAGCTGGCCGACGCGGCCCGTGCGATCGGGATGCCGGTCCTGCTGAAGCCGTCGGCGGGCGGCGGCGGCAAGGGCATGCGCCTCACCCGGGTGGAGTCGGCGCTGCTGGAGGAGATCGCGGCGGCCCGCCGTGAGGCCCGCGCCTCTTTCGGAGACGACACACTGCTGGTGGAGCGGTGGATCGACCGGCCCCGGCACATCGAGATCCAGGTCCTGGCCGACGCGCACGGCCGGGTGGTCCACCTCGGCGAGCGCGAGTGCTCGCTCCAGCGCCGCCATCAGAAGATCATCGAGGAGGCCCCGTCCGTCCTCCTCGACGAGGAGACCCGCGCGGCCATGGGCGAGGCGGCCGTGCAGGCGGCCCGCTCCTGCGGCTATGTGGGCGCGGGGACGGTCGAGTTCATCGTCCCCGGCACCGACCCGTCCTCCTACTACTTCATGGAGATGAACACCCGCCTCCAGGTGGAGCACCCCGTCACCGAGCTGATCACGGGACTCGATCTGGTGGAGTGGCAGCTGCGGGTCGCCGCGGGCGAACCCCTGCCGTACGAACAGCGGGACATCACCCTCACCGGCCACGCGATAGAGGCACGGATCTGCGCCGAGGACCCCTCGCGCGGCTTCCTGCCCTCCGGCGGCACGGTCCTCGCGCTGCACGAGCCCCAGGGCTGGGGTTCCCCCCGGCTCGAAGGGCCTGGAGGAGGGGTGCGCACCGACTCGGGCCTGAGCGAGGGCACCGAGGTCTCCAGCCTGTACGACCCGATGCTGTCGAAGGTCATCGCGTACGGCCCCGACCGCCCCACGGCGCTGCGCCGGCTGCGCGCGGCCCTCGCCGAGACGGTCACGCTCGGCGTCCCGACCAACGCGGGCTTCCTGCGCCGGCTGCTGGCCCATCCCGCGGTGGTCGCGGGCACGATGGACACCGGCCTGGTGGAGCGGGAGGTCGACGGCCTGGTGCCGGACGGCGTCCCGGACGAGGTGTACGCGGCGGCGGCGGCCGTACGGAAGGCGGAGCTCGCGCCCCGGCCGGACGCGAACGGCTGGACGGACCCGTTCTCGGCGCCCAGCGGCTGGCGGCTCGGCGGCGATCCCCCGCCGCTCGCCTTCCCCCTGCGCGTCCCCGGTTTCGAGCCCAGGACGGCCCGGGTGCCGGAGTCCTCCCGGGTCACCGCAGACACGGTCACCGTCACGGCGGAGGGGATCACCCACACCTTCCGCCGCGCGGCCGACTGGCTGGCCCGTGACGGCGACTCCTGGCACGTCCAGGACCACGACCCGGTCGCCGCGTCCCTCAGCGGCGCCGCCCACGCGGGCGCGGACACGCTCGCCGCGCCGATGCCCGGGACGGTCACCGTCGTCAAGGTGGCCGTCGGCGACGAGGTGGACGCCGGCCAGAGCCTGCTCGTGGTCGAGGCGATGAAGATGGAGCACGTCATCTCCGCGCCGCACGCGGGGACGGTCACCGAGCTGGACGTCGGCCCGGGCACCACGGTCGCCATGGACCAGCTGCTGGCCGTGGTCGCCCCGCACGAGAGCGCGAAGGACCGGGAGGCGGGCGATGACTGACGCGAGGACGGCGAGCGGCGGACCGGCCGGCGGACCGGCGCCCGGCGGGCTGCCCATGGAGGTCCCGGCGCAGGACCTTCCGCCCCGGGTGCGCATCCACGAGGTGGGCCCGCGCGACGGTCTCCAGAACGAGAAGACGGTCGTACCGACCGAGGTGAAGGCGGAGTTCGTGCGCCGCCTCGCCGACGCGGGACTGCGGACCGTGGAGGCGACGAGCTTCGTCCATCCCTCCTGGGTGCCGCAGCTCGCCGACGCCGAGCAGCTGTTCCCCCTGCTCGGGGGCATGAAGGGCGTGTCCCTGCCCGTCCTCGTACCGAACGAACGCGGGCTGGACCGCGCGATCGCGCTCGGCGCCCGGTCGATCGCGGTGTTCGGCTCGGTGACCGAGACCTTCGCGCGCAAGAACCTCAACCGCACGGTCGCCGAGTCGCTCGCCATGTTCGAGCCGGTCGTCGCCCGCGCCAAGGACGACAAGATCCATGTCCGCGGCTATCTGTCGATGTGCTTCGGCGACCCCTGGGAGGGCCCGGTCCCGATCCATCAGGTGGTCCGGGTGGCCCGGCAGCTGAGGGAGATGGGCTGTGACGAGCTGTCCCTCGGCGACACCATCGGCGTCGCCACCCCGGGCCATGTCCTCGCCCTGCTCGCCGAGCTGAACGAGGAGGGCGTGCCGACCTCCGCACTCGGTGTGCACTTCCACGACACCTACGGCCAGGCGCTCGCCAACACCTTCGCCGCGCTGGAGCACGGCGTCACCACCGTGGACGCCTCCGCGGGCGGGCTGGGCGGCTGTCCGTACGCCAGGAGCGCCACCGGAAACCTCGCCACCGAAGACCTCGTGTGGATGCTCCACGGCCTCGGGATCGACACCGGGGTCGACCTCGGCCGGCTCACCGCCACCAGTGTGTGGATGGCCGAGCAACTGGGCCGACCCAGCCCTTCCCGTACCGTTCGCGCCCTCTCCCACAAGGAGTGACCCCATGTCCCTGGACCACCGGCTCACACCCGAGCACGAGGAGCTCCGCCGTACGGTCGAGCAGTTCGCGCACGAGGTGATCGCTCCGAAGATCGGTGATCTGTACGAGCGGCACGAGTTCCCGTACGAGATCGTCCGCGAGATGGGCCGTATGGGCCTGTTCGGGCTGCCGTTCCCCGAGGAGTACGGCGGCATGGGCGGCGACTATCTCGCCCTCGGTATCGCCCTGGAGGAGCTGGCGCGCGTCGACTCGTCCGTGGCGATCACCCTGGAGGCGGGGGTGTCGCTGGGCGCGATGCCGGTCTTCCGCTTCGGTACGGAGGAGCAGAAGCGGGAGTGGCTGCCGAGACTCTGCTCGGGCGAGCTGCTGGGCGCGTTCGGGCTGACCGAGCCGGACGGCGGCTCCGACGCGGGCGGCACGAAGACCACCGCCGTCCGGGACGAAGCCGCGGGCGAGTGGGTGATCAACGGCTCGAAGTGCTTCATCACCAACGCCGGCACGGACATCACGGGACTGGTGACGGTTACCGCCGTCACCGGCCGCACGGAGGCGGGCAAGCCGCTGATCTCCTCGATCATCGTCCCGTCCGGCACCCCCGGGTTCACCGTCGCCCCCGCCTACTCGAAGGTCGGGTGGAACGCGTCGGACACCCGTGAGCTGGCCTTCGACGAGGTGCGGGTGCCGCTGGCGAATCTCCTCGGCGAGGAGGGCCGGGGGTACGCGCAGTTCCTCCGCATCCTCGACGAGGGCAGGATCGCCATCTCCGCGCTCGCCACGGGTCTCGCGCAGGGCTGTGTGGACGAGTCGGTGAAGTACGCCAGGGAGCGCCACGCGTTCGGCCGGCCGATCGGCGACAACCAGGCCATCCAGTTCAAGATCGCGGACATGGAGATGCGGGCGCACATGGCCCGGGTCGGCTGGCGGGACGCGGCCTCCCGGCTGGTGCAGGGCGAGCCGTTCAAGAAGGAGGCGGCGCTGGCGAAGCTGTACTCGTCGACGATCGCGGTGGACAACGCCCGTGAGGCCACCCAGATCCACGGCGGTTACGGCTTCATGAACGAGTACCCCGTGGCCCGGATGTGGCGTGATTCGAAGATCCTGGAGATCGGCGAGGGCACGAGTGAGGTGCAGCGCATGCTGATCGCCCGGGAGCTGGGGCTCACGGGCTGATCCGCCCCGGATATCCACGGCCGTCCGCGGCGGGAGTACGCGGCCGGACGAACCCCGGGGGCAGTGGGCACGGGTCCAACCGGCCCGTGCGAGCCGTACGAGCCGTACGGGAAGGTCACCCGCCCCATGGCCACGGCGGCGCCGGCCGTCCCGTGGCCCGGTACGCGCGAGATCCGGTCCCCGCCGGTACCGGTACGGTCGGCACGCGCGTGCACGGCCTCCGCCCGGGGCCGCCGCCCGGTCCGGGCGGCGGCCCCGAGTGGTGCCCGGGCCGGACCCCGCGGCCTTGAGCGACCGTACGGGCCGGACAGGCCAAGGCCCCCGGCCCTCCGGCTCCGGCTCCGGCTCCGGCTCCGGCTCCGGCTCCGGCGCAATCGTTTCCGAAGTACCGCCCTTGACGGGCGATGTCGACACCTCCGGCAGGTGAAGAACACCATTTCAGCGGCGCCCCCGAAGGGGCGGGCACCCCCGAACACGGTCCCTCGGGGGCGCCCGTCCCTCTTCTCGGTGCGGCGCGCGGCAGACAGGAGCAGGGGACTGCGGACAGAGGCCCCGGCAGTAACGGCACCTTCCGCAGGTGCCGCGCAGCCAGGCCCCGCCCGCCCGGTCACCGACGCGGACAGAGGTCGGAGGAGCGCGGGGCGCCGGAGGCCGACCCGCCCTACGCGGTTCCTTCGGGAACACCGCCGGTCCGGCCCCGCGCGGTCCGGGACACGTGGGTCAGCGCCGCGATGAGGGCGATGAGGGCCATCGCCGACTGCGCGATCCACACAAGGGTGTACGCGCTCCCGGTCGGGATGGTGCCGTGGAGGTTCGCCGCGAAGATCGCACCGAGCACCGCGCTGCCGATCGCGGCCCCGATGACGATGGAGAGCTGGTAGACGCCCTGGCCCGTGGACATCTCGTGCCGGCGGAGCTCGCCGACCATCACGGCACGGGCGGATCCGGCGACGAACCCCAGCCCCGCCGTGCCGAGCATCGCGAAGACGAGGTATTCGGCGATCGAGTCCCGGAAGAAGATGAGCCCGGTGGCGTTGACGGCGACGCACGCGCTGCCGATGACCATGATCCAGGAGAATCCGATCCAGCGGCTGAGCGGGGCGCTCAGCGCCGCCGTCAGCACCGCGAGGCCGATCTTGGGAATGAGCATCAGACCGATCTCGGAGGCGCTCAATCCCAGTTCGAGGCCCATGAACATCGAGTTGGCCATCTGTCCGCCCTCGATCGCGAAGTACACCCCGCCCCCGACGACGTACACCGGCACCAGCCGGGGCCGGAACAGGAACCGCAGGTCGGCGAGGGGCTGGTCGACGCGGAGTTCGACGATCACCCAGGTCACGAGCAGCAGTAGCCCGAGGCCGAGCGGGGCGAGAATGCCCGCGGAGGTCCAGCCCCAGGACGGGCCCTGGTTCAGTCCGAGCAACAGGCAGACGAGGCCCAGACCGAGCAGCGCCGCCCCGGCCCAGTCGACGCGCGCCTCCGGGTCCCTGACCGTGTGCTCGTGCCCCAGCCAGAGCAGGCCGGAGCCGATCACGGTGCCGACGACGGGGATCCACAGCACCCACTCCGGGCCGCCTGCCGCCTTGACGAGCTGGCTGGTGGCGATGGCCCCGATCAGTCCGCCGAACAGCAGACACGAGGTGAGATAGGCGACGGCGCGGCGTGTGACGTCGGCGTCGAACCGTGAGCGGATGAGGCCGAACATCAGCGGCAGCAACGCGGGAAAGAGGCCCTGGAGTGAGCGGCCCACGAGGAGGAATCCGAAGTTCGGGGCGATCGCGATGACCAGGGACCCCAGCGAGACGAGGCCGAGGTTGACCCGCAGGATCCGGCGATGGCCGTAGAGGTCGCCGAGCTTGGCGAGCAGGGGGGTGCCGAGCGCGCCGGCGATGGTGAACACGGTCAGCGCCCACGCCAGTGAGCCGGCGTCGACACCGAACTCACGGGAGAGCCAGGGGTAGAGGGGGACGAAGTAGATCTGGAGGACGCCGCTGAAGAACTCGATGAACAGCAGGGGCAGCAGCACTGCGAGGGGCTTGCTGGACCAGCCTGAGGGGGCCGGTCTCTTCGCTGTGGACGTTATCGCTTCGGACATGGCGGGCTCCTGGTCTGGGTGTCGGGGGTGCCAGGTGTTCAGGCGGCGAGTCTGCGGAGGGCGAGTTCGCCGTAGAGCGCGGCGCCGTCGGCGAGGACGCCGTCGTCGAAGACGGCGAGCGGGGAGTGGTTCATCGGGCCGGTGCCGTCGGTGCCGGCGGGCACGGCGCTGAGAAAGACGTACGCGCCGGGTATCTCGGCGAGCACCCGGGAGAAGTCCTCGGCACCGGACACCGGCTGGG
Source organism: Streptomyces sp. NPDC004609 (assembly GCF_042873655.1). NCBI lineage: Bacteria > Bacillati > Actinomycetota > Actinomycetes > Kitasatosporales > Streptomycetaceae > Streptomyces > Streptomyces sp. NPDC004609. The sequence continues at coordinate 60,365 of NZ_JBIALS010000011.1, read as the reverse complement.
GGACCCAGGCGAACCGGTGCTCGCCGTGGACGTCCGCGACGACGCCCGCGGCGAACTCGGCCTCGGTGTCGTCGTTGACGGTCACCGGGTACTCCTCGGTGTAGTCGATGTCCACCTCCAGTCCGTGGGCGGCGGCGATCCCCCGGCACACCCGGAGCACTCCCTCCCTGACGCGCTCCTGGGTCCCGGTCGAGAACGTCCGCACCGTCGCGTCGAACCGGGCCCGGTCCGGGATCACATTGCTCGCGGTGCCGCTCCGGAACGCGCCGACCGTCAGCACCAGGGGGTCGAAGGCGTCGAAGGTGCGTGCCACGAAGGTCTGGAGAGCGGTGACCATCTCGCAGGCGGCGGGGATCGGATCGAGCGCGAGGTGCGGGGCGGCCCCGTGCCCGCCCCGGCCGCGCACGGTCACGCGGACGGAGTCGGATGCCGCGAGCAGCGGTCCGCGACGTGTCCCGAACACCCCGTTCGCCGTCTTTCCGAGCCCCACATGCAGGGCGTACGCGGCGACGGGCCGTGCCCCGGACGCTTCGAGGACACCCTCCTCGATCATCAGGCGCGCGCCGTCGCACCCCTCCTCGCCGGGCTGGAACATGAACACCACATCGCCGCTGAGCTCCGCCCGGCGGGCGCACAGCAGCTTCGCGGCGCCGACGAGCATCGCGGTGTGCAGATCGTGGCCGCAGGCGTGCATCTGTCCTGGGATACGGGAGGCGTACTCCAGCCCGGTGCTCTCCGTTACGGGGAGCGCGTCCATGTCGCCGCGCAGGAGGACGGCCGGGCCCGGCCGGCCGCCGCGCAGGACGGCGGTCACCGAGCTGAGCGCGGTACCGGTGGTCACCTCCAGCGGGAGACCTTCGAGTGCGGCGAGCACCTTCTCCTGCGTACGGGGCAGGTGGAGGCCGATCTCGGGTTCGGCGTGCAGGGCGCGGCGCAGCCGCACGAGATCGCCCTGAAGCGTCTTCGCGTCGTCCAGAATCGTCACGGATCACTCCTCGCGTGGTGTACCGGCTCCTCCGGCGGTAGGGCATTGTTTTGCCGAAGATCCGTGTTGGCGCGAAAATCACAGGATTGTGCCGAGGGGGCTCAAGCCATGCAGGAATCTGCCGCTCACCCCGATGAGCTGGACCTCGCCCTGATCCATGCGCTGCAGCTCGATCCCCGGGCTCCCTGGTCCCGGGTCGGCGCCGCCCTCGGGGTGGACCCGGTCACGGCCGCGAGGCGGTGGTCACGGCTGACGGAGGCGGGAATCGCCTGGGTCACCGCCCATCCGGTCGGTCTGCTCCGGACCGTCGCGCTCGTCGAGGTCGACTGCGAGGCGGGGCATGTGCTCGCCACCGCCGCCACACTGGCCCGCTGGCCCCATGTGCTCAGCGTCGAGCACACCAGCGGCGCCCACGACCTGCTCCTGACCGTGGCGACACCCGGTCTGACCGCGCTCTCGCGCTATCTGCGCGACGCCATCGGGACCGTGACAGGGGTCCGGTCCACCCACACCCGGCTGGTCACCAGGGCGTACGCACTGGGCGGCGACTGGCGGCTCAGGACTCTGGACGCCCGGCAGCTGGAGCGGATGGACTCGCCGGTGCATCTCGGCACCGGCACGGTCAGACCGCTGCCCGAGGTGGAACACCGGCTCTTGCGGATGCTGTCCCGCGACGGCCGCGCCTCGCTGACGAAGCTGGCCGCCGGTCTCGGGTGCGGGCTCAGCACCGTACGCCGCCGGCTGCGGTCGATGGTCGCCGTCCGGGCGCTGGTGCTCCGCTGCGACGTCGCCCAGCCGCTGTCCGGCTGGCCGGTCTGCCTGACGCTGTCGGCACAGTCGCCCGCCGCCCGGCTGGAGGCGATCGCCAACGGCCTGGCCGCCCTCCCCGAGACCCGCTCGTGCGCCATCACCGCCGGCGGATCGAGCAATGTCCTGCACAGCGCGTGGCTGCGCTCCCTCGATGACGCCCACCGGCTGGAACTCCTGCTGGCCGATCGCTATCCCGACCTGCGCATCACCGACCGCGCGGTGACGCTCGGACACGTCAAGCGGATGGGACAGCTGCTGGACGACGAGGGCCGCAGCATCGGGGTCGTCCCGATGGATGTGTGGACCGATCCCGTCGAGGCCGCGAGAGCGGCGGGCCTCAGCCGGTCGGACGGCCGGGCTGGACAGTGCCGGTGGGCTCCACCGTCTGCCGGGCCCACCAGCATGCGGCAGGAGCCAGGAAAACCAGGAAATGGGGACGGCTGGCCGGTCCGAGCCCGAAGACCACGCACTCGGACGCTCTCGCGGCGGCCTGAGCACGAAGGTCCGTCTGGCCAGTGACAGCCCGGCACGGCCTCCGGCTCTCCATATCACCGCAGGCCGGACGGGGAATGCGCCGGCCTTCGAGGCCGTCATGGCCAGGATCCGGGTTCTGCGGGGCGGACCGGCCTCGCGTGGGCGCTGCGTGGAGGATCCGATCCTGCGCCTGCGCCGCGAGCACCGGATCGGCCCGCTGCGACCGGCCGTCCGCCGCGGATCGCGCCCTCGACCGCCCACCGGATCCTCGCCCGGCACGGCCTGGCGGCCCTGGACCGGGCCACCCGCGAGCCCGTCCGACGCTGCGAACGCGCCCGGCGACCCCAGACCAATGGCAAGCTCGAACGCCTCCACCGCACCCTGCTCGGCGAGTGGGCCTACCACCAGCCCTACAGCTCGGACACCGAACGCCGGAACGCGTTCACCGACTGGACCGACGGGTACACCTGCCACCGACCCCACACCGGCATCACAGGCCGCACACCCGCCGGCCGCATCACCAGCCTGTCCCCACAGCACCCCGCGCCGGGAGAGCCCCGCTACTCGGGCCAGCGGACCTTCGGGGAACGGTGGTAGGCCACCCCCCGCGCCTCCAGCCTCGGCCCCTGCTCCGCCAGCCTCACCGCGTACTCCTCCCAGGAGCCGGCCCGCGACCACCCCTTCTCCGCCACCCCGAGCAGCCGGGGGAAGGCCATCCACTCCAGCTGCGCGCTCGTCGTGAGGGTCTCCGACCACAGCGGCGCCTCGACGCCGAGGACCGCGTCCCCGGGGACGCCCGCGTCCGCGAGGTACGCCGACGGGTCCCAGTCGTAGGACCGGTCGACCCCGACCAGGCCCGCCCAATCGAGCCCCAGCTGCGTACCGGAGTCGTACTTCATGTCGAGATAGGTCCGGTCCGCCGGGGAGAGGATCAGCCGCGCGCCCTTCTTCACCGCCGCCGCCACCTCCTCCCGCTCCCCGGAATCCGTCGTGTCGGTGCCCCAGTACTGGGCCACCGCCCCCTTCACCAGGTCCGCGCCCGCGATCTGGTGCCAGCCGATGACGGTCTTGCCGTACCGGCCGACCGCGGCCTGCGCCTTCGCCATGAAGGCCGCGTAGTCCCCGGGGTCGGTGCTGTCCGCCTCGTCGCCGCCGATGTGGAGGTACCGGCCGGGGGTGATCGCGGCGATCTCACGGATCACGTCGTCCACGAAGTCGTACGTCGCGGGCTTGTCCACGCACAGGGAGCTGAAGCCGACGTCGACGCCGGTGTACAGCGGCCGCGCCTTGCCGTCGCAGTTCAGCTCGGCGTAGGACGCGAGCGCCGCGGCCGTGTGGCCGGGCAGGTCGATCTCGGGGACGACCTCCATGTACCGGGAGGCCGCGTGGGCGACGATCTCCCGGTACTGGGCCTTGGTGTAGTGCCCGCCGGGCCCTCCGCCGACCGCGGTGGAGCCGCCGACGGTCGCGAGCGCGGGCCGGGAGTCCACGGCGATACGCCACCCCTGGTCGTCGGTGAGATGCAGATGGAACGTGTTGATCTTGTACACGGCGAGCTGGTCGATATAGCGCTTGACCTGGTCGACGGTGAAGAAGTGGCGGGCGACGTCGAGCATCGCGCCCCGGTAGGCGTACCGGGGGGTGTCGGTGATCGTCCCGCCGGGGACGGTCCACGGCCCGGTCTGCGCGGTGCGCTTCTCCACGGCGGCGGGCAGCAGCTGACGCAGTGTCTGCACACCGTGGAAGAGCCCCGCGGGCTCGCGCGCGGTGACGGTGAGCGTGCCGCCGGAGGACTCCAGCCGGTAGCCCTCCTCGCCCAGCGCGCTCTCGGAGGGCCGCAGCCGCAGCTGGATGCCGTCGGCGCCGGGCCCCGGTGTCACGGGCAGGGGGTAGCCGGTGGAGGGCCGCAGGATCCCCGCGAGGTAGTCGCCGATGCGGCGCACCTCGGGCGAGTCGTCGACGCGGATCGCCGCCTCGGCGGTGAGGGTGTACGGGGTGCCGCCGGGCTTCACGGACGCGGGCGCGGGCACGACGCGTCCCAGCGCGTGCACGGCGCCCGGTGACGGGCCGCCGGACCCCGGTCGGGGTCCGCCGCCGTCACCGGCGAAGCAGCCGGCACCCGCTCCGGCGACGAGGAGGAGCACACCAAACAGTCGGGGGAACGTTCCCGGCGGTCTCACAGGCTGAGTCCCTTCGCAGCGCGTCACGGCCGCGGTGCGCGGCGGTGGTGCTCACCATGGGTATCGTGCCCGGCCCCCGCGTCAAGGTCTAGACCTTTGTACGCGGCGGTCGGCCCGGCGCCCGAGCCCCCGCCCCGCGCCCGCACCCCACGCGTCACGCCTGCACCGCGGGCCCCGGCACCGCGGACCCCGGCACCGCGCCACCCCCGCACCGCGGGCCCCGGCACCGCGCCACCCCCGCGCCCCGGGCCCACGCACCCCGCGTCGCCGTGCCCCGCCCCGGCGGCCTCCGACCCCGGCCGTACCGTCCCGCGCACCCCCGAATGAAAGAATCACCGCATGGCGGAAATCATCCAGAAGGACGGCACCTGGACCTTCGACGGCGACACCGTGCGGGTCGTCCCCGGCTCCGACAAGCATGTGAGCCTGCTGCGCAAGTCCCTCGGCGAACTCGCCGTACCGCTGGAAGCCATCGCGGGCATCTCCTTCGAGCCGGGCAGAAAGTCCGGCCGACTGCGGCTGCGGCTGCGCAACGGCGCCGACCCCCTGCTCCAGATCACCGGCGGCAGGCTGCGGGACAGCTCCGACCCGTATCAGCTGACCGTGGAGAACGACCGCACCGGAGTCGCCGAGTACTTCGTCGACGAGGTCCGCAACGCCCTGCTGATCGAGCAGATCGCCTCCGAACCCGTCGGCCGCTATCTGCTGCCCGGCCCCACGCTGCCGATCAGCGCGTCGGCGGGCGACGGGACCGTCGACTTCGACGGTGAGCAGATCCGGCTGTCGTGGAACTGGAAGACGGAGGAGTCCAAGTCGTCGGGCGGAACCCGCACGATCGGCCTGGGGGACGTGGAGGCGGTCGAGTGGCAGCCGTCGGCGTCGCTGGAGAACGGGTTCCTGCGGTTCGTCGTCACCAAGGGCCGGACCTCGTCCCCGCCCAAGTACGACCCGCACGCCATCGAGCTGTGGGGTTTTCGCAAGGACCCCCTGATGGCGCTGATCGCGGCGGCCGTCGTCGCCCGTATGCCGCATCCGTACGCCCCCGAGGACGCGCGGCCCGCCCTGGCCCCGCCCGCCCTGGCCCCGCCCGGCCCGGACACCCCGGAGCCCGTCCCCGCTGCGCCCGCGTCCGCGCCCGCCGCCGACGGTGGCGATCATGACGCGATGCTGCGGCGGCTGCGCGAGCTGGGTGAGCTGCACCGGTCGGGGATACTCACGGACGATGAGTTCGCCACCGCCAAGCAGGCGATTCTGAAGCGTTTGTAATGCAGACCTGCCCGAAATCGGGCAGGATTCTTGCATTCGGGGCGATCGGACCCCCAATATCTACGGGTGCTCGAACAACGCCGACCGGGTCGTCCGCCATCCTCAGCTTCACCGCACGACGACCTCGTCGACCACCTGGTCCGCAGTACCGCGCTCCCGCGCGGGGAGGCGGCCCGGGTCGTCCTCGACGTGCTGGCGTACTTCGACGAGAAGACGGAGGACTATGTCCGGCGCCGCCACCGGGAGCTCAAGTCCGGCGGCCTGGCGAACCCCGAGATCTTCGAGCGGATCGCGGCCGAGCTGCCGCACCGCGCGGTCGCACCGCCGGAGCTGTCGCTCCGCCAGCTGCGCCGCATCGTCTACGGCTGAACAGGGCCGGCCGTGGCTCGGGCACCGTTCTCACCTATGGAGGGGTAACAACCTATGTGCGGAATTGTCGGATACATCGGCAGGCGTGATGTGGCACCACTGCTGCTGGAGGGCCTCCAGCGGCTGGAGTACCGGGGGTACGACTCCGCGGGCATCGTGATCACCAGCCCCAAGGCCGCCGGGCTGAAGATGGTCAAGGCCAAGGGCCGTGTCCGTGACCTGGAGGCCCGGGTCCCCAAGCGCTTCGCCGGCACCACCGGCATCGCCCACACCCGCTGGGCCACCCACGGCGCGCCGAGCGACGAGAACGCCCATCCCCACCTCTCCCCGGACAACCTGGTCGCGGTCGTCCACAACGGGATCATCGACAACGCCTCCGAGCTGCGTGCCCGGCTGGAGTCCGAGGGCGTCGTCTTCGCCTCCGAGACCGACACCGAGGTCCTCACCCACCTCATCGCCCGCTCCGCCGCGGAGTCGCTGGAGGAGAAGGTCCGCCACGCCCTGAAGGTGGTCGAGGGCACCTACGGCATCGCCGTGATGCACGCCGACTTCAGCGACCGTATCGTCGTCGCCCGCAACGGCTCGCCCGTCGTCCTCGGCATCGGCGAGAAGGAGATGTTCGTCGCCTCCGACGTCGCCGCCCTGGTCGCGCACACCCGCCAGATCGTCACCCTCGACGACGGCGAGATGGCCACCCTCAAGGCCGACGACTTCCGCACGTACACCACCGAGGGGTCGACGACCACCGCCACGCCCACCACCGTGGAGTGGGAGGCCGAGTCGTACGACATGGGCGGCCACGACACGTATATGCACAAGGAGATCTCCGAGCAGGCCGACGCGGTGGACCGTGTGCTGCGCGGCCGGATCGACGACCGGTTCTCCACCGTGCACCTCGGCGGGCTCAACCTGGACGCCCGCGAGGCCCGCGGCATCCGCCGGGTCAAGATCCTCGGCTGCGGCACCTCGTACCACGCCGGGCTCATCGGCGCGGGCCTGATCGAGTCCCTGGCCCGTATCCCCGCGGACGCCGAGCCCGCGTCCGAGTTCCGGTACCGCAACCCGGTCGTCGACCCGGACACGCTCTACGTCGCCGTCTCCCAGTCGGGTGAGACCTACGACGTCCTCGCCGCCGTCCAGGAGCTCAAGCGCAAGGGCGCGCGCGTCCTGGGCGTGGTCAACGTGGTCGGCTCCGCGATCGCCCGCGAGGCCGACGGCGGTACGTACGTCCACGCCGGACCCGAGGTCTGCGTCGTCTCCACCAAGTGCTTCACCAACACGGTCGTCGCCTTCGCCCTGCTCGCGCTGCACCTGGGCCGGATCCGCGACCTGTCCGTCTCCGAGGGCAAGCGGATCATCGACGGTCTGCGCAGGCTGCCGGAGCAGATCACGGAGATCCTGGAGTCCGAGGCCGAGATCAAGAAGCTGGCCGAGGAGTACGCGGGCGCGCAGTCGATGATGTTCATCGGCCGGGTCCGGGGCTACCCGGTCGCGCTGGAGGCCTCCCTCAAGCTCAAGGAGATCTCCTACATCCACGCCGAGGCGTACCCGGCGTCCGAGCTGAAGCACGGCCCGCTCGCCCTGATCGAGCCCGCCCTGCCCACGGTCGCGATCGTCCCCGACGACGACCTCCTGGAGAAGAACCGCGCCGCCCTGGAGGAGATCAAGGCCCGCAGCGGGCGCATCCTGGCGGTGGCCCACCGCGAACAGGAGAAGGCCGACCACACGATCGTCGTCCCGAAGAACGAGAACGAGCTGGACCCGATCCTGATGGGCATCCCCCTCCAGCTCTTCGCCTACCACACGGCCCTGGCCATGGGCCGGGACATCGACAAGCCCCGCAACCTCGCCAAGTCCGTCACGGTGGAATAGCGGGACCCCGCGCGCGCCCCGCCGGGCGCGCGCGGCACGGGTCCGGACAACGCCCGCCCGACGGCTCAGGGACGGGTCGTGGGGTCGGCGGCGGATTCCGGCCGGGCGGTGGCCGCGTCGGCCGTCCCGGGCTCCTTCAGCGCGCACAGGAGAAGCCGGCCGAGGACGGGCGGCGCGATCAGCAGTGCGAGAGCGGTCTGCAGGGAGGTGGCGTCGGCGACGGCGCCGATGAGCGGACCGGCGATACCGCCGATGCCGACGGCCAGACCGAGGGTGACGCCGCCGGCGGTGCCCACGCGGTTGGGCAGGTAGTCCTGGCCGAGGGTGATGTGCAACGAGAAGGGCACATACAGTCCGGCCGACGCGAGGGCGACGCACCCGTGGAGGAGCGGGCCGGGAACGAAGACCACACCGGCCACGGCGAGGACGGTCAGGGCATAGGACCACTGGACGACCGGGACACGGCCGTGGCGGGCGGCGAGCTTCCCGCCGGCCACCGTGCCCACCGCGCCACCGAGGTAGAGCACGAACAGCGCGACCGTGCCGGAGACCTCTCCGCCGCCGGTGCGCTGGCGCGCGTACAGCGAAATGAACGCGCTGAGGCCGACGAAGACGATCGAGCGGCACACGACGGCCCCCGACAGCCTCAGGAAGGACGCCCAGTCATCCCGGCCGGCGGCCCCATCCGCGCGGTCGGCCGCCGTCGCCGGGGCGGGGGCCTCGGCTCCCCGCAGCGCGGCGACGCACAGCGCCACACCGGCGAGGGCGGGAACGACCAGAAGAGGCGAGGCGCGCAGGCCGCCCGTGGCCATGACGGCCCAGACCAGCAGGGGCGCGGCGGCGAAGCCGAGGTTGCCGCCGAGGGAGAACCAGCCCATCGCGACGTGGCTGCCGCGGCTGACGTCCCGTGCCACACGTGCGGCCTCCGGGTGGTAGGCGGCGATACCGATCCCGGACACCGCGACGACCACCAGGGTCAGGGTGTAGGAGCCGCTGACACCGGCGAGGGCGACTCCGGCGCCGCCCACCAGCGTGCTCACCGGCAGCAGCCACGGCATGGCCCGCTTGTCGGTGAGGACCCCGAACAGCGGCTGCACCACCGACGACAGGAGGGAAGCGGCCAGGATGACGCCGGAGGCGGCGGCGTAGGAGTAGGCGCGTTCGGACACGAAGAACGGGACCAGTGCGGCCACCGCGCCCTGGTAGACGTCCACGCAGGCATGTCCCAGGGACAACAGCGTGAGGGGCCGGGTACGCGAGGACTGGTTCGGGGACACCAGGCCATCGTCGCCACGGCACGACTTGGCGCGCTTCCATTAAAATGCCAAGCTGTGCCGCATATCCGCCACGCTCCCGAGGCGCCGACCCGAACCCGGACACTGGCTCCCGGCGAGAGCATCGACGCGCACCGCCACGACGACCACCAGATCGTCTACGCGGGCTCCGGCGTCCTGGCCGTCACCACCGACGCCGGTACCTGGTTCGCTCCCGGCACCCGGGCCATCTGGGTTCCCGCCGGGTGTGTCCACGCCCACCGCGCCCACGGCCACCTCGCCCTGCACCTGCTCGGGCTGCCTCCCGACACCAACCCCCTCGGCCTCGACGCCCCCACGGTCCTCGCCGTCAGCCCTCTGCTGCGCGAGCTGATCCTCGCCTGCACCAGGGCCCCCTACGACGACACCCCGGAGCGGCTGCGCCTGCGCGCGGTCCTCCTCGACCAGCTGCGCGCCTCACCGCAGGAACCCGTCCGGCTGCCCGCCCCCGCCGACCCCCGCCTCGCAGCCGTCTGCGACCTCCTGCACGACAACCCCGCGGACCCGCGCACTCTCGCCGCCCTGGCGGCGACCGCGGGAGTCGGCGAGCGCACCCTCAGCCGCCTCTTCCGCCGGGAACTGACCATGACGTTCCCGCAGTGGCGCACCCAGCTGCGCCTCTACCACGCCCTGCGCATGCTGGCCGACGGCATGCCGGTCACCACGGTCGCCCACGGCTGCGGCTGGTCCTCCACCAGCGCCTTCATCGACGTCTTCCGCCGCGCCTTCGGCTACACCCCCGGCACCCACCACCGCCGCCCCTGAGCCGGTTCGCCGCCCGGCACGGACCGGGGAGGCCGACCGGTCCCGTTGTGGTGTTCCCCGGCCCCGAACCCGACTCCGAGCACCCGGGCACCCGGGCCCCGGAGCCCGGCCCGGAACCAAGCGTTCCCTCGCGCATCGCCACTCGCGCGAGGGAACGCCCCTTCGCCGGCGCCTGCCTCAACCATCCGCGCCGGCCCCGCACCGCCTCAGCCCGTGGCCGTCACTCCCCGGCCGGCAGCGCGTCCCGAGAAGGTCGGCCACTTGGCGAGCGCGGCCGTCGCGCCGTACCACGCGGCCAGCCCCGCCACCGCCGCGACCCAGCCGCCCGCCTTCGCCAGCCCGCTGTTCTCCGCGAGCGAGGCGATGCCGAGCAGGACGAGCGCGATCGTGAGCAGCCCGTACACCCCTTGGGTGAACAGACCGGCCCCCGCGGACGCGGCCGTGAGGGTCAGGGCGAGCAGCGCCCACACCAGCATGAAGAGCCCCGCGGCCTCCGCGGAGGCCCCGTCGCCGACACCGGTCCCCCAGGTGAACCAGAAGGCGCCGAGACCGGCGAACGCCGTGCCCGAACCCGCGTCGCCCGCGCGGTATTCGAGCAGTCCGACGATGAACAGTGCGACACCGCCCACCCAGGTGGCGAGCGCGGACGCATCCGCCGCCGAGACGTTGTCGACGACACCGGTGGTGCCGACGCCGAACGCCAGCAGCGTCAGACCGAGGGCGAGGTGGCCGAGAGTTGAAGTAGTAGCGCTTCCCGCAGAGACGTCCTTGTCCACGGCGGGCTCCCTTCCTGTCCTGTGCAGTTGTCCGTGCAGTTGTGTACGCGCCTGTACGCGCGCCGCTGTGCACGCGCGGTCGCGCTGCGGCCCAGCGAACTTTATGTACCCTTCACAAGCGCACAATTCACCTCTACGCGACGGTAGTTTTCCGTGTACACGACGGAAATTGACCCCGTGTCACCTGCGTCGGCCTCCGGGGTGGCACGGTGGAGTGAGGCCCGTTCGGGACGGCGCGCAGAGCCCGCCGGACCACGGCGTCGAAGAGACCGGGGGGCGTAGAACGTACGGGTGGGGGAACGGCGCCGCAAAGCGCCCGCGCCGGGAGCAGAGCCCGCGTCAGGTGACAGCCCGCGCCCGGAGGGAGAAGCCGCGCCGGACGGAGGAACCCGCGCCGGGGGAAGGATCCGGTGGCTAGGGAATGACCACGACGGGCCGCTGAGCCCGCCGTGCCAGCCGCCCCGCGACCGAGCCGAAGATACGGCCGACGATCCCGTGCGTGGAGCCGACGACGATCGCGTCGGCGGAGTACTCCCGCCCGACCTCCTCCAGCTCATGGCAGATGTCGCCGCCGCGCTCCACCAGGATCCAGGGCACCTCGGTCAGATAGTCCGCGCAGGCCAGCTCCAGCCCGAGGACCTCGGTGCGGTGGTCGGGCACATCGACGAACACCGGCGGCTCGCACCCCGCCCAGACGGTGGTGGGCAGCCGGTTGGCGACATGGACGATGATCAGACCGGAGCCGGAGCGCCGGGCCATGCCGATGGCGTAGGCGAGCGCCCGCTCGCTGGAGGTCGATCCGTCGAAGCCGACGACGACTCCGTGGCGGAACGCCGGGTCGCAGGAATGGCGTGCTTCTTCCGCCGCTTGCAGATCCGACGACGTGGGGTCGGCTACCTGCTTGCGGTCCGCGGGTTCGGGGATTTCGTGACCGGCCATCGGTGTCTCGGCGAAGGAAGTCCTCAGTGGGAGGGGAGAACAGGTGGACAGAACAAAACGGAGCTGTGTCCGGGAATCATCTTCCCTGGCCCATACCCGTAAGGGTACGGCGACACTCCTCTCCTGCCCAGGGCCTGCCGCCCCATTCAGGCGTTCAAGGGAGCATGCCTGAGCCCGTCCCGTATGGCAATGCCACTTGGCGGCTACAGCCGTCCCAACGGGGCCGTACGGGCGCTCACGGGCCGGGGACCTGCGCCGGGGCCGGGGGACCGGCGGGCGGTCCGGGGCCGCGAGGGCCGCGGAGAAGCCCGCGCGGTCCGCGCGCCGAGCCTCCCGGCCACCCCGGCGGGCCCCCGGGACAGGAGTCCGGGACATATGGAACACGCCCGGCGCCGACCGCACCGACCGCACCCGCGCGGGCGAGGCACCGAGTGCCGCGGTGACCGGAAGGGTGCGCCCCTCGTTGGCACCGCGGTCATCCCGGTCCCACCCCGCAGCCCTGAGGAAAGCGTCCGTGCCCGCGCACCCGTCCGCCCCGTTCCGTACCGCCGCCCCGACCCCCTCCCGGACCCCCGCGCCACCGTCCCCGGCCCCGCCCGGCGCCTCCCCCGCGCCCGCGCCTTCGGTCACGGAGCCCTTGCCCGTCACCTCGTCCGCCTCGGCTCCGCCGTCCCCTTCCTTCCCGGGCGCCTCCGCGGCCTCCGCCGACTCCGCGAGCGATGCCGTCCGCTGGGCGGCGTTCAGCGCCCTGCTCGTCCCGGTCGTCCTCGTGGTGTACGGGGCGTCCGTGGGCGGCGCCACCGCCGCGGCGTTCGGCCTCACCGCCGTGACGGCCGCCTGCCGGATGCTGCTGCGGCACGCGGAACGCGGCGGGGCCCGGGCCCGCGCGGCACAGCGGTCGGCGAGGACGGGGACGGCGGCGGGCGGGCCTCCGGCGGGCACACCCGCGACGACGGCGGACGCGGGGCCACGGCGGGGGACGCCGGAGGGTGCGGACGGGACTCGCGGGCCGGACGGGACGGGAAGTACGGCAGCCGGGAGGGCCGTGGCGCCGGGGCGGCCGGAGAGAGCGGCCCCCACCCGGCGCGGCCGACGCGCACGGACGGCTCAGGGGGCGCACGGAGGCGGTCGTCACAGTGGGGTTCGTGCTTCCGGAGACTGACCCGTTCGCACGTCCGCACCCGTATAATTTCAGCCAACTTCGCGCTACTGCCCCTCCCTTGGGGAAATGGCGCGGCAACACCCTTGTCACCAGGCAGGAAAGGGTCTCCCCGCTCTGACGCACCCTACGGGGACGGGCCATGCGCGCGTTGCGCACTTCCCTGCGGGGCTTGCAGATGGAACGCTTCGTGATCGAATGCTTCGCGCCAAGTTCCCATGCAGACATAGCGGGGCATGCCGAACTTGTCACGTCGGCGCCACGGGACACAGTAGATTCGATCATGGGTATCGAAGGCTCGGGACTCGTGCAACACCGAGGGGAAAAGTGCAGGAGCGAAAGGCCCGAAACGAACGGGGAGACGCGAACACCGAGGGGGGCTTAGCGTCATGAGTCAGGACTCCGCCGCACCGGAGGTAGCACGAAAGCTCTCCGGGCGCCGGCGCCGGGAAGTCGTCGCGGTACTGCTGTTCAGCGGCGGCCCCATTTTTGAGAGTTCCATACCGCTTTCGGTGTTCGGAATCGACCGCCAGGACGCCGGAGTCCCCCGCTACCGATTGCTCGTCTGCGCAGGCGAGGACGGACCGCTGAGGACCACCGGCGGGCTCGAACTCACCGCGCCGTACGGACTGGAGGCCATCGGCCGGGCGGGCACCGTCGTCGTGCCTGCGTGGCGGTCGATCACCTCACCGCCGCCGCCCGAGGCCCTTGAGGCCCTGCGCCGCGCACATGAGGAAGGCGCCCGGATAGTGGGACTGTGCACGGGAGCGTTCGTGCTCGCCGCGGCCGGTCTGCTCGACGGCCGCCCGGCGACGACGCACTGGATGTACGCGCCGACGCTGGCCAAGCGCTACCCGTCCGTCCACGTCGATCCGCGTGAGCTGTTCGTCGACGACGGCGATGTGCTCACCTCCGCGGGTACGGCGGCCGGAATCGACCTCTGTTTGCATATCGTGCGCACCGATCACGGCACCGAGGCCGCCGGAGCGCTCGCCCGCAGACTGGTCGTACCGCCCCGGCGCAGTGGCGGCCAGGAGCGCTATCTGGACAGGTCTTTACCTGAGGAAATCGGGTCGGACCCGCTGGCCGAGGTCGTCTCGTGGGCGCTGGAGCATCTCCATGAACAGTTCGATGTGGAGACCCTGGCGGCACGTGCGTACATGAGCCGGCGCACCTTCGACCGGCGATTCCGTTCCCTGACCGGCAGCGCGCCGCTCCAGTGGCTGATCACCCAGCGGGTGCTCCAGGCACAGCGGCTGCTCGAAACCTCCGACTACTCGGTCGACGAGGTCGCGGGCCGCTGCGGATTCCGCTCCCCGGTGGCCCTGCGCGGTCACTTCCGGCGGCAGCTGGGCTCGTCCCCGGCGGCCTACCGGGCCGCCTACCGGGTACGGCGTCCCCAGGGCGACCCGTCACCGCCGTCGGTGGTGGAGTCGGTCGTACCGGCTCAGGCCAGACGTACGGCCGCCGCGGCCGGGGCGCACGGTCACCCCACCGGTCCAGGCGGTCCCCCGGAGCTGGGCAAGCCCCCGCCGGGGGCCTACGCGGCAGGTCACGGGCGTCCCAGCCTGCCCGGCCAGCGGAGTGCACCATAAAGTAGTCGCATGAACGATCGTATGGTGTGGATCGACTGCGAGATGACCGGGCTCTCGCTGACGGACGACGCACTCATCGAGGTGGCCGCGCTGGTCACCGACTCGGAACTGAATGTGCTCGGCGACGGGGTGGACATTGTGATCCGTCCCCCCGGCGCCGCGCTGGAGACGATGCCCGAGGTGGTGCGGCAGATGCACACCGCCTCGGGTCTTCTCGACGAGCTCGCGGGCGGCGCCACGCTCGCCGAGGCCGAGGAGCAGGTCCTCGCCTACATCCGTGAGCATGTGAAGGAGCCCGGCAAGGCCCCGCTGTGCGGGAACTCCGTCGGCACGGACCGCGGATTCCTGGCGCGGGACATGGCCGTCCTGGAGCAGTACCTCCACTACCGGATCGTCGATGTCTCCTCGGTCAAGGAACTGGCCCGCCGCTGGTACCCGAGGGCGTACTTCAACAGTCCGGAGAAGAGCGGGAACCACCGGGCGCTGGCGGACATCCGGGAGTCCATCGCGGAGCTCCGCTACTACCGCGAGGCGGTCTTCGTGCCGCAGCCCGGCCCCGACTCGGACACGGCGAAGGCGATCGCGGCGAAGCACGTCGTACGCGCGAGCTGACCCACGACCTCCGTACGGACGCCGGTCCGGCTCCCCGGCCCGGCGGCCCCGCGGGGGCGGGTCCGGCCGCGGGCAGGGCCGGGTCCGTTTGCGGAGGCGGCTCCGGCCCCTGGGAAACCAGGCCGGAGGGGTGCCCGGGACACGCCGTGTCGGCGCCGCAACAACCCTGGCGCGAGTACCCGCCCGGACCCTGTACACTTTTCCTCGGCCGGTCGGAAACGACCGGTCATGGTGGGTGTAGCTCAGCTGGTAGAGCACCTGGTTGTGGTCCAGGATGCCGCGGGTTCGAGTCCCGTCACTCACCCTGATGGATCAAGGGCCCCGGTCGGAAGACCGGGGCCCTTGGCGTATCCCCACAGGGCCGGCCGAGCCGCCGGTGGACACGCCCGGGGCCCCGGCCGCCTCTCCCCCGCCCTCCGCGAACACAAGCCGTGACCGCATGCTGACCGGCGGCCCGGGTGCCCCGGGTAGCGGCGCGGCCGACCGCGGCAGCCGACGGGCACGGGGAGCGGGCAGGCGGCAGGCGGCAGGCGGCAGGCGGCAGGCAGGTGTATCGGACGGTCGGTGCATCGAGCGGCCGGCGCATCGGGCGGCAAAGGGGCGCGCGCCCCGGCCGGTTGTGGGGGGGATACCGGCCGGGGCGCGCGGGTGGGGGGTGGGAGAGGTGGTTTCGGGGGCTCCGCCCGCGGTGCGGGCCGAGCGGATCCATCAGAAGCGCGCTAGTTGTAGGCGGCGAGCGCCCGGGTGAAGGAGAGTGGCTCCTGGAAGATCGAACTGCAGGTCGCGTCGGCGGACCGCCGCTCACCGCCCGGGCACTGCTTGTCCCGCGCCAGGGACCACATGGACAGCCAGGCGAGGTTCTTCGCCCGTGCGAAGGCCGCCAGTTCCTTGGCGTCCTCGACGGTGAAGACCTCGGTCACGACGTCGTTGATGCCGATCATGGGGGTGACGGCCACCTTCCTCCACGCCTCCGCGTCGGAGAGGCCGAGCAGTTCCTTGAGCTGTGCCTGGGTCGTGGTCGCCGCCTTGATCGCGTACTGGCCCATGTCACCGCCGTGGTGGGATCCGTAGTCCATCGCCATGATGTTGACCGCGGAGATGTCGGTTCCCATCTTCCGGGCGTCGGCGATCAGGTCGCGGGCGGGCCGGTTCAGGCCCTCCGGATTGACGGGCAGGGTGAAGGAGACCTCCAGGCCGGGGTGGGACTTCTGGAGGCGGGCCAGCGCCCGTGAGCGGCGGGTGTTGGCGGCGTCCTTCGACAGGGCGGTGCCCTCGACGTCGAAGTCGATCTTGGTGAGCTTGTAGGTGTCGACGACCTTGCGGTAGGCGCGGGTCAGCTCGTCGACGGAGAAGCAGGTCAGGGCCAGTTCCCTGCCCGCGGCGCCGCCGAAGGAGACGCGGACGTCCCCGCCCCTGGCGCGCAGTGCGCCGATCTGGCGGGCGACCCTGTTGTCGGTGAGGTCGACCCGGCCGCCCCACAGCGGGTTGCAGCCGCCGTCGGACCTGATGAAGGCGAGGTTGAAGTCCTTGACACCCGTCCTGGTCGCGGTGTCGAGCAGGTCGTGCGACGGGAGGAGGGAGGCGTCGACGAACGGCGAGAAGCGGCCGTCGGCCTGCTCGGGGGCGGCTTCGGGCTTCCGGGCCGGCGGGGTGGTACCGGCCCGGGTGGGGGCGGAGGTGGCGGTCCGGGGGGCCGCCGGTGTCGACGCGGCGGGCGGAGCCGGGTCCTCGGGCGCCGGCTGCTCGGCGGGGCGGGTGGCGGGCTGTGCGGTGGGGGCCGGGTCCACGGTGCACCGCGTCCTGTTGATCACACAGGAGGTGGGGTCGGCGGGCGTGGTGCCGCCGGCCGTGGCGACAAAGCCGACGGTGACCGACGCGCCGGGCGCGAGGGGGCGGTCGGTGCCCGCGGGCTTCACGGTGACGTGCCGGCCCTCGACGGTGTGCTCGGCGTTCCAGAGTGTGCCGATGGTGGTGCCCTCGGGAAGGTCGAACTCCAGCGTCCAGTCCGTCTGGGTGGCGACGGTGGCGTTGGTGACGACGTACTGGCCGGTGTAGCCGTCGGCCCAGGCGCTGGTCCGGGTGTAGGCGGCGGCGAGGGACGCCGCCTGCGCGGTGTCCGTGAGGGCGAAGGCGGCACCGGCGACGACCGCGGCGGCGGTGATCGAACCGATCACCGTGGTCCTGCCGCTCGCCCTGCGCTGGTGCGTCGTGCTGCCCATCGCCTGCCTGCCTCTGTCGTACGGGGGTGTGGGTCGTACGGGTCGTGCGTCGGGTCGTACGGGTCCTGCGTGGGGGGTGCGGCAGCACGCTAGCGAGCCCGGCGCGGACAAATGCCGTGTCCGGTGAAGTGGTTGAGCTTTTTAGGACGCTCTTAAGGACGGCATCGGGACGGATTAACCCTGCGGGGGAACGGATGGGGCGGATCTCGCGTCAGGAGACGGGGTCGTCCTGGCGGGTGCGGCGCCCGGCGTGGATCAGCGTACGGCGCCGGTCGGACCCCCGGTGGCCCCGGCGCCGCTCCTCGCGCCCGCCGCCGCGCGGATCGAGCCCGAGCCAGATCCGTACCTCGGTGCCGCCCAGTACCGAGCTGCCGATGCGTACGTCACCGCCGGTCGACTCGGCGACCCGGCGCACGATGTCCAGGCCGAGCCCTGTCGAGCCGTCGCGGCTGCCGCTGTTGCCCCGGGCCATCGCGGCGGCGGGGTCGGCGATGCCGGGGCCCGCGTCGGAGACGAGCACGATGACCGCGTCGTCACCGTTGTGGACATCGACCGAGAAGGCCGTGCCCTCGGCGGTGTGGCGGAAGACATTGCCGAGCAGGGCGTCGAGGGCGGCGGCCAGATCGGGCCGGGCGACCGGGATGCGTACGGGACGGTCCACTCCCGCGATCCGGACCGTACGGCCCTCGTCCTCCGCGAGCGCCGACCAGAACTCCATGCGCTCGCGGATCACCTCGGAGGCGTCGCAGCCCGAGCCGGAGCCGACCGCCGTGGTCTGGGGCTTGGCCTCGCGCGCGGTGCGGATGATGGTGTCGACCTCGCGCTCCAGCTGCTCGACGGCGGCCCGGGTCTGGTCGGCGGCGAGCCCCTCGCCGAGGGAGGCCGCGTTGAGCCGGAGCACGGTGAGCGGGGTGCGCAGCCGGTGGGAGAGGTCGGCGGCGAGTTCCCGCTCGTTGGCGAGGAGCTGGACGACCTGGTCGGCCATGGCGTTGAAGGCGATGGCCGCGGACCGCAGTTCGGTGGGCCCCTCCTCGGGGACGCGCACCCCCAGCTTGCCCTCGCCGAGTTCCTGGGCCGCGCCCGCGAGCCGCTGGGCGGGCTTGACCATGCGGACACCGAGCCGGTCGGCGACGGCGACGGAGCCCACGACCAGGGCGATACCGACGCCGGCGAGCATCAGCCAGGCGGTGGTGACCCCCCTGCTGAGGTCCTCCTCGGGGACGAAGACCTCGACGACCGCGATGCCGTCCGAGTCGATGGCGATCGGCTGGAGCAGCACGGACCCGCCGTTCACCTTGGTGGTGGAGGCACGGGGGACCTGCTGGACGAGGGCGAGGTCGGCGGGTGAGGCCCTGCGCGTCCCGATCTCGACGGGGCGGCCGGCCGTCCGCTCGGAGGCGGGAATGTGCAGGGCCATCCGGTTGGCCGCTCCGGCCAGGGTGGACTGCATGGCGTGTTCCAGCGGTCTGCGTTCACCGGTGAGGGAGAGGGTGGGGCCGATGGCGGCGGCCTGGCGCTCCGCGTTGGAGAGGGCTCTGTCGCGGGCCATCTCCTTGATGACGAGCCCCAGTGGTACGGCGAAGGCCAGTACGACCATCACCGTGACCGCCAGCGAGACCTTGACCAGCGCCCATCTCATGGTTGATGTCCTCGTAGGTGTTCCGGTTGACCAGTGGGGGGTTCGAGCTTCACTCCGACGCCTCGGAGGGTGTGCAGATAGCGCGGCCGGGCCGCCGTCTCCCCGAGCTTGCGCCGGAGCCAGCTCAGATGGACGTCGATGGTCTGGTCGTCGCCGTAGCTCTGCTGCCACACCTCGGCGAGCAGTTCCTTGCGGGGGACGACGACGCCGGGCCGGCCGGCGAGGAAGGCGAGCAGATCGAACTCACGGCGCGTCAGGTCGAGTGCCGATCCGTCGAGTTCCGCCTGCCGGCGCAGCGGGTCGATGGAGAGCCCGCCCACCTGGATCACACGTGACGGCGGGGCCTCCCCGGCCGAGGCGCGCGACCGGCGCAGTACGGCCGCCATCCTCGCGGACAGATGCTCCACGGAGAAGGGTTTCGTGAGGTAGTCGTCCGCGCCGTCGTTGAGGAGCCGGACGATCTCCGTCTCGTCGTCCCGCGCGGTCGCGATGATCACCGGTACATCGGTGATGCCCCGCAGCATCTTCAGCGCCTCGGCCCCGTCCAGATCGGGCAGACCGAGGTCGAGAATGACCACATCGAACCTGAAATGAGCGACCTCGCGCAGCGCTTCCAGGGCCGTGCCGACGCTCCGTACCGTGTGGGACGCCTCGGTCAGGTGCCGGATGAGCGCGGAGCGCACGAACTGGTCGTCCTCGACCACGAGCACACTTGCCATGGGCGGCACCGTACGCCATACGGAGTACATCGGTCGCCACTCGCAGTGCTTCATTGGTCACCCTCTCACCACGCCTCTCATGATCCGGATCGGCCCTGTCCGCAGGGAAGTTGCCCACGATCCGGAGCAGGTCGGTCCCCCCGAGGACACGCGCGGGTCGGGTGGTGCAGTATGGCCACTGATGCGTAGAGGACTTGTACATGCCATGGCGTGGTCGCTGTCCACCGGGGCGGCTGTCACGCTGTCATGGTGGGGCGTGCACACCGTGATGTCGGGGACCGCCTATGACCGGCCGCGTGCGGTGCCGATCAATCCGAACACCCCGACCAGGCAGGCGAAACCCCAGGTCTCCGAGACTCATCGGCCGCCCGTCAAGACGGCGCAATCCAGCCCCTCGAACACCTCCGGCGCCGCCAGGACCAGCCGTCCGCCGGTGACGGAGCCGCGTCAGCGGCCCAGCAGGACGCCCAGGCCGGCCGCCCAGCCGAGCACCCCCGCCGCACCGAAGCCCTCGGGGACGATGAAGGGATACACGGTGGACGGCGGCCGCGTCGTGTTCGACGTGGGCCCGACGTCGGCGTCCCTGGCCTCGGCGACGCCCAACGCGGGCTGGGAGGTGGCCGTGTGGGAGGAGCCCATGTGGATCCGGGTGACGTTCACCAAGGACGGCCGCGAGGACTCGGTGTTCTACACCTGGAACGGGACCGCGCCGAGGGTGCAGTTCCACAAGTCCCCCTGACGGCCGCGGTGTCCGCGGACCGGTCTAACGGAACACCGCCGGAGGGGGTGCGGGCGAGGGCCGGGCGCTCGCGTCGGTGACGGGCGCCGCGCCGCCGGTGAAGTCGATGAGGGCGCTGCCGTGCTCGACCCGGCCGGGGTGGGGGTCGCTCGCGACCCTGCGGGTCAGTTCGGCGACCGGCAGCGGCACATCCGAGGCGAGCAGTATCGCGTTGCCGAAGCGCCGCCCGCGCAGGACGGCCGGATCGGCCGCCAGCGCCAGCTCCGGGAAGACGGTGGCGGCGGTGGCGACCTGGGCGCGCAGATGCGCCAGCGGCGGGCCGTCGGCGATATTCGCGGCGTAGTACCCGCCCGGCCGCAGCACCCGGCGGACCTCGGCGAGGAACTCCGTACTGGTCAGATGCGCGGGGGTACGGGCTCCGCCGAACACATCCGCGATCACCAGATCCGCCCAGGCGTCCGGCACCTTGCCGAGCGCCGCCCGGGCGTCGGTGGACCGTACGCGGATGCGCGCGTTCGGGTCCAGGGGGAGGTGTGTGCGCACCAGTTGGACGAGGGCGGCGTCGAGTTCGGCGATCTGCTGGGTGGAGCGGGGGCGGGTCGCCGCGATGTAGCGGGCGAGCGTGAACGCCCCGCCGCCGAGGTGCACGGCGTGCAGGGGACGGCCGGCCGGAGCCGCGAGATCGGCGACATGGCCGAGGCGGCGCTGGTACTCGAAGGACAGGTAGGCCGGGTCGTCGAGGTCCACATGGGACTGCGGGGCGCCGTCGATGAGCAGCGTCCAGGCACGGGGGCGCTCGGCGTCCGGGTTCAGCTCGGCGGTCCCGCCGTCCACCTGCGCGACGACGGGTTCGGGGCGGCCGGCCCCGCCTCTGCGCCGTCGCGTGCTCTTTGCCATCAGCCCATTATCGGCGGGCGCGGAACGTTTCGCCCTGCGGGGCTTCCCCGCGGTGAGGGCGCCTCTCGGTGGGGGGCCTCGGCGGTTCCCGGGAGGGCGGGGGCGAAGGGTGCGGGAGCGGGGCTGCGAGGGCCCGCCCGGTGCGTCCGCGAGGGGTGCCGGTCCGGCCGGGAGTGGCGCGGGGGCGGGGAGCACCGTGGCCTCCTCGCCGGGCGCACGGCCCGCGGGAGCCCGCCCGGGTCGGGGCCCGGGAGGAGTGCCGGGCCCGTTGGAGGCGCCCCGCGAGGGGCGTGCGGGACCGCCCCCGACGCGGGGCCCGGACGGGCCCTGCTCCGGGCGCCGTCAGCTGCAGCCGTCCGCCGCCTCGATGAGCCGGGCCGCCTCGTCGAGGGCCTCGCGCAGGACCTCCGGGTCGGTGACGCGATCCCCGTCGTCCGGCGGCAGCAGCCAGCCGCAGCCGCGCACCGGGGGCTCGGCGGGGGCGCGCATCCCCCGGCCCGAGGTCTGCGTACAGGCGCTGCCGGGCATGTCCCAGCCGTCGGCCGTGCCGGGCGGCACGAGGAAGCCGAGGGTGTCGCAGGAGCCGTCGTGGAGGACCGGCCCGACGGCCGGGGCGGCGGTACGGCGCAGGATGTCGACCGCTTCGAGGCCCTGACGGGTGGGAACGGTCACCAGATCACAGGGGGCGGGGGTGGCGGCGGGGCCGCGGTCCGGGGCGGGCCCGGGGGGCGCGACGGGCGCCGGGACGGCGGGGGGCGGGGCGGCCACCGGGAGCGCGGCGGTCCCGGTGGCCACTGCCGGGGCCGCGAGCGCGGGGGCGGCGGGTGTCGGCGGCGACGGCGGCGTCATCGTGGATTCAGATGTCGCAGGCTTCCGGGCGCCGCCGTTGGCGCTGGTCTCCATGCCGACCTCCAACAAGGGGATCCCCTCCTCGCTCAGGATGAGACGACGGATCGCGCCTCCAAGGAGTTCAACGCCCGTCCCCGTCAAGGGCAACGGCGCCACACCGCCGCAAAGGATGGCAGTTCATGGCAGATCACGGGCGAGATGCCCCTTTCCTTGCCAAAGGTCGCGTGAACGGCCCGCCGCAGCCGGTACGTTCTTGCCTCGCCGAGAACACGGCTGCACCAGAGAGGGCTCGGCCATGGCGTCGTCGTCACAGGCATCACGGGCAGTTCCCAACCTCGCCTTCCGGCGGCTGCGCGGTCAGCGCTCCCCGGGAGAGTTCGCCGCGGCCGTACGCAAGGCGGCCCGGGAGATCGGCGAGCAGGTCTCGTGCGACGCCCGCTATGTGGGGCGGGTGGAGGCCGGTGAGATCCGCTGCCCCAACTACGCGTACGAGCGCGTCTTCCTGCATATGTTCCCCGGTCTGACCCTGGCGGACCTCGGGTTCGCCGCGCGGGAGCAGGTACGCGGCGGGGGGCGGGTCCGGCGGGCCGTACCGCGCCCCGGCGGCCCGGAGGCGCTCGGCATCCCTGACAGCGACGGCGACGAGGAGAACGACGTGCTGCGTCGCGCATTCATGACGGGCGGTTCCGCCACGGTGGCGACCGCGTCCCTGGGGTTCGGATTCGGGTCCGTACCGAACACCCCGTCCGGTTCCGTGCCGGCACAGCGCCGTGTCGGCGAGCCGGAGGTGGCGGCCGTCGAGGAGGCGGTACGGCGGATCCGGCTGCTGGACGACCGGCACGGGGCCGACGGGCTCTACCACCGGGCCGCGCAGCCGCTGCGGGCGGCGTACGCGCTGCTCGACTCCGGTGTCACGGCCCGCGCCTCCACGGCGGACCGGCTGCAGTCGGGCGCGGGCGAACTCGCCCTCTCCGTCGGCTGGCTGGCGCACGACTCCGGCCGGGTGGACGACGCGAGGTCGCACTACGCGGAGGCGCTGGCGACGGCGCGGGTGTCCGGCGACCCCGCGCTGGAAGCCCACGCCTTCTCCAACACATCCTTCCTGGCCCGGGACTCCGGGCGGCACCGCGAGGCCGTCCGCGCGGCGCAGGCGGGGCGGCGCGCGGCCCGGGACCTGGGGTCCCCCCGGCTGCTGGCACTGCTGACGCTGCGGGAGGCCGGGGGGTGGGCGGGGCTCGGTGACCGTACGGGGTGCGAGCAGTCTCTGGGTCAGGCGCACGGGTACTTCGGGCGGGGTGCGGCGCAGGCGGATCCGGAGTGGATGTCGTTCTTCGGCGAGCCCGAGCTGGAGTTCCTGCAGGCCCAGTGCTGGGCGAGGCTCGGCGACTGGCCCCGCGCGGCCCAGCACGCCCGGCGCGCGGCGACCCTCCAGGACCGCCGCTTCACCCGCAACCTCGCCCTCTACCGCGCGGAACTCACCAGCGCGCTCGCCCACGGCGGCGCTCCCGACGAGGCCGCCTCCGCCGGCCACCAGGTCCTGGACCTCCTCGACGGTGTCCAGTCCTCCCGCATCCACTCCATGCTGGCCTCTGCGGCGGGCGTCCTGGAGGGCCACCGGGGTGTGGCGGGTGTCACGGAATTCCTCGCGAGGTGGGGGGAGTCGGCGGTCCAGGCGTAGGGCTTCCGCGCGGGGTGTACGCGATCCGGTGTCCCGGTGGGTGGGGTGCGCGTCCGCGGTGGGTGGGGTGCGGATGGGTTGCTCCGGCCCGGCCTGCCCGCGGGGACGGCCCTTCCCGAGCCACGGGTCCGTCCTCAAACGCCGGACGGGCTGGAGATGCCTGCCCGCCCCACACCAACACCCCGCACCCGGGGCCCAGGTCCGTCCTCAAACGCCGGACGGGCTGAATTTCCCCCCGCCTGCCCGGCGATTGAGGCGCGGGGGCCGGGGCGGAGCCCCGTAAGGGAGCCGCGTCGGCGAGGGGCGGAGGGTCGGGGTCAGGGCAGGCGGATCCGGTGGTCGGAGAGCCTCGCCAGGACCGCGTGATTCGCTTCCCAGCCGTCCGGGAACTTGACCGTGACCCCGAGGCTCACCGGCTCCGTCGAAGGGTGCTCGTCGAGCAGGTCCGTGACACCCGCCCGGCAGACGACGATGCACGCGTGCCGATGACGGGACGTCAGCACGCACAGCCGCCCGGTCTCCAGATGGAACGCCGTCGCGTCCGGCCGCCCCGACAACGGGTGGAGTACGACGGTGAGATCGAACTCGCGGCCCTGGAGGCGGTTCGCCGTGTCCACGGTGACCTCCGTGACACCCAGCTCCGCGAGCGCCCCCCGCACCGCCGCCGCCTGATCGCGGTGCGCCGTGCCGACGGCGACCCGGTCCGCGGTGACGGGTGCCGGCTCCCCGCCTGCCGTGCTCGTGGCGGCGCCCCCGCGGTCCAGGACGCGCCGGACGATCCGCGCCACCGCCCGTACGGCCTCGGGATCGGTCCGGGGTGTGCGGCGCGCGGGGAGTTCCAGCAGGCCCCAGCCCGACTCCGCCGCCTCGTCGATGACCCGGTCGTGCGCCGAGCCGTCGGACGCGACGCCGAAGGAGAGCCGCCGGTCGCCGTGGTCCGTACCGCTGCGGAAGGGGGTGTACGGGTAGAACGCGTCCGAGACGAGCGGCGCGGCCGACGCCGGAAGCCGCCACGACACCGGAAGCCGGTGCTGCGGCAGATCCGGATTGTGCGCCAGAAGGGTCGAGACCGCGCTCGCGGAGGGGTCGTACGACAGCCCCGCCCACTGGTCCGCGCCCACGATCGAGAACGGGTCCAGCTGCCCCGGATCACCCACGAACAGCGCGCGTTCGAAGAGGCCCGCGACCGCGAGGAGCGCGTCGGAGCGCATCTGGTACGCCTCGTCGACGATGGCGTGGCCCCAGGGCTCGACACCCCTCACATGGGCCCACTTCGCGGCCGTCGAGATCACGATGTCGAGCCCCGCGAGATCCGCGGCCCTGGCGGACTTGCGGACGCCGGGCAGCTCGTCGAGCGCCTTGTCGTAGGGGTCGGGGTCGTTGCTGTGGAGCCGCCCCACGGGCAGCTCGGGGTCCTTCTCGGCGAGACGCATCACGAGATCGTCGACCTGCGCGTTCGTCTGGGCGATGACCATCAGCGGGCGTCCGGCCGCGGCCAGTTCGCGCGCCGCCCGGACGACGAGCGTGGACTTCCCGGCCCCCGGCGGAGAGTCCACGACCACGCCCTTGGACGTCCCGTGCAGCGTGTCGGCGAGGATCGCGGCGGTGGCGCGGGCGGCCTCCGCCGCGGGATCGAAGAAGGTCACAGGATGTCCTCCGGGGTCACGGGGTCCGGGTCCTCGGCGGCCGTGCCGGGCGGCCCGCCGTGGGTCCACGGCGTGTCCTCCGGATCGGGCAGCTTCGGCCCGCCGCGCTGGTCGTGCTCGAACAGGGTCCAGGCGATCCGGTCGCCCTCGACCGGTACGGAGCCCTCCGCCGGGTCCTTGCCGCGGCCCATGCGGTCGGTGAGCCGCAGGACGAGGACACCGTCGGCCTCGTACCGTACGAACGCGGCGGACTGCGGTTTGCCGTCCAGCGAGCGGTACACCTTCACCCCCTCCCCCAGGTGCGGGCGGTCGTCGGTGCGGACGGTGACCAGGGGCCGGGGCGAGGGCCGCTTGGAATCGGACCAGGCCATGACGACCTCGGCCACCTCGCCCAGGAACGCCTCGCCCGCGAGCCGGCGCCCCGCCAGCACCAGGGGGTCGTCCAGCGCCTCCTGTGCCTCCAGCTGGGCCTGCGCGGTCTCACGCGCGGCGAGTTTCCGCGCGGCCGTCACGGCGTCGTCGCGGCGCGGCTGCGGGGGTTCGCCCGCCCGGACCCGGTCGCGGTGCGCGGTGAACGACCAGCGGTCCCGGGTCCAGCGGTCGGCGACCCGCGCGCCCGCGGGCAGTCGCCCGAGCAGATCGACCGCGCGCCACACGGCGTGCCAGGTCGGCTCCAGCTGGGTCAGCAGCAGACGCCGTATCTCGCGTTCGGCCAGGGCCAGTTCACCGAGGGCGGCGTCCGCGTCGGCGCCGTCCTCGGCCGCGCCCAGCCGTGCGCGGGCCCGGTCGTACACCTCCACGGCGGGGGCGAGCAGGCGGTTGTCGAACGCGGGGTCCGTGGCCGGTCCGGCCGGGGGACAGAGCAACTGCCCCCGCGGGTCACGGCCCAGCTCCGCCCGGAGCGCCGCCGCCGCGCCGGACTCGCCCGCCGGGGTCTCGATCCAGGCCAGCAGCGCGCCCAGGTGCTGGTCCTCCAGCGAGGACTGGCCGGTCGCCCAGTGCCGGTTGAGCAGATCGGTCGCCGCGAGCAGCAGGGCCGAGCCGGGGACCCGCGCCCGCTCTCCGTAGTGGGTGAGCCAGCGGCCGAGGAGGGGGACGCGCGGCGGCGCGGGATAGGCCGCGTCGGGGTCCTGCTCGGCGGTGCGGCGGAATCGCATCGACCGGCCGAGGAGGCGTACGAACTCGATGCCCGCCCGGCCCGGGACGATCAGCTGTGGGGCGTCCGCGCACAGTTCGGCCTCGACCTTGACGCGCTTGCCCGTCCCGGGGTCGTCCTCGTTCCGCTCGACGAGCTCGATGTCGTCGGCGTACGTGTCGAGATACGGCAGCACGGCGTCGGCGAGCTGCGCGAGGAAGGTGAACCGCAGCTCGCGGTCGCGCGGCTGCGCCACGGTCAGCAGGCGTGGCGCGTCACGGTCGGTCCCGACGAGCGCGCCGAGCGGTGCGCCGGCCTCACCGGCGGTCGTCAGCGGTACGAGGACGAGGGGACGGTCGGCGAGGTGCCGGTGGCGGACGGTCGCGAGGGGCTGGGCGCGGCCGGATTCGACGGCTTCCAGCCGGGCGAGGGTGGAGATCAGCGACATGGTGCCGCCGTGTCGGTGGTGAGCGGGGTGAGGGGCGGTACGGGGGCCGCCGCGTCCGGGGAGTGGGTCGGAAGGGGCCCCGGGCCCGGCTCCCCGGGCGGCGGAGGGGCGCCGGTTTCCGGATCCCGCTGGCCGATCAGAGACAGGCCCTCACTGGATGAGGGCGACGAGGTCTCGGACGGGGACTCGCGGCAGGGGTGGGCGGCCAGGGCCTCGGTGCGCAGGGTGGTGGCCAGGCGCAGGGCGGCGACCGTGGGATCGGCGGGGTCTCCGCAGGCACCTCGGGCGGCGGCGAGAACGCCGGTGACGGTCGTGAGACCGCCCAGCTCTCCGCGCACCGAACGCCCGAGGGCTTCGACGGCGCCCTCTTCCCGGGCGCGGGCACGGCAGTGGAAGGCCAGCTCGCAGACGGCGAGGCACTCGGGGGCGTACGCGGCGGACACCGACTCCACCGCGGCCGTCAGCTCCTCCGGTTTGCGGTCCAGCTCGAAGGTGGCGCCCTCGGGCAGCGCGGCGGCGATGTCCTCGATACGGGTCAGCCGGGCCAGCTGGCGCCGGGTGACCGACAGTTGCTTGCGGACGTCGACGAGGGACGCGGTCGGAAGGTTGGAGAAGTCCTTGGGGCAGACCAGCAGCACGCTGTGGGCGACCCGCGCGCCCTTCGTCCGCGCGGCGGTGTGCTCCAGCGCCAGGACGTACACCGCGGCCTGACGCGCGGCGGCGCCCACCTTCGCCGCGTCGGCGGAGGCGTCGATCATCGGGAAGGACTTGATCTCGACGACCGTCCAGCGGCCGTCGGGGTGGACGACCACCGCGTCCGGCTCCAGATACGCCGGGGAGCCCGCGACCTCCAGCGCGAGCAGCGGATGGTCGAGCAGCGTCCAGTCCCCCGCCGCCGTCGCCTCCCGCAGCGCGAGCGCGGTGCGCGCCGCGCGGCCCTCGGGGCCGGCCGCCGCGAGATCGGGGACGCGGAAGCCCGCGCCGCCGTCCACACCGAGGAGCCGCATCAGCTCCGCGCCGCCGTCGGACTTCACCCGCGCCTCGAAGGCGTTGCCCCGCATGAAGGCGAACTGCGACTGGCCGAACGCCCCGGGCGAGCCGAGAGCCGCCGCGAGCGCCGCCTTGTCCACCCCGGCACCGTCCAGCAGCGCACGCCGTTTGCACCCCGGGTTGGCCGCGAGGGCGGCCAGCGCCCGCGCGTCCAGCGGCCGGGGGCGCACGGCGGGGCCGCGCAACTCAGCGAGCCGCTGCCGGAGTGCTGTCGTCCGCGCCGGCGGACGGGGTGGGGCCTGCGGACGTGGTCCGCTGTCCAGGGATTCGCTCACCCGTCGAAGTCTGGCATCCGGCACCGACAATCGGGGACTTGCCGCCTGAGACGGTCCCCGCGGCCGATCCCGCGCCGGCGGGAGCCGCCCCGGTGACGGCTCCCGCGGCGGACCCGGCGGCCGGTTCGGCGGCGCGGCCGGAGAACCGGTTCGGCACCCTGGCCCGTACCCGGTCGGCGAGCCGCATCGCGGGACGGGCCAGCAGCGCGCCGGCGCCCATCACGGCGACACCGGCGACCGCGTCGAGGAAGTAGTGGTTCGCGGTCCCCATCACCACCAGGGTGGTGACGAGCGGATAGGCCACGGCGAGCGTCCGCAGCAGCGGGGTGCGCCCGTGCCGCCACAGCATCACCCCGCACCACAGCGCCCAGCCCACATGCAGGCTCGGCATGGCCGCGTACTGGTTGGTCAGCCCGCCCATGCCCCGGGGCGCGCTCGCCTCGCCGCCCCACCAGCCGTACGAGCTGTACTGGGCCATCGTGTCGACGAAGCCGTGCGTGGCGTCCAGGAGCCGCGGCGGGCAGGTCGGGACCAGGGTGAAGCCGACGAGGCCGAGCAGGGTGGAGAGCATCAGCCAGGTGCGGGCGGCGCGGTAGCGCAGGGGGCGGCGGCGGAAGAGCCAGACCAGGATGAGGGGGGTGACCAGATAGTGCAGCGACGCG
The DNA here is from genome assembly GCF_042873655.1 of Streptomyces sp. NPDC004609. Classification (NCBI taxonomy): domain Bacteria; kingdom Bacillati; phylum Actinomycetota; class Actinomycetes; order Kitasatosporales; family Streptomycetaceae; genus Streptomyces; species Streptomyces sp. NPDC004609. Next base: position 31,294 of record NZ_JBIALS010000011.1, on the reverse strand, counting down.
TAGACGAAGTCGGCGGGGACGCCGATCGCGGGGGTGTCGGTGAAGAGCCGGTTGAGGGGGGTCTCGGCGTCCAGGAAGAGCGCCTTCTCCGCCCGGAGTATCGCGAGGCCGTTGTCCACGGCGGTCGACACGTCGCCGCGGGCGAGGAGCCTGCCGGCCGAGTACGCGCCGTAGACCACCGCGATGAGCAGCAGCTCCGCCCACCAGCGCGGACGGCGGGCTGTGGTGGTGTACGGCATCCGAACGTTTCCCCCTCGTGCTCCGGCGGTCGGCGGCCACCGGTCAACCGTACGGTGTAAGGGGCGGCGCTCGGGCGGCGGGTCCCGACCTAGGGAGGGACGCGGGGATCGCCGCGAAGGTTGCCTGGAGCGCCGGGAGGCAGGGGAGACGCGGGAGGCCGGGGAAGCGCCGCGGAACCGTGGACGATGATGATGGTGGGGCACCGATTCGGACTCAACGCCCTCAGTGACCTCAGTGACCTCAGTGACCGATTGATACCGATCGGCCCGACGAACCCCAGGGAGATCCCGTACATGGCACCGCGCATCCTGCTCGTCCGGCACGGCCAGACCGCATGGTCCCGGCTCGGCAGACACACCGGCCGTACGGACATCCCGCTGCTGGAGGAGGGACGGCGCGGCGCGAAGCTCCTGGGCGAGCGGCTGCGGAGGGCTCCCTGGTCGGGGCTGCCGGATGTGGAGGTGCGGACCAGTCCGCTGGTCCGGGCGTCGGAGACCTGCGAGCTGGCGGGGTTCGGGGAGCGGGCGACGCCGTGGGACGCGCTGATGGAGTGGGACTACGGGGCGTACGAGGGCCTGACGCCGCCGGAGATCCGGGCGCTCAGCCGGCCCGACTGGCTGATCTGGCGCGACGGGGTACGGGACGGTGAGGCGCTGTCGGAGGTCGCGGCCCGCGCGGACGAGGTCATCGGGTGGGCGCGGTCGGCGGACCGGGACGTCCTGCTCTTCGCGCACGGCCATGTGCTGCGGGTGCTGGCGGCGCGGTGGCTGTCCCTCGAACCCTCGTTCGCGGCGAGGATTCAGCTGGATCCGACGTCGCTGTCGGTGCTGGGCTGGGCGTACGGGGAGCCGGCGGTCGAACGCTGGAACGACGCGGCCCACCTGGAATCCGAGTCCGCCTGATCCGAGCCTCCGTGCTCGTCGAAGCCAGGCGTTCAGGACACTCCCCGTCATGGCCGGGCCGGCCACGTCGTCCAGGGACGGCTGCCCATGGTTCGCCCCGGGCAGGTGACCGTGCCGAGCGCATCGAGCAGCCGGGGTGCCCCGTCGTGCGGACCGTCTCGACCGGCAGCATTCGTCGGCCCGCGAGACACCGCCGAGGCCCCGGGCCGGGAGGCTCCTGTGCTCCGGTGCCCGCGGTGCGGTGGTGGCGCGGAACCCGACCCGGAGCGCACCGGAGTCCTCCGCCGCCTGTCGGGCCGGGATGCCTGGACACCGCCCCGCGAACGGCAGGCGCGGGGCCCGGCCGGGGGATCTTCGGCCCGGCACTGCGCCTGCTGGAGGAGTCCCGGCACGCGAACCGCCGACCAGACGGCAGCCCGCCCTGTCCGGCCCCGCGCTGGACCGGGCGGGCTACTGTCTGACCTGGTCTTTTCCCAGACGTCAGGGTGTGGGTCCCGCCCCCGACCGCCGTCCTCCGCACGCCCTCTTGCGGGCAGCGCGACAATGGACGCGCGGTCCGGTGATGTGGGCCGGTGGTGTGTGGTGGAGAGAGTGCGGGAGGAAGAGACAGATGGCGGAACCCGAGCCGCGCGTGCGAAAGCCGCGGCCCGCGGCGTTGCTGTTCGAGCCGTCGGAGGTCGCCGCGGATCCCGAGCATTTTTTCGGGCTGGAGGGGATCGACGACCCGCGGGAGCTGCTCACCCGTGCGACCGAGCTGACGCTCGCGTTCCGCGCGGCGACGGACCGGGCCGTGGAGTTCCAGGCACTCGCCGCGGCGCAGCTCGCCGATCCGCGGCGATTCGACCGGCTGACGCCGGCGGACATCGCCGAGCGCGCGGGATGGACCGCGGACTACGCGAAGAAGATGATCGAGTTCGGCCGGGGACTCCTCCGCGACAGCACCCCGTAGCCGGTCGGCAGACCTCCGGAGGGCCACGCCCCGGCCGTTTCGGCACCCGGGGAACCGTCCGCGGACGCCAGGCCGGACCCCCCGTCACCCGGGGAACGCCTGAGCGAATCTGCCAGGCAACAACACATCTGGCATATGCCGGGGCGCAAGATACCCCCTCCCACCCCACCCTGTCCCGATTTTGCCGAACACTCTGGAACGATCACGTTACGCCCGGTAGATGTAGATCCCATGAGTGCATGGCTGAGGGATGACCACCTGCTGACCGCCGGCGACGAAGACCGCCGCACCGACCTCTTCACTCTCCTGAAGGAGGAGGGTGAGCACCGCGTCTCGCAGGTCACCGCCCCGGGCGCCGACTGGCTCGCCTCAGCAGGAACGTATCCGCGCTCGACGCTGTCGCTCTGGGAGACCCGGCCGACCGCACCGGCCGTCCTCCCCTGCGGCACGGTCTTCGACATCGTGAACGTTCCCTCGGTCTTCGGCCGCCATATGCTCGACCGGCTCTGGGAGGAGGGCCCGGGGTCCGGGCCCGTCGCCATGCACCGCGGGCGGATGCTGATCTTCGCCGTGCCGGGCACGGCCTCCCGGCTGCCCGCCCTCCTGGAGTGGGAGGAGTGGAGCGACTCCGTGCCCCCGCTGCTCTGCCACGGCATCGGGGACGCCGTGACGATCCCGCCGCTGACCGAGAACACCACGGGCGAACAGTCCGCCGGACCCCGCTGGCTGGTGGCCCCCGATACCCGGCACCCCTGGCTCCCCGGGCCCGAGGTACTGCTCTGGGCGTGCGTGCGCACGGCCCGCTCGGCCTCCACCGCGAGCGTCCGGGTATCGATTTTTCCTCCCGCCGAGCAGGATGCTAAGGTCTACGACGTCAGCAGGCGCCGCTAGCTCAGTTGGTTAGAGCAGCTGACTCTTAATCAGCGGGTCCGGGGTTCGAGTCCCTGGCGGCGCACAGACGAAAGAGGCCCCTCGCGTGAGCGAGGGGCTTTCTTGCTGCCCCGGCCCGGCGGCGACCGCCGCCGGGCCGGGGCAGGTGACGGCCGCACGGCGCTGGCGCGGTCACCGGACACGTTCACCGGCCTGCGACGCCCGGCACGGCACCTCTCCCCTCGTAGCCCTGCGGGCACGGGTGGTGCCCCCTGCGTTGTCGGACCGCGCGAGTACGGCGCGTACGAGCCGCGGACCTCCGCCTCGCGCTGCACCGCACCGGACGGCGCAGGCTCACCGGCACACCGTTCCGGTCACCGCACTAAGCCGTCGTGATCTTGACCGTCCAGGCGCCCGTCCTGGTCCGGTCCGCCACCTCGATCCGCGTACGCTCCCCGGACGTCCCCGGCATCGTGAAGGTCTCGCCGACGCCCAGGGGCGCGTCCGCGAGCTGCGGATACACCGACCGGTCCCAGCACGCCCCGGTCCTCGGGTGGGTGTCCACCACCTCGACGGGACCGCCGCCGGAGGCGGCGTCCGCCCGGACACGGTAGAGCAGTACCCCCTCCGTACAGGTCGAGCCGTCGTTGCCGGTCGCGCCCCGCGCCTCGATCGCGAGCGCGGTGTCCGCCCCCGTGCGTACGACCGCGAGGCGGGTGCCGAGGCTCCCGCCGGGCATCGGGGCCGCGCCCACCGGATCCAGGGTGAGCAGCTCGGGACGGGTGACACAGCGCACCGCCCGGGCGTCCAGCCAGCCCAGCTTCCACTTGTGCCAGGCGAAAAGATCCGGGGCCATGCCGAACTGGCTGCCCATGACGTCCCAGTCCCCGACATAGGTGTCCCAGTCGCCCTTGCCGTCCGTCGGCCGGTGGTAGAGGTCCGGCAGGTCGAAGACGTGCCCGGTCTCGTGGGCCAGCACATTGCGGTCCGGCGGATGCTGCTCGAAGACCGTGACGACCCGGCGGATCTCGGTGTCGTCGTAGGTCAGCGGGCGGTCGAAGTTGACGACCTTCGTGGCGTCGGAGTCCACGCCGGGCGCGTCCGGGTCGGCGACCAGATAGACGATGTCGTAACGCGAGAAATCGACCTTCCGGTCGGCGGCCGAGAGCGCGTCGCGCAGATAGGCGCTCCGGTGGGCGGGCTTCCAGTCACGGCTTATCCCGTACGCGGTCGACGGCTTCGGCATCTTCACCCAGTCGCGCTGCGGATGCGGGCGGAGGGTGAACTTCCCGTACGAGGCGCGCTCGAAGAACTCGCTGGTGGCGGGGAAGTGGTCGGCGGCGAGCCGGGCCGGGGAGATGCGCGGCACGGCGTCGGGGAACGACAGGAAGACCATGACCGCGTCGAGATCGTCCGCGGGCTGGGGGTACGAGGTGTTCCACGTGTCGAGGCCCAGGGAGTGGTGTGCGGGTGAGCGCGGGAGCGCGCAGGAGTCCGACGAGGCCCTGGCCTCCGCGGGGCCGGCCACCAGGGACGTGGTCGCGAGCGCCATCAGGGAGGTCAGGGCGGCGGCGGCGCTCCGCACCCGGCCGCGCTCCCCGCCCGTGCCACGCGGGCGCCCCTGGTCGGGCCCCTGTCCCGGACCCGGTCCGCCGCCGCGCGGGACCCCTGCCCCGGATCCCGGACCGGAGGCGGACCCGGAACCGCCGGATCGGCCGCCCCCGGAACCCGGACCCGGTCCGCCGCCGCGCCCCTCACCACGACCGGAAACCCACGCGTCCACCCACGCGTCAGACCGGACCCCACCACGTCCGTCACCCCATCCGCCGCCCTGCCCGCCGCCGCGTCCGCCGCCCTGCGCCCCACCACGTCCGTCACCACGGTCACCACGCCCGTCAGCCCGGACGTCACCGCGCGCACCGTCGCGCCAGGGGCCCCGTCCCGGCCCCCGGGCACGCCCGGGGCCGCCGGAATCGGAACCGGAACCGTACAGACGCCCGTGTGCCACTCCCCCGGGTGTTCCCGCGGGTGACTGCTGACCCTCCACGAAGACCTCCGGCTGCGGAATGGGAGACACCTCCACCACCTTGTGATGATTTGGAGGCGTACGTCCTGTTCCACTGCCCCAGTCGGGTGACCGAGCCGACATCGGCCCGACACCGAGCCGAGATCCATGGGCGATCGACGGGCGTTCCGGGGACTCACAGAACGCCACAATCGATCAGGACGGAACCAGACCGGCACAGCCCGGCGAAGCCGCTCGCACAGACCCGCGCAGAAACGATCGCTCAAAGTGCGCCGGTGGGATGCGCCAAGGTGGCGAAGGTGGAAGCGCCGAGGGGGCAGCCTCTATGATCGGCACACTTTCCCCAGTCCGTTTCCTCGACTTTCCCCGGCTTTCTCCAGCTCTTCTCAGCTTTCTTCAATATTTTCTTGCTTTCTCGGGCTTTCTCGGGCTTGCGCCTTATCTTCCGGACTTGTCACGGTGCCCGACTCTTTCCGACCACATCTGTACGGCTGTACGCCCCTGTACGACACAACTGCACTGCGGGAGTGAGCGGTGAGCGGAACCCCCGAAGGAACAGGGCCCGCGCGAGCGGCGGTCCCCGGCAGGACCCGGCCGAGGATCACGAAGCGTCAGGGCTGTTCCCCCGCCGAACTGCGCGACCACCGGGCCGCGTTCAACGCGGCGCACCTCCCGATGGCGGTGGTCGACCGCAACGGCCTTGTCGTCAGCGCCAATACGGCCTTCGCCACGCTGTGCGGAACCGACCCGTCCGGACTGCCCGCCGCCGAATTCACCGACCTCGCGTCCGACCGCCGGACCTGGCAGGCGTACCGCGATGTACTGTCCGGACGGCGCTCCCGCTTCCGCTGCACCCGGCAGCTGAAGCACCCCGACGGGCGCACGCTCTGGGCCGAGATCACGATCACTCCACTGCCCGACGACCGGACCGCCGGCCCCCGGGTGCTGCTCTCCGTGGTGGACGTCAGCGACCGCCGCGAGCTGCGCGCCCGGCTGCGCCATCTGGAGATGCACGACGCGGTGACCCGGCTGCCGAACCGTACGCTCTTCTTCGAGCGGCTCACCGCGGCCCTGGACTCGTCCGCGTACGGCCAGGGCTCCACCGGCCGGATCGGGCTGTGCTACCTCGATCTCGACGGCTTCAAGGCGGTCAACGACACTCTCGGGCACCGTGTCGGCGACCGGCTGCTCGCCGCGGTCGCCGGACGGCTCACCGAGTGCGCGGACGGCGACGGCCTCAGCCGCGGCGGGGGTCATCTGGTGGCGCGGCTCGGCGGCGACGAATTCGCCGTCCTGGTCGAGGACTCCACCGGTACGGAACAGCTGGCCGATCTCGCCCGTACGGTACTGGCGGCGCTCCAGCGGCCGTTCGACCTGGACGGGCAGCGGCTGTCGGTGTCGGCGTCGATCGGGGTGGTGGAGCGCGCGGTCGCCGGGACGACCGCGACCCGGCTGATGCAGGCCGCCGACACCACGCTGTACTGGGCGAAGGAGGACGGCAAGGCCCGCTGGACGCTGTTCGACCCCGAGCGCAACGCCCACCGGATGACCCGCCAGGCGCTCTCCTCCACGCTGCGGCCGGCCGTGGAGCGCGGGGAGTTCGCGGTGGAGTACCAGCCGCTCGTGGGGCTCGCGGACGGGGTCACCCGGGGGGTGGAGGCGCTGGTGCGCTGGCATCACCCGCAATTCGGGACGCTTGCGCCGAATCGGTTCATCTCGATCGCCGAGGAGGACGGCTCGATCGTGCAGCTGGGCCGCTGGGTGCTGCGGACCGCGTGCCGTCAGGCCGCTCAGTGGCTGCGGGACCACCCCGGCAGCAGGCCGGTGTTCGTGAGCGTCAATGTCGCCGTGCGCCAGGTCTGGGACTCGGACCTGGTGACGGATGTGGCGGAGATCCTGGCGGAGACGGGCCTTCCGCCGCACCTGCTGCAACTGGAGCTGACCGAGTCCGCGGTGATGGGCTCGGCGGGCCGTCCCCTCCAGGCGCTCCAGGCGCTGAGCGACATGGGTGTGCGGATCGCGATCGACGACTTCGGCACCGGGTACTCGAACCTGGCGTATCTGAGCCGGCTGCCGGTATCGGCGCTGAAGCTGGACGGAGCGTTCGTACGGGGGTTCCAGGACGAGGCGCATCCGAACCCGGCCGACGAGACGATCGTCGAGGCCCTCGTGCAGCTCGCGCACCGGCTGGGGCTCACGGTCACCGCGGAGTGCGTGGAGACCTCGGGGCAGGCGGCCCGGCTGCGGCGGATCGGCTGTGACACCGGGCAGGGCTGGCTGTACTCCCGGGCGGTGCCGCCGGACCGTATCGCGGAGCTGATCGGGCTCACCGCGCTGCCCGCCTGAGCCGAGGGCCCGCGGGGCCCGGCACACACTGGAACCGCCCCCGCCTGGAGAAACTCCGGGCGGGGGCGGTGTTGTGGGGGGACTCAGTGGTTCTTGGGTGCGGGACTCAGCCGTCCCTCATCCGGGCTGGTTCAGCAGGCGCCCGCGTCGCGCCAGACTCCCCATTCGCCCGTGGTTCCGGGCTCCTCGCCCTGCGTCCACCACTGGGCCTTCCAGAGGCGGCCCTTGTGGGCGACGACCGAGCCGGAGTTGTAGGTGTCGGCGGCCTTCCACGGTCCGGTGGTGCAGCCGGGCTGCGGGTCGGTCGGGGACGGCGTCGGGTCGGTCGGCGACGGAGTGGGGTCCGTCGGGGTGGGCTTGGGGGTGGCCCCGACCGCCGCGACGATCTCGTTCAGCAGGGTGGTCTTCTCGTCCAGGCCGAGCAGGGAGTACATCATCGCCCCGCCCAGGCCGCGGCTCTTGGCGTAGTCGGCGCGGGCGGTGATGGCGCGCTTGTCGAGTCCGGTGAAGAACTCGCCGTCCTTGTAGAAGTACGCGGACTTCGCCTCGTCGTCCCAGAAGGTCGTCGCCGGGTTGTCGACGATGCCGCCCAGTTCCTTGTAGTTGGCGATACCGGCGGCCTGGCTCAGCGGACGCGGGGCGCTGCCGCCGGTCGCGGTGCCGCCGAGGCCGTTCTTCGTCCCGGCCGGGACGCCCTTCCAGCCGCGGTAGTAGAACTCGTACCCGAGGGTGAGCTTGCCCGCCGGGAAGCCGCCCGCGATGCCGTAGACGGGGTCACCGTCGATCCAGGCGTCGACCGCGTTGTCGATCGAGTACTTCTCGGTGCCCGGCGCGATCGGGTCGGTCGGGTCGGACGGGGGCGAGTTGAGCGGCGACTGGTGGTACGTCGGGCCGTCGCCGTCCCAGGAGCCGTGCATGTCGTACGTCATGATGTTCGCGTAGTCGAGGTACGCGCCCACCTTGTCCGTCTCGATGTACTTGATCTTGTCCTGGCCCGCCGGCATGGCCGCGGTCAGCAGGTACTTCTTGCCGCCGTTGGCCGCGCCCTTCGCGTCGAGCTGCTTGCGGAACTCGGCGAGCAGCAGGGTGAAGTTGGCCTTGTCCTCGGGGCCGTAGTGGTTGCCCAGGTGGCCGCCGTTCGAGCCGGGGTACTCCCAGTCGATGTCGATGCCGTCGATGATCCCGGCCGCCGTGCCGGGCCCGCCGAAGCCGTCGGCCTTGGGCAGGTCGCCGTCGATCCACTGCTTGATGCAGGACGAGACCAGCTTCTGCCGGCTGGCGTCGGTCTTGGCCGCGTCGTGGAAGTACTTGGAGTAGGTCCAGCCGCCCAGCGAGATGTTGATCTTCAGATGGGGGTACTTCGCCTTCAGTTCCTTGAACTGGTTGAGGACGCCCACGATCGGCTGGTCCCACTTGTCCGCGACGCCGTCGACGCTGTCGGCCGCCGAGAACGACTTCTGGTAGTCGGCGTAGGAGTCACCCGCGCCGTCACCGGCGTTGGGGTTGTTGTCGTCGCCCGCCGCCTTGTTCGCCTGGAAGCAGGTGAGGTCGGTGGGGTGGATGTTGCCGAACGAGTAGTTGATGATGTCCAGCTTTTCCGCGATGCCGCGGGTGTCCAGATGCTTGGGGTAGAAGGCGTTGCCGTACACGCTCCACTGGTCGTAGTACGCGATCTTCACCCCCGAGGCGGCCGGCGCGGCGGCGTTCTTGCCCGGTGTGCCGGCGTTTCCGGTGGCGGCGAATCCGGCGATGACGCCCGCGGCGAGTGCCACGGTCGTCACTGCCGCGATCAAGGGTTTACGGGAGCGCACGAACTGCCTCCGGGAGTGGGGGGACTGGGTCCGGCCCGTGCGGTGAAATGCGGGCCGGAGGAAAGAGATAGCGATCCGGCCACCACCGCGTCAATGGTCTCGACCAAACGTGGACTAGACCAATTAAAGGAGAAAACAGCTCGTCAGAGAGTTTCCATGAGAAAGATGAAACGCTCCTCACCGTAAATGACGAGCGCTTTAAGCACTGTTTAAGGGGGCTTTAAGGCCGGGACGAACCAGCCACACGGAGCCGTCGGCGGTGAACCATCCGCGAGAAAGCCGCCGGTCGCGCCGGGCGGAGGAGCCCGGCCCCGCGCGCCGGGCAGTACTTACCCGCGAGTCAGTCCATAGGCGTCGGCGATGAGTTCGTAACTGCGCAGCCGTGTCTCACCGCTGTGCGCATGAGCCGTGATCATCAGCTCGTCGGCCCCGGTGCGCTTCTGGAGGCCGTCGAGCCCCTCGCGTACGGCGTCCGGCACCCCGTGGACGATATTGCCCAGCCAGCCGTCCACGAACTCCCGCTCCGGCTCGCTGAATCGATACGCCGCCGCCTCCTCGGGCGTGGGGACCAGCCCCGGGCGCCCGGTCCGCAGCCGCAGCATCGACAGCGCGCCGGTCATCACCTGACGCCGCGCCTCGCGCTCGTCGTCCGCCGCGAGCGCCGCGACCCCGATCAGGGCGTACGGAGCGTCCAGCACGGCCGACGGGCGGAAGGAGTTCCGGTACAGCTCCAGCGCGGGCTCGGTGTTCTGCGCCGAGAAGTGGTGGGCGAAGGCGAACGGCAGCCCGAGCGCCCCCGCGAGCCGCGCGCTGAACCCGGAGGAGCCGAGCAGCCAGACCGGCGGACGGCCGGACGGACCCTGCACCGGCCCCGGCACGGCGTGGATCCGGGCATAGGGGTGCCCGTCGGGGAAGTCGTCGTCCAGGAACCGGGTCAGCTCGGCGACCTGCTGCGGAAAGTCCTCCGCGCCCTCCCCCGCCCGCTGGGTCCGCCGCAGCGCGGCGGCCGTCGCGCCGTCCGTCCCCGGCGCGCGCCCGAGCCCGAGGTCGATGCGCCCCGGGGCGAGCGCCTCCAGGGTGCCGAACTGCTCGGCGATCACCAGCGGCGCGTGATTGGGCAGCATCACCCCGCCCGAGCCGAGCCGGATGTCGCTGGTGTGCGCGGCGAGATGGGCGAGGATCACGGCCGGCGACGACGAGGCGACGCCCGGCATCGAGTGATGCTCGGCGACCCAGTGGCGGTGGTAGCCCCGACTCTCGGCGAGCCGGGAGATCGCCACGCTGGTCTTGAGCGCACCGGCGGCGGTGTGCCCCTCGCCCACGGTGACCAGGTCCAGCACGGAGAGGGGCACGGGTGCGGTGCCTCGCGCCGTGCCTCGGATGGGGTCGCTCGGGGCGCCCTTACTCGTGTCGTCCACCGGTCCAGCCCTTCGTGCGCAGGGAAGCAAACTACAGCAAAGAATCAACAGGAGGTAACCTCCGCTTATTCCCCGTTCTTTGCCCCGTCCTTCCCGGGGCATTGCCCCCGCGTGTCACGCCCTTTGCCGGGGCGGCCCGCGGTCCGGGTCCGGACATCCCGTGAGCGGGTCTCCATGTCTGTCCGCATACACGAATACGTTCCGGGTAGTCGCGCGACCATGGCCCGACCACAGGAGAACAAACAGGACAGCACGTATCGAAACCGTGCGGACCGAAGCCGTACGGACGGGGACGGCGCGGACCGGGACCGTACGGACCGGGACGGCGCGGACCGGGACCGTACGGACGGGGACGGCGCGGACCGGGACCGTACGGACGGGGACGGCGCGGACCGTGACCGTACGGACCGGGACGGCGCGACCGCACGGCCCCGCCGGCTCAGACGCCGCTCGCTGCTCGCCGGAGTCGCCGCCCTCGGTGCCGCCGGCGCCGTGGGCGCGACCAGCGCGTGCAGCAGAGTCGCCACCGCGGACGCCGGGGACGGCGGGCAACTGCTGGAACAGCTCCGCGCGAAGGGGACCGTACGGCTCGGTCTCGCGGGTGAGCAGCCGTACGGCTACATCGGCAAGGACGGCGAGATGACCGGGTCCGCCCCCGTGATCGCCCGCAGGATCTTCAAGGAGCTGGGCGTCGACGACGTACAGCCCTTCCCCACCGAGTTCGGCTCGCTGATCACCGGCCTGAACTCGCTCCAGTTCGACGTCGTCGGCGCCGGGATGTACATCAACCCGGCGCGCTGCGAGCAGGTGATCTTCTCGGATCCCGAGTATCAGATGCTGAGCGCGTTCATCGTGCGCAAAGGCAACCCGAAGAAGGTGCGGACGTTCAAGGACGTCGCCGATTCCGGGGCCAGGATGGCGACCGGCGTCGGGTACGCGGAGATCGAGTACGCGAAGGAGGCCGGGGTCAGGAGCGTGACGACCCTGCCCGACCAGCTCGCGGGTCTGCTCGCCGTGGAGCAGGGCCGGGTCGATGTGTTCGCGGCTACGGCCGTGGCCGTGCGCAATGTCGTCAAGGGCAGTGACCGGGCCGAGGCGACGCCCGAGGTCACCCCGTATCTGAAGGGCGAGCCGGTCGTCGACGTCGGCGGCTTCGCCTTCCGCACCCCCGAGACCACGCTGCGGAACGCCTTCAACCGCGAACTGCACAAGCTGAAGCGGAGCGGTGAACTCCTGGAGCTGATGCGGCCCTTCGGCTTCGGCGAGGCGCAGATGACGACCATCACGGCCAAGGAGAAGTGCGCGCCATGAGCGACATCACCCCAGGGCTGTGGGAGCTTCTGTTCAAGGGCGTGTGGATCACCGTCCAGCTCACCGTCGCCAGTGCCGCGTTCGCCGCCGTCGTCGCCCTGGTCATCGGGCTGGCGCGGGCGCACCGGCTGTGGATCGTCCGGTTCCTCGCCGGAGCCTACTTCGAGATCTTCCGGGGCACGTCCGCGCTGATCCTGATGTTCTGGATCTTCTTCGTACTGCCGCTGGCCTTCGGCTGGCAGCTCGTCCCCCTGTGGGCCGCCGTCCTCACACTGGGCCTGACCTACGGCGCGTACGGCTCCGAGGTCGTGCGCGGCGCGGTCGCCGCGGTGTCGCAGGGGCAGCGCGAGGCGGGGATCGCGCTGAACTTCACCCCGTGGCAGCAGCTGCGCAGGGTCGTGCTGCCGCAGGCGTGGCCGGAGATGATCCCGCCGTTCAACAATCTGCTGATCGAGCTGCTGAAGGGGACGGCCCTGGTCTCCGTCATGGGTGTGTCGGACATCGCGTTCGGGGCGTCGCTGGTGCGCAACGCGACCGGCGAGAGCGCTCCTGTGTACACGGTGATCCTCGTCATGTACTTCGTGCTCGCCTTCGTCCTGACCCGGGGGATGCGCGCGCTGGAGCGGCAGGCGAAGGCCGGGCTCGGCCAGGAGCGGCCGGCCGGGCTGCTGTCCGGGCGCCTGCCGGGGCGCCTGTCCGGCCGCCGTGGGGCGGCGGCGGGAGCCTCGGAATCCATGGGAGGTGAGCGCTGATGCGGTGGAACTGGTCCGCGGTCGAGGACTTCATGCCGCGTTTCTGGGACGGACTGGCGGTCACCCTCCAGGCCCTGGTGCTGGGGGCGCTGCTCGCCTTCGCGCTCGGGCTCGTGTGGGCGCTGGCGCAGCGCTCGCGGTTCGCCGTGGTGCGCTGGCCGGTGGCGGCCGTCACCGAGTTCGTGCGCAACACCCCGCTGCTGGTGCAGCTGTTCTTCCTCTACTACGTGCTGCCGGAGTGGGGTCTGACCCTCTCGGCGATGGTGACCGGGGTCGTGGGCCTCGGGCTGCACTACTCGACGTACACCGCCGAGGTCTATCGCGCGGGCATCGACGGGGTGCCGCGCGGGCAGTGGGAGGCGGCGACCGCGCTGAGTCTGCCGCGCACCCGGATCTGGGGCGCGGTGATCCTGCCGCAGGCGGTCCGCCGGGTGGCCCCCGCGCTCGGCAACTACGTCATCGCGATGCTGAAGGACACGCCGATGATCTTCGTGATCGGGGTGATGGACATGCTGGGCGAGGCCCGGCAGTTCGCGTCCGAGACCTTCCTGACGATCGAGGCGTTCACGATCGTCGGCATCGCCTTCATCGCCCTCTCCTATCCGGCATCCCTCCTCATGCGAGCCCTGGAGCGTCGTCTTGTCCGCTGACAGCACCCTTCCCGAAGACCTGACGTCCACCCCGGAAGACCTGACGTCCACCCCGGGAGCCGAGCTGGGCGCCGGGGCCGCCGCCGAGACCGCCGACGGGGCGGCTCCGGCGGGCCGCCCGCGCGACCTGGTCCGTTTCGACAAGGTCACCAAGCGCTTCGGTTCCCAGACGGTCCTCGACTCGCTGGACCTGTCCGTCCATCCCGGCAAGCACGTCACGCTCATCGGGCCGTCCGGGTCGGGCAAGACCACGATCCTGCGACTGCTGATGACCCTGCTGAAACCGGACGAGGGCACGATCAGCGTCGACGGCCGGTATCTGAACCACGAGGAGAAGGACGGCCGGCTCGTGCCGGCGGGGGACAGACACGTCCGCGAGGTGCGCAAGAACATCGGGATGGTCTTCCAGCAGTTCAACCTCTTCCCCCATATGAAGGTGCTGCGCAATGTCACGGAGGCGCCGGTGCACGTCCTCGGGCTCTCCCGGGACGAGGCGGAGGAACGGGGCCGCGAGCTGCTGGAGCTGGTCGGGCTCGGCGACCGGTGCGACGCGTATCCGACCCGGCTCTCGGGCGGCCAGCAGCAGCGCGTGGCCATCGCGCGGGCGCTGGCGATGCGGCCGAAGGTGCTGCTGCTGGACGAGGTGACCTCCGCGCTGGATCCCGAACTCGTGGCCGGAGCGCTCGATCTGCTCCGGGACATCGCGCGCTCCACGGACATCACGATGCTCTGCGTGACCCATGAGATGAGCTTCGCGCGGGACATCTCCGACTGCGTGATGATGTTCGACCGGGGCAAGGTGATCGAATCCGGCCACCCCGACCGGATCTTCACCGAGCCCGAGCAGGAGCGGACCCGTGAGTTCCTGAGCGCGGTGCTGTAGAAGAGGCGGGAGAAGGGCGGGGCACACCGGCCGGGGCCCCGATCACGTGCAATGACGAGTGAAATTGCAGCGCGGGAGATCTTACCTCTGGCATATGCCTGATGAATGATCCCAGCGTGTGGGCCTGATGTGCCCTGCCTTTCTCGCCAACAGCCGTACTTCCGACGGCTCTTGACCGCTATCGTGGTAGGGGAAGCTTGCGGTGACGACCTGCTAGGGGGAGACCGTGGCGCTCAGTCCCGAGCCGACCGTGCCGTTCCAATCGGTGCAGTACGTTCTGCGCGTTCTGGAAACGATCTCCAGGCACTCCAGCGGCGTCACCGATGCCCAGATCGCCCGCGAGACCGGTCTGCCGACCGGCCATCTGACACCCATGCTGACGATGCTGCGCCACGAGGGATACGCCGAGCAGCTCGCCGACGGCGCGTATGTGATCGGTGACTCGCTGGTCCTCCTGGGCTCCGGGACCACCCGCCGGCAGGCCCTGGAGGACAAGATCCAGGACACCCTGGCGGAGCTGCGGGACTCGGTGGGCGCGGCGGTCTACATCAGCCGGTACATCGACGGCGAGATCCGGGTCACGCAGTACGCCGACAGCCCGCGCACCCCCAGGGTGTACGAGTACGTGGACTTCCGCACCGCGGCCCACGCCAGCGCGATCGGCAAGTGCCTGCTGACCCAGCTCGACCGCAACGGCCGCCGCGACCATCTCTCCCGCCACAAGATCACCCGCTTCACCTCGCGCACGATCACCAGCGAGCAGCTGCTGTTCTCCAAGCTGGACAGCCAGCCGCCGACGGTCCCCGTCCTCGATCTCCAGGAGTACGCGGTGGGCACGGTCTGCGCGGCGGTCCCCCTGACCGCCGGCTCCTCGGTGGGCTGCCTCGCGCTCTCGATGCCCGTCGAACACGCCCACCGGCTGCGCTCGGCCGCGGACACGCTGAACCGCAAGGCGGCGCCGATGGTGCTGTCGCTGACTCTGTAGTTTTTGTGGTTCGTTCTCCCCCAGACTCCGTCCGGGGGGACCCCCACCGGGGGCCTTCAGTGTGCGTCGACGGTCGACCGTGCTCGACCGGTGGGCCGGGCGAAGGCTCTCCGGACGGTGACCGACGCGCTGTATTTTTTGTGGCTCCCTCTCCCCCAGACTCCGTCCGGGGGGACCCCCACCGGGGGCCTTCAGTGTGCGTCGACGGTCGACCGTGCTCGACCGCTCGTTCCTCACGGCCTCCGCGCGCTCTCCCTTTCGACACCCACGGCCCCCTTCGGCTCACTCACCAGGCACACGGGGTGAAGGCTCAGGGCGGAGGCAGCTGGAAGCGGGGCGGAACAGGCGGGGGTGGACATCCACGGCCCCCTCGGCTCACTCACCAAGCACAAGAGGTGAGAGGAAGGGCACAGGGTGGTACCCACGGTCTCTTCGGGTCACTCGTCAGGTGTGGTGTCCCCGGGCTGAGCACCAGGTGGGGGCAGGTAGTATTTACGTCAGCGGGCGCCGCTAGCTCAGTTGGTTAGAGCAGCTGACTCTTAATCAGCGGGTCCGGGGTTCGAGTCCCTGGCGGCGCACAGTTGATCATCCGAGGCGTTCCGGTCACTCCGGGACGCCTCGGATGCGTTTGCGGGGCGGTTGGCCCGGGGGTTTTCTGGAGTGGTGGCCACAGCGTCCGGCCGATCTCTCACAGGAGGCGGGGATGAGCGCCGAAGAGAACATGCAGCTGATGCAGACCCTCGACGATGCCTGGAACGCACAGGACTGGGACACCTTCGACTCACGCCACACACCGGACACCGTCGTGTACTGGCCGGGCCAGCCGGAGCCGACGCGCGGACGACACGACCACCGGGCCGAGGCGATGGCGTTCTTCCGGACCTTCCCGGACAACCATGTGGCGAACAGGCCGTACAAGGTGCTCCTGGCGCAGGGCGAGTGGACCTGCTCCGTCGCGCGGTTCACCGGGACCATGACCGGGCCGATGCAGGGCCCCGGCGGCGAGATCCCGCCGACCGGCAGGGCCTTCGCGGTGGACTTCTGCACAGTGGCGCACTGGGTGGACGGGCGGATCGCCGAGGAGAACCTCTTCTACGACCTCATCGGGCTGATGCAGCAGATCGGGCTGAACGACTAGGGGTGTGCCGTTCTCGTCCGTGACCGCCGTGTGTCTGGTGAGTGAACCGAAGGGCGCCGTGCGTGTTCGAGCCCGCCTGTCCCCACCGGTTCTGGCCGCCTCCGCCCCTTTTCGTTCACCCCTTGTGCTTGGTGAGTGCCCCGAAGGTGGCCGTGGGTGTTCGAGCCCGCCTGTTCCGCCCCGCTTCCGGCCGCCTCCGCCCTCCCCTCACGCCTTGTGGCTGGTGCGTGAGCCGAAGGGGGCCGTGGGTGTCGAAAGGGAGAACGCGCGGAGGCCGCGACACCGCGCCGTCCCTGCACCTTCACCCCATGTGCCTGGTGAGTGAGCCGAAGGGGGCCGTGGGTGTCGAAAGGGAGAACGCGCGGAGGCCGCGAGGAACGAGCGGTCGAGCACGATCGACCGTCGACACACACTGAAGGCCCCCGGAGGCGAGGGAACCACAAAAAATACAGCGCGTCGGCCACCGTCCGGAGTACGGTCCCACGGCCCCCCACCCAGCACCACCGACCGCCACCCCCCACCAAAGAGCCCCGGTGGGGGTCCCCCCGGACGGAGTCTGGGGGAGAGGGAGCCACAAACACGTGCGGTCCCGGACGGGGGCGGCTGATTGCCGATGCCGGGCCGCCGGTTGCCGGCCCTGCGGGTGCGCCGGTCGTGGGTGTGCCGGGCAGCGGCACCGGGCCGGCGGGTCAGCGGTTCAGCAGGTCCTCACGGCCGTGTTCCGCGTACTCCGCCTCCAGCGCGGTCACGTCCTCGTCGGTCAGCGGGCGGTAGCCGCTCTCCCCCGCCGGGCGCCACCAGACCGGGTCCCCGCAGCGGAAACCCTCGCGTCGCAGCCCGACGCGGTGGATCTTGTTGGTGGCGGTGACCGGGAGTTCCCGCACGACCCTGATGAAGCGCGGGGCCATCTTCGTCCCCAGGTCCGGCTGGGACGCCAGGAAGGCGGCGAAGGCGGCGGGGTCGAAGGCGGCCGGTTCCGGGGCGTCGCCGGGACCGGCGGGCCGCGGGGCGATCGCGGCCATCACCTGGTCCCCGGCGACCGGGTCGGGAACCGCGTAGACGGCGACGGCCGCCGCGGCGCCCCAGCGGGCGAGGATGCTCTCGATGACGGCGGCGGCGAGGTTCTCGCTGTCCACGCGCAGGCGGTCGTCGGTGCGGCCCGCGAAGTAGAGGAAGCCCCGGGCGTCCCGGAAGAAGAGGTCGCCGGTCCAGTACCAGCCACCGCGCCGGCGGGCCTCCTCGGCCTCGGGGTGGCGCCAGTAGCCCTCGAAGGGGTTCGGCCCCCGGTTGACCAGCTCCCCTATCGCCTCGGCTCCGTTCAGCAGTCGTCCGCCCTCGGAGAGCACCGCCGTCGCGCGCTCCTCGCCCGTGTCGGGGTCGACGACGGCGAGGTCGTCGCCCGGGGCCGCCCTGCCGATCGCCCCGGCCGGGGTGTCGGCCGTGTGCTGGATAGCCGCGCCGCCCTCCGAGGAGCCGTAGCCCTCGACCAGGCGGGCGCCGAAGCGGGCCTCGAAGCGGGCGGCGTCCACGGCGCCCGCCTCCGTGCCGAAGCCGAGCCGCAGCGGATGGTCCCGGTCGTCGGGCCGCTCGGGCGTGGCCAGCAGATACTGCACGGCCCGGCCCACATAGGTGAAGTACGTCGCCCCGAACTCCCGTACGTCGTCGAGGAACCGGGAGGCCGAGAAGCGGGCGCGCAGGGCCACCCCCGCACCGGCCGCGACCGCCGGGGCCCAGTCCGCGATGACGGCGTTGCCGTGGAACATCGGCATGCAGATGTAGTGGACGTCGTCGCGGCGCACACCGAAGTGCCCCGCCAGGGACGCGCCCGCCGCGGCGAGCCGCCCCTGGGTGCAGATCGCCGCCTTGGGCGCGCCGGTCGAGCCGGAGGTGAAGTAGAGCAGCATCCGGTTGCCCGGCCCGACCGGCCCGAGCGTGGCTTCACCGGGCGCGGCGTCCGCGTAGGGGGCGAGGAGTTCGCCGTACGCCTCGGTGTCGGTCACCAGCACCCGTACCCCCGGCAGGTCGAGCCCGTCGAGGAGGGGAAGGTGGGCGCGTTCGGTGACCAGCACCCGGCATTCGGTGTGCAGGATGTCGCGGGCGAGTTCCGCCCCGCGACGGGTCGGATTGATGCCCGCGACGGCGGCCCCGGCCAAGGCCGCCGCGCTGAGCCACAGGGGGAATTCCGGGGTGTTGTCGAGCAGCACCCCGAGATGCGGCTCCGCCCCGCGTGGCACCAGGTCCACGAGGAGCGCGGCCCGTGCGGCCGCGCCGGAGGCCACCTGGTGATGACTGAGGGACCTGCTCCGGTCCCTCAGCCCCACCCGGTGGTCACCCCACTGGCGCTGAACGAGCTCCGCGACTGTTGCCGTACCGGCTGTCCGTGTACCTGCCGTACCCGCGTTTCCCATGGCGCCGCACGGTAACTGACAATGCGTCAGAACTGAACGTCCGAGCAGGCGTAGAACGCGTTCGGGGTGTCGTGAACGGTCCACACCGCCAGGATGACGTGCTTGCCCGAGCGGGCGGGGAGCTTGCCGGAGTGCGAGAGCGTCTCCGGCGGCTGGACACCGCCGTACGGAACGGTCAGGAACGGCTGGGACTCCAGCGCGGCCCTGGTGAGCTTCTGGCTGGGGTTCCAGCCGGGCTTGGTGATGAAGTACTTGAAGTCGGTGGCGCGATGCCGTGCGGTGAAGCGCCAGCTGAACGTGTAGTTCTGGCCGGAGTTGACCTGGGTGGCGGGCCAGTTTCCGCCGCGCGGGTCGTCGAGCTGCGAGAAGCGGCCGTTGCCGCCCGCGCAGATCGCTCCGTCAGCGGGACCCGCCGCCGGGAAGCCCTTCAGGCCCTCGACGCTCTGCGCCTCCCACTGGATGTCGCCGCAGTCCGGCACCGTCCTGTTGGCACAGAGCTTCTGGCGGCTGATCGGTGAATCGGTGTATCCGTGGCTGCTCGCACTGCCCGTGGCGACGACGGTCGTGCCCGCCACGACGAGGCCGACGGCGGCAGCTGTGATCTTCTTGCGCATGCTTCGCTCCAGGGAACGTGGGGGAGTTCAATGAGCCGTGCTGCACGCGTGCGTGTCGTTCGGTGCATCTGCGCGTGATGCCGTGGGGGTGGTCCGGGCGCTCCTTCTGCGCCATTTTCAGGTCTAGACCAACTCCCAATGTATTGACCAAAGTTCACCATGTCCAGACCAAAGGCCGAAGGTTCCCTTGACAGGACGGCCGAACTCCCCAGTCCGACGGAATTATTCATTCCGAATCAACCCTGGCATGGGCCCCGGCGGGGCGCCGGACCTTGGGCTCTACCCCTCCGCCGCGCCCGAACGGCCCGTGTAGAAGGCCACCGTGAGGTCCTTCACCAGGGCCTTGCGCTCGTAGTCGTCGAGTTCGACCAGACCGCGTGAGGTCAGCCGGCTGACCGTGTCGTCCACCGCGTCGACCACCGAGGTCAGCACGCTGTCCCGGTGCTTGGCGTCGATCGCCGCCACCCGGCGGCGCAGCATCGCGGCGGCGACCTCCGGCGCGTACTCGATCGCCGTCGGCTGCGCCGAGAAGATCTCGATCCCCACGGGCGCGCACTCGGCCGACAGCATCCGGGTGAGCGCGTCCCCCACCGCCTCCGCGTCACGCAGCGTCGGAGCGTCCTCGGGAGCGGGCGTCCGGCCGGACGCGGGCGGAGCGTCGGCGGGCAGCTGCGAGAGGACCCGCGCCATCGCCGACTCCACCTGCTCGGTCAGATACACCTCGTGGTCCTTGACCCCGAGCACCGCCTTCGCGGTGTCCTTCACCCGCCACACCACCAGGACGACCACGCGCAGCGCCGTGCCGTCCGCGTCCACGGCGGGCATCGGCCGGCTGCGCCAGTGCCGCAGCCGTACGTCCACCCGGCGGCGCAGCAGCAGCGGGCTCACCCACATCAGTCCCGTACGCCGCACGGTCCCCCGGTACTCCCCGAAGAGCGTGAGCACCCAGGCGTGTCCGACCTGGCCGCGCCCGATGCCGCCGAGGGTGAAGACCGCCAGGACCACGCACAGCGCGATCAGGGACCACAGCCCGATGCCGAGACCGTCGTACGGGGAAGGGGTGAGCCCCAGCGCCCGGGTCACCACGGCGGGCAGCACCCCCGCGCCCCACAGCACGGCGCCGATCCCCGTGAGCGCGCACGCCCCCGCGATCACCCCGGTCCAGCCGGACAGCGCCGGGCCGGGCCGCTCCGTGAGCCCGGGGTCGACGGGCGGCGCGGACCTGGGCGGCGCGGGGGGCACGGGCCGCGGTGCCGTGGCGGCCGGGCGCTGCCCGGCGGCGGACGGCTTGGACCCGGCGGCCGGCGGGCGCGGGCCCACGCGCGGCTGCTCACCCGTGCCCTGCCGCCGCGACACCACCGTCGGGCGCAGCGGGACCGGCTGGGACGGGCCGCCCGGGAAGTCGTCGCGGAAGAGGAGGTGCACCGGGATTTCGGTGGTGGCCTCCGGTGCGATGACCGGGGTGTGCCGGGGTACGTCGAAGGGCGAACTGCCGCCTTCCGGCTCCGAGGTGGTGGTGTTCATGGCTTCTCCCGCCTCCGCTGTTGGTTCGAAGCTGCCCGCGAGGGGCGAAACTGCCGTGGATCACTGCCCGGGGGACGCCGTCCGTGAGCCGCCGCCCGGGGATCGGAGCCGCCCGGGTCGAAGCTGCCGTGGCGCGGGGCCGTCCGCCGGAGGGCGCGCCCGGTCGTGCTGCCGGGCTCCGGGCCTGTCACCCGACCGGTCGGCAGCAGGTCACTGGCCCGTCACCCGGCCGGTGACCGGGCCGGGTCGTCCGGCGTGCGAACCCGACCGGTCACCCGGGCGTTCACTGGGCGGGTCACCGGGCGAACAGCCGCTTCCAGGTCTCCGGCCCCGGATAGCCGTCGGCCTCCGCGCCCCGCCAGCCCTGGGCCCGCTGGAACGCCTCGACATTGCGCCGGTCCGCCTCGTCCCAGCCCGGCCCTGGACCGGTGGTGTAGTACCTGCCGAAGCCCCGCTTCACCAACTGCTGCCCGAGCTGGGTGACGTACGCGCTGGACCGCCCGGGCCGGAAGTGGGCGGCCCCCGGGTACGGTGGCGCCGCGATCGCGGCCGGCTCGGTGCCGGGCTTCGCGGCTGGCTTCGGTGTGGGCTTGGGCTTCGCGGCGGGCTTCGCCGCCTGGGCGGCGGGGATGTTCTTGCCCTTCCCGGTGACCAGCAGCTTCCAGGTGTGCGGCCCCGGATAGCCGTCGGCCTCGGCGCCCTTCCAGCCCTGGGCCTTCTGGAACGCCTGGGTGGCCTTGCGGTCGGCCTCGCCCCAGCGCGGACCGGGCCCCTGTGTGTAGAACCTCTTGCCGCCGCGTTTCACGAGCATCTGGCCGAGCCTGGTCACCTGCTTGTTGTTCGCGCCCGGCCGGAACGAGGACGCGCCCGGATAGGCGTCGGGGTTCGTGGGCCCCGGGGTGGTCGTGGCGGTGAGGCCCTTGTACCGGTACGCGACGTACTTGCCCGAGTTGACCCAGTACGCCATGGGCGTGGCCTGCTTGCGGGTGGCGGGCTTGGTCTGCTCGTACGCCACGTAGTAGGCGCGGGTGTAGTCGGTCCAGCCGCCGAAGATCGTGGCGTGGGAGCCCTTGGTCGGGTTGGCCGGGTTGTGGAAGAGCAGGATGTCACCGGGCTGGAGCTGGTCACGGGTGATACGGGTGGCGAACCGCGCCAGGCTTCCCGTCCACTCGTTGGTCTTCAGTCCCCACGCCATCGAGATGTAGCCCGAGCAGTCCTGGCGGTACCCGTCGGACCAGTACTTGGACATGCTGTACGGGACCTTGGCGTTGACCCACTTCTTGGCGCGGTTGATGATCTCCGCCCGGGTCGTCTTCGGTGTGGTGACGGCGGCCGGGGCACCGGAGGGGCCGGCCAGCGGGCGGCCGTGGAGCGCGCCCCTGCCGCCCTGCTCGTTGTCGGGGTCGGGGTCGGTGACACCGGCCGGGGTCGCCCGGCTGCCGGAGCCCGCACCGGCGCCGGGGATGCCGACGCCACCGCTGCCGGAGCCGAGGGGATCGTCGCCGGGCGCCGTACCCGGATCCGAACCCGGCTGATCCACCAGGCCCACCGGGGTCGTTCCGTGTTCCGCCGCCCCCGCCACTCCGGTCGCCCCGCCCCCGCCGAGCACCACGCCCGCCGCCGTGAACAGCACGAGCGCGCGCCGGCAGCCGTGGGCCGCCGGGTGCCCCCCGGCCGCGAGCGCCCGTCGCTGCTGGACACAGCCCGCGCAGTCGCAGTCCCCGGCGGGCTCGTACTCCTCGAATACCGGCACCGTCATTCCAGGCCCCTCCGCACATCTGAAGATCGTTCGGGGTTCCAGCACGGACGCCCCGCACACACCCCATTTGCCCTAACAGGTTGCAGTTTGACCCATAAAAGGGACAAAACGACCATCCGACAGGCCGGGAGCGGTCAGATAATGGTTCGGAGCACGCTCGCCGGTCCGGTAGAGTTCTCCAGGTCAGCACGCGCCGCTAGCTCAGTTGGTTAGAGCAGCTGACTCTTAATCAGCGGGTCCGGGGTTCGAGTCCCTGGCGGCGCACGCGCAATCGAGGCCCCTCGCCACCGGCGAGGGGCCTCGTTCCGTTGGAGATTCCGCCGACGCTCCATGGGCGAGACGGGCCCGGGAAAAGAGGGTCGCCGTCGGTGGCACGAACGCCCCTACCCGGCCTCGCGGGCGAGACCGAGCGCGTACTCGGGCCACCACTCCCCCGCCGCGGGCCCGCCCCGGCACTCGCCGTCCGACTCGCCCGGCGGCTTGATCCACAGATAGGCGTCGACCAGCGGATCGCCCGTCTCCACCGTGGGCGGCTCGCCGAGCGCACGGCCGGGCGGATTGCACCAGTTGTCCCGGGGGTCGCCGCCGGGGAGCGGACCGTTTCCGTTGCGCCCGGTGTCGACGACGAAGTGCTTGCCCCCGACAAGGGCGGAGAGCCGGTGGCCGAAATCCACCACGGCCCCCGTCGGATGGAAGTTGGACACATTCGCGGAGAAGCCGTCGGCCCTGTCGATACCGGCCCGCCGGAGCGGTTCGCGGAGTCGGTCCGGCGGGATCCACCCCGGGTGCCCCGCATCCAGATACACCGTGGTCCCGGGCTGTCGCTTCAGCCGCTCGACCGCTCCCCTGAGCAGGTCGTACCGCTCCCGGTGCAGTTCCCGGGGGACACAGCCGTCCACCAGATGCGGCACCGCGTCCGGCTCCAGGATCACCGTGACCCGCCTGTCGCCGACGGCCCCGGCCACCCCCTCGATCCAGGCCCGGTACGCCGCACCGCCGGATGCGCCGCCCGCCGAGTACTGCCCGCAGTCCCGGTGGGGGATGTTGTACAGGACCAGCAGTCCGTCCCGGCCCGCCCGCGCGGCCTGTTCCGTATACGTCCTGACGTCCGCCGCCGAATCGTCCGGGCCGACCCATCGGGCGACCGGGCGGCTCGCGATCCGCCGGATCAGCCGGGCCTTCGCCTCGTCCCCCTCGGCGATATGGTCACGGACCTGCCGCCAGGCCCGGGAACCCGGGTCGGTCCAGTACGGAACGCTCTTCCCGGCCGGTCGGCCTGCCCGCCCCGGGTCGCCGTCGGCCTCGCCCGGGACGCACGCGGACAGCGCCAGCAGGGCACCGACCGCCCCGGCCCGCACCCCCGCCCGCCGGGACCGATTCCCGTTCATCCAGCCCCCCTCGGCCGCCCGGACCGCCGCTCATCCTGGCACAGCGCCTGCCGGGGACGGCCGGGGCGAACGCGGATGGCCGCTTCTCGCCGTACCGCGAAAACACCGCTGGGCCGGGCCCGTTCACCGTTCTAGAGTGGCGGGATCGGCCACCGGTCCCCGGCTTGGACGCGATACGACCACCACCGGGCCTCCCGTACCGGCGCGGGCTTCTCCCGCAGCCCGTGCCCCCCGCGGTCGAGGACCGGCCCGGCCGGCGGCTCCCGGGGGAGCGGGTCGTCGGCCGGGCCCGGTCGCGGGATCCGCCCCTTGTGCCCGTACGGCCTTCCGTACCGCGACCGCGCCCCGGGCCGTCCGGGACCCGCCCGGCTCCTTCGCCTTCGGGGTCCGGTCCACGCCCTTGGCCCGGTGGGTCCCGTCCGCGCCCCGGGCCTCGACCTTGTGGGAGCCGCCGTCCCCCTTCGCCTTCCGGGACTCGCCCGCGCCGGGCCCGCTCACACCGGTCAGATAGGCGGAGACGACGACATTGGCCGTGTACGCGCCGGCCTTCCGGTCGAAGGTCCCTCCGCAGGTGATCAGCCGCAGCTCCGCCCGCCCGCGCCGGCGGGGTCCGTACGCCTTGCGCGCGTCGAAGCGCTCCCGTTCGAAGACCTGGACATCGTCGATCGTGAACTCGGCGACCGAGCCGTCGCCCCTGGTCACGCGTACCTTCTCGCCGGTACGGACGGTGCTCAGCCCGTAGAAGACCGCCGGCCCGGTCGTGGTGTCCACATGGCCGACGAGCAGGGAGGCCCCGGGTGCGCCCGGGGGCGTACCGCCGCCGAACCAGCCGACCGTCCGGGGAGTCGCGTACGGAGGCGGATCGATCGCGCCCGTGCCGTCCAGGCCACGCCGGACGACGGGAGCGGCGATCCGCAGCGACGGAACATCCACGCGCCGGGGCTCGGCGGGCCCCACCGGTGTGTGCGCGGGCGGCAGCGGCACTCCGGGCGGGCGGCCGACCGCCGCGACATCCCCCGTGGTGGGCGCGGAGCCGGCGCCGGACCCGTCGGCGACCTCCGGGCCCCAGAGCGAGAGGCCGAGCAGGAGCATCGCCGAGGCGACCCCGGTGGCCAGTCTGCCGACGTTCGGGGGGCCGGCGTCAGTGGTGGACATGCCCGTCGGCATCCGGACGGCGGCGGCGGCGCGTGCTGCGTACGGCGACGGCGACCGCCGCCGTACCCGCGAGCACCAGCCCGATCACCGCGTGACGGGTACCGGGCCCCGTGCCCTCACCGACCTCGTGCCCGGTGGCGAGTGCGGCCGTACCGCCGCCGCCCGCGCGGACGGGTGCGTAGGGCGTCCCTCCGCCGCCGTGGGACGACCGGCCCCCCACGACCTTGATCGACGTCTTCGTGACATGGCCGTGCCCGTCGCAGATCACCTTGACGATCTGGGGGCCGGACACGGCGCCGGAGCTGACCCGGCCGCGCGCCACCAGCTGTGAGTCCTGTCCGGCGCTCCGGTTCCCCTCGCGGTCCGGGAAGAGTTGGGCGCCCGCCGCGAACGCCTTGGTCTTGGCGGCTCCCGTGGTGTCCTTGCACCCCCGCACCCGGATCACCACCTCCTGGCCGACGGAGGCTTCGGCGGGTTCGACGGTGGCGGTAACGGAGTCATGGGCGTATGCGGTGGTGGCGGCCGGTGCCATCACCAGGGCCACGGGACCGAGGGCGAGAGCGACGGCCAGACCGGACATACGGAGAGTAAAAGATGGTGAACGCATAGTGAACCTCCTGGTACGGAAAGATTCACGTGCGCGAGCCGCCCGCGCATCCGCAGTGCGGCCAAACGCCTCGTATCGTGCTCCGGACGCGCAGGATACGAGGCGTAAGGGTGAGGCCGGGGCGGGCCCGGGCGATCAGATCCGCTCGACGAGATCGGCGATGGAGTCGACGATCGTGGACGGCCGGAACGGATAGCGGTCGATGTCGCCCGGCCCGGTCACCCCGGTCAGGACGAGGAAGGTCTCCATGCCCGCCTCCAGCCCGGCGAGCACGTCCGTGTCCATCCGGTCGCCGATCATCGCGCTCGTCTCGGAGTGCGCGCCGATGGCGTTCAGCCCGGTCCGCATCATCAGCGGATTGGGCTTGCCTGCGAAGTACGGGTCCTTGCCGGTCGCCTTGGTGATCAGCGCGGCGACCGACCCGGCGGCGGGCAGCGGCCCCTCCGCCGAGGGACCGGTCTCGTCCGGGTTGGTGCAGATGAACCGGGCGCCGGCCTCGATCAGCCGGATCGCCTTGGTGAGGGCCTCGAAGCTGTACGTACGGGTCTCGCCGAGCACCACGTAGTCCGGGTCGTGATCGGTGAGGACATAGCCGATGTCGTGCATCGCGGTCGTCAGACCGGCCTCGCCGATGACGTACGCCGTCCCGCCGGGACGCTGGTCGTCCAGGAACCGGGCGGTGGCCAGCGCGGAGGTCCAGATGTTCTCCACGGGCACGTCCAGGCCCATGCGGGCGAGCCGCGCGTGCAGATCGCGGGCGGTGTAGATGGAGTTGTTGGTCAGGACGAGGAAGGGCTTGCCGGTGTCCCTGAGCTTCCTGATGAAGGCGTCGGCGCCCGGAATCGGCACACCCTCGTGGATCAGGACACCGTCCATGTCGGTGAGCCAGGATTCGATCGGTTTGCGCTCTGCCATCAGTCGGGACTCCTGCCGTGCGCGGCGTACGGAACGGATGCGTACGCGGTGTGCTGGGACGCCGGAGGCACGGCCCTGTGGCCCCGACACCAACAGCCTAGTCAGGCAGGTGTGCGCTCGGCCCGGGTGGGGCGGCCGGGGGCGGGGGCGGGCGAGGTGCCGGGGCGGGGTGGTCCGCCCCGGCGACCGGTCCCGGGGCGGGCGGGTCCCGGGGCGGGCGGGTCCCGGGGCGGGCGTGCTGTCGCCGTGCCGCCGTCGCGCCGTGGGGGCTGGTGGGGCTGGTGAGGTCGGCGGGGCCGGTGGGCGGTGGCGGCGCGGTGGGCGGTCTGCGTGGCGGGTGGCCGCGATGGGCCGTATGCGCGGACGGGTGGCCGCGCGGTGAGGGCCGCCCGAGGCCGGGGGGTCAGCCGCGGGCCGAGCGGAGCCGCCGGGAGACCAGGACCAGCCCGGCGCCGCCGACCAGGACCATGCCGAGGGCGGCTCCGAGGCGCAGAAGGGAGCCGGGGCCGGTGGTGGCGAGTTCGTCGTGGGTGACGGTCGCGCCGGAGCCGTAGTCCTTGAGGACGGCGAAGCGGTAGTCGCGGGACTCCCCGACCCAGTCGCCGTCGTCGCCGCGCCGCTGGACGACGGCGGCGTTGACGGTGACCTGGTTGGGCGGGGTGTCGGCGGTGAGCGCGAGGCGGACCTTGACGCTGACGGTGGCGCGGCCCCCGACGGTGAACCCTCCGCCGGCCGTACGGTCGCGGGCCGCCCGGTCGTCGCGCTGGGGCCCGCCCTCCCGCCCGGGGCGGCTCCCGGTCGCCGGGGTGTCCTCGGCCTCCGGTCCGCCCCGGGTGCCCAGGATTCCGACGACCTCGTCCTCGGTGGTGCTCTCCAGTTCGGCGGGCCGCCAGCGGGACACGCCCTCGTCGTAGTACTCCAGCATGACCCTGGCCGGGGTGAGCCCCCGGTCCCGGCCGGCGAACACGATGACCGGATGGATGTCCCCGCAGGCGCGGCCGGTGGTGTTGGTCAGATCCACGGACCAGTGCTCGAAGCCGCCGCCCGGATAGTGCACGGAGGGGCCCCCGTGGATCCGGGTGTCGATCGGGAAGTCCCTGCCGGTCGCGCTGCCGCAGGCGGCACCCCGCGGCGCGGCGGTACGGGGGGCGTCCCCGCTCACCGTGGCCGCGCCCGGGGGAGAACCGTGGGCGGCGCCGGAGCCGGGGGAGCCGGTCCCGCCGGCGGTGGGCCTGTGGGCGCCCGGCACGGCGGACGCGGCGGCGGACGCCCCGGCCAGTACGGTGGCCGCGGTGACGCCGACGACGAGGGCATGGCGCAGTCGCATGGTTGATCGATGACCTTTGCTGCTCGGCTGCTGCGGGAGGCGTGGGGGGCGTCGGGCGAGACGCTGCCACGCGCGGACGGCTACGGGCGGGCGCCACGTCCGTCGGGCGGCGGAACAGCCGGGCAAGTGCGCTCCTTCAGCGTATTGTCCGATCACCGTTCCGGCGGAACGTCCCGGCCGAACAGCGGCGCGAGCACCAGCTGGGCCGCTCCCCCGGCCACGAGATGCGGTCCGCCGTCCGCGAGGGCGACCGGCACCCCGGCGCGGGCGCCCACTTCCCGTACGAAGACCGCGCCTGCCGCGTCGACGGTCCGCCCGCCGAGCAGGACCCGGTCGATGTCGAGCAGCGCGACCAGATTGGCGGCCCCGACGCCCAGGATCCGCGCGGCCGTCGCGAGGTCACCGCGTCCCACGGCCGCGAGGCAGAGCGCCTCGACGCAGCCGCGCCGCCCGCATACGCACTCCGGCCCGTCGAGCTGGACGACCTGGTGCCCGAACTCCCCCGCTCCGGTCCTCGGCCCCCGGTGGAGCCCGCCCCCGAGCACCAGCCCGGCCCCGAGCCCGCTCCCCAGATGCAGATACGCGAACGAGTCCCCGCCGCCCCGCCCGCGCCCCCGGTCCCGCGTGCGCGCCTCGCTCCGCGGGTCGCCCTGCGCCTGTTCCGGCCCCGGCGACCCCTTGCCGGCGGCCAGCGCGAGCGCCAGCGCGGCGGCGTTCGTGTCCTTGTCCAGTACGGCGGGCAGGCCCAGCCGGGCGGCGACGGCGTCGCGGAGGGGGTAGCCGTCCCACGCGGGAAAACCGGTGACGCGGCGGGTCACACCGCTGGTGTGGTCCAGCGGCCCCGGCATGGCCACCCCGATCCCCAGTACGCGCAAGGCACCGGCGGCCTCCCGGGGCGTGGGCCCGGCCCGTGCGTCCGTCGCGGGCACGGTCCGGACGGGGGCCGACCGCGCCGAGGACGGCCGGGCCGGGGCCTCCCGCCCCGGAACAGTCCGCCCCGGATCAGTCCGCGCGGGAGTCGGCCGTACGGGAGCCGGCCGTACGGGAACGGACCCTGCCCGGCCGGGCCCCGCCGACCCGTCCGGCTCCCGGGGCCCCGCCCCGGACGCCACGTCCCCCGGATCGTGTTCCCCGGCACCGGCCAGCGCCGGGAGCAGGGCCTCCACCTCCCGCGCCGCCGCCTCCACCACGGCCGCGCCTCCCGCGCCGAGGTCCAGTGGGGCCACCCGTACCGCGACCGGCGTACCGGCGAGGTCGAGGAGCACCACGGTCAGCTCGTCGCGGTCCAGATGGAGCCCGACCGCGTGGCCCGCCGAAGGGACCAGCCGCAGCACCGTACGGGGCTTGCCGCCCGTGGACGCGCGGTGGCCCGCCTCCGCCGCCAGCCCCTCGGCGCGCAGCCGGGCGGTGATCTTGCTGACGGCCTGGGGGGTGAGGCCGGTCCGGTCGGCGAGTTCGAGGCGGCTGATGCCCCCGTCTGCGCCGAGGCGCAGCAGATCCAGCACCAGCGCCGCGTTGTGGCCGCGCAGCGCCGGCAGATCCGCACCCGTGGCGCTCGCGCCCAAACCCCTGTTCACACCCCCATTCTCCCCCTCGCTTGCACTTTGGCAACCCCGTTGCTTAAGTGGCCTCATGACTGGCACCGGCACCCCCCTGCGCGTCGGACTCGTCGGCTACGGCCTCGCGGGCTCCGTCTTCCACGCCCCGTTGATCGCCTCCACCGAGGGCCTGGTCCTCGACACGGTCGTCACGTCGAACCCGGAGCGGCAGGAGCGGGCCCGCGCCGAGCACCCGGGCGTACGGGTGGCCACCGCGCCCGAGGAGCTGTGGGCCCGGGCGGGCGAGCTGGACCTCGCCGTCGTCGCCTCCCCCAACAAGACGCACGTCCCGCTCGCCGGCGCCGCGCTGGACGCGGGCCTCGCGGTCGTCGTGGACAAGCCGCTGGCCGCCACCGGCGCGCAGGCGCGCGCCCTCGCCGCGCGGGCCGCCGAACGGGGACTGCTGCTCTCCGTCTTCCAGAACCGCCGCTGGGACAACGACTTCCTCACCCTCACCCGCGTCCTGGAGGACGGCGACCTGGGTGACGTACACCGATTCGAGTCACGCTTCGAGCGCTGGCGGCCCGGGCCCAAGGGCGGCTGGCGTGAGTCCGGCGACCCCCGGGAGATCGGCGGTCTGCTGTACGACCTCGGCAGCCATCTCGTCGACCAGGCGCTGACCCTGTTCGGCCCGGCGGTCCGGGTGTACGCGGAGTCGGACGTACGCCGTCCGGGCGCCGAGGCGGACGACGACACGTTCATCGCGCTCACCCACGCGAACGGCGTCCGCTCGCATCTCTTCATGAGCGCCGTCGCCGCCCAGCTCGGCCCGCGGTTCCGCGTCCTGGGCTCCCTCGCCGGCTTCGTGAAGTACGGGCTCGACCCGCAGGAGGCCGCCCTCCGCGAAGGGAAGCGTCCGTCGGCCGGGACGGCGTGGGGCGTGGAGGACGATTCACTGCGGGGCAGGATCGGTGCGGGAGAGTCTCCCGTGACCGGCGGCGGCCTGGCGGTCGGGACCGTACCGGGTGACTATCCGGCGTACTACCGGGCCATCGTCCGCGCGCTGCGAGACGGGACGCCTCCGCCGGTCACCGCGGGCGAGGCCGCCGCCGCGCTGGACGTCCTGGAGGCCGCTCGGCGCTCGGCCCGGGAAGGCGTCACGGTGGAGGTGTCCGCATGACCAGGCAAGGGGTGTCGCCATGACCGCACAACCGTCCGTCGAGGAACTCGTCGCCCAGGAGCGCCGCCTCACACTCCGCCGCTTCACCCACGCGGACGCATGGGCGCTGGGCAGCATGCTGGTCGAGATGGCGAATCTGCGCGAGGCCCCCGTCGCCATCGACATCCGCCGGGGCGGGCAGCAGCTCTTCCACGCGGCGCTGCCGGGTTCGAGCCCGGACAACGACGCGTGGATCGACCGCAAGCGCCGGGTCGTCGAACGGTACGGGGAGAGCTCCCTCCTCGTCGCGGCCCGCCATCACGCGAAGGGCACCACCTTCGAGGAGACGGCCCTCGTCTCCCCCATGGCCTACGCGGCCCACGGCGGCTCCTTCCCCATCGCGGTGGAGGGCGCCGGTGTGATCGGCTCCGTCACCGTCGCCGGCCTCCCCTCGCTGGAGGACCATGCGATGGTGGTCGAAGCCCTCACCCGCTTCGAGGCTTCGGCCTCCGCCACCTCGGGCGTCTAGGGCGTGTATCGAAAGTCCCGCCTGGCCTGCGACGCCCAGCACGCACACTCGCTGCGTTGTCGGAATCACCCAAGTACGTCCAGTACGAGG
>NZ_JBIALS010000010.1:0-200698 GCF_042873655.1 Streptomyces sp. NPDC004609 | reverse complement strand
GGGGCGGCCCCCCCCCCGCGCCGCGGCCCCGCCCGCGGCCCGGGCCGCCGGGGGCGGGGGGGGGCCCCCCCCGGGGGGCCGCCCCGCCCCCCCCCCCCCCCCCCCCCCCCCCCCCCCACCCCCTGACCCCGGCCGACTGCCGGGTCAGCTGTGCTCAGAGGGAGCGGACGGCTCAGTCGTCGTCGTGACCGTCATCGTCGTCGTCATCGTCGTCGTCATCGTCGTCGAAGTAGTCCGGCTGGGTCTGCACATTCAGCTCGGACAGCCGCACCCGCTTCGCCGGGTCCGTACGCCTGTCGTTGATCTTCAGGACGTCAAGACCCTTGGCCATGTCGTTGGAGTAGATGTAGCCGTTGTAGTAGTACGCGGACCACGAGCCTCCTCCGACGAGCTGGCTGGCGGAGATGGGACCGCGCTCGAAGAACCCGATCTCCTTGGGCTGGGACGAGTTGGTGAAGTCCCACACCGAGATTCCGCCCTGGTACCAGGCCTGGACCATGAGGTCACGGCCCTTCACCGGGATGATCGAGCCGTTGTGCGCCACGCAGTTCTCGGTGCTCGCCTGGTGCCGGTCAATCTTGAAGTAGCTGCGGAAGACGAGCTTGCGCTTGTCGCCCTTGCCGGTGATGTCGTAGATGCCGTCGGCACCGCGGTTGGGACCGATCTGCGCGTTGCAGGTCGGCGCGCCGCCGCCGCCGAGCTCGTCGGTGAAGACGACCTTGTTGGCGCCCTGGTTGAAGGTGGCCGAGTGCCAGAACGCGAAGTTCACATTGTCCTGGACACGGTCGATGACCTTCGGCCGCTCCGGGTCCTTGATCGAGAACAGGATGCCGTCGCCCATACAGGCACCGGCGGCCAGGTCCTTCGAGGGGAGCACCGTGATGTCGTGGCAGCCGGTGGTCTTGGAGACGCCCGGGTTGGTGGGTCCGCCGGGGTTGCCGCCGCCGTCGGGTCCCTCACCGGGGAACAGGACGGGGAAGCCCACGACCTTGGCCTGCTGCGGAGCCTTCTTCGGCACCTTGATGACCGAGATGCCGTCGTGCGGCGGCTGGCAGTCGGGGAACGCCGCCTGGGGCGAGTACGACGACACGTACACGTACACGTTCTTGCGGTCGGGCACCAGCGTGTGGGTGTGCGAACCACAGGCGGTCTCGACGGCTGCGACGTACTTCGGGTTGCGCTTGTCGCTGATGTCGAAGATCTTCATGCCCTCCCAGGAGTCCTTCACCGCGGCGGACTGCGACGTGCTGTTGCACGAGTTGTCGCTGCGGGAGGAGTCCGTGGACAGGAAGAGCAGGTTCCCGGTGACCGAGATGTCGTTCTGGCTGCCGGGACACAAGACCTGCGAGACGGTCTTCGGGGACCTCGGGTTGCTGATGTCGAAGATCCGGAAGCCGTCGTAGTTGCCCGCGTAGGCGTACTTGCCCTGGAAGGCGATGTCCGAGTTGGTGCCCTGGAGGGCGTCCTTCGGAACGTTGGCGAGATGCTCGATGTTGGCGCTGTGGACGATTTCGTCCACGCCGGGTATCGCGCCGCTCTCGATGGCGGCGCGCGCCTGGGCCTCCTGGCCCGAGGAGATCTCCTTCTTCGGGACGGGGGTGTCGCCGGGGTCGGGGATGGCGGCCGCGGGTCCGGCCGTCAGCAGAGTGGCCAGGAGTCCGGCCGCGGCGGCAGCCACGCCCAGACGTCTGCGCCGGACTCGGGTGGTGTGCAACAGGGTCACTGCGTCCTCCCTAGTATCCGTTCTGGTCGAACGGTTCACGCACCACGGAAGTATCTTCCCTTGCATGCGCATTTCAATAGATGGCTACATACACGTCATGAAAGTTTTCGATCAATGTGACTGGGAACTGGCGAGTACGGTGCCCAAACACCCCAAGTGCCCCAGGAGGTCCCGTTGTTGAGTAACCGTTTGGCTACCGGCGTACGCAGATCCATCGCCGCTTCCGTGGCCCTCGCCGCCGCGCTCGCCCTGGGCGCGTGCGAGTCGAATTCCGGCAATGACTCTAAAAGTAAGGCGGAAAAGGCGAATTCAGGCGCTTCCGTGGTGGCACCGGGCAAACCGGGTGAGCCGGCCAAGACTCTGACGCCTGAGCAGGCCACCAAGGCCGCGCCGAAGGACACCCCGAACGACGCCGACTTCGCGTACGCCCAGATGATGATCAAGCATCACGGCCAGGCGCTGACCATGACCGACCTGGCGGCGGACCGGGCCGCGTCGACGCAGGTCAAGAGGATCGCGGAGCGGATATCGGCCGCCCAGAGGCCGGAGATCGCCGCCATGGAGGGCTGGCTTGCGAACAACGGCGCGGGCAAGGCGAAGGGCGGTCACGACCACGGCTCGATGGCGATGCCGGGCATGGCCACGGACGCCCAGCTGAAGCAGTTGCGCGCGGCGAAGGGCAAGGCGTTCGACGAACTCTTCCTGAAGCTGATGATCACTCATCATCAGGGGGCCGTCACCATGGCCACCGACGCCCTGTCCGACGGCAACAACATCCTGATCCAGGAGATGGCGAACGATGTGATCTCACAGCAGACGAGCGAGATCGGGCGTATGCGGAAGATGTGACGAGGCCCCCGGGGCCCTCCGGATCCCGGCAGGGATGCGCGGTCCCGCGTGCGCTTCCGCGAGGGGCGGCTGCCGGCGGGCGTGCCCGAGGAGCGGTGGCGGCGGGGCGGAGAGCCGCTGAACGGGTGGCACCGCCGCCGTCACGGGCCCGCGACCGGTTCGGGCCCGGGGCCGGCGCCGGCGCGGGTCGCGGGCCGGCACCGGTGAGGAAGCCGGTACGGGTCCGGGGCCGGCGCGGGCTCCGGGCTGCGCGGGAGCACCCGCCGCCCGCGCCTCGGCTTTCCGCCGGCCCCACCGGTGCCGGGCGGACACGGCCGCACGGATGTCCGGAAGGGAGCCGGGATCGCGCCCGTCCGGCGGCGCGCGTGCCGGGGCATCTCCCCAGGCACGTGTCCCGGTGCGATGCTGGAGTCCCCTGCTGGAAGGAGCGCAGCCGTGCTTCGCGTCGCCGTCGTCGGTTCGGGACCCAGTGGGGTCTACACCGCTCAGGCCCTCGTCCAGCAGAACCGGGTCCCCGATGTCCGGGTGGACGTCCTGGACCGGCTTCCCTGCCCCTACGGACTCGTGCGGTACGGGGTCGCGCCCGACCACGAGAAGATCAAGTCGCTCCAGAACGGTCTGCGGACCGTGCTGGAGCACGAGCGGGTCGACTTCATCGGCAACGTCGAGGTCGGTGCGCACGGACTGGGACCCGAACGGCTGCTGGAGCTCTACCACGCCGTCGTCTACTGCGTCGGCGCGGCCCGGGACCGCAGGCTCGGCATCCCCGGCGAGGATCTGCCCGGCAGTCATTCGGCCACCGACTTCGTCTCCTGGTACAGCGCGCACCCCGACGCGGCGGACGGCGCGTTCGGCCTGTCGGCCCGGTCGGCCGTGGTGATCGGCGTCGGCAACGTGGCCGTCGACGTGGCCCGGGTGCTGGCGCGGGCCGCGGACGAGCTGCGCCCCACCGACGTCCCGGAGGCCGCGCTGGGCGCGCTGGCGCTGAGCGGGGTGCGCGAGGTGCACATGGTGGGCCGCCGCGGGCCGTCCCAGGCCAAGTTCACCACCAAGGAGCTGCGGGAACTGGGCTCCCTGCCCTCGGCGGAGGCGGCCGTCGACCTCTCGGACCTCACGCTCGACCCGGCGTATGTCTCCCCCACCGCCGCGGCCCTGCTGCCCGCGGCGGGCCGGCGCAATCTGGAGGTCGTACGGAGCTGGGCGGACCGGCCGGCGGCGGACCGCCGGGAACGGCCGCGGCGGATCCGGCTGCGGTTCTTCCTGCGCCCGGTGGAACTGCTGGAGGAGGGCGGCCGGGTCGGGGCCGTACGGTTCGAGCGGACCGTGCCGGATGGCGAGGGCGGGGTGCGGGGCACGGGGGCGTACGAGGACATCGAGGCGCAGCTGGTGCTGCGGGCGGTCGGCTACCGGGGCGTGCCGCTGCCCGGGCTGCCCTTCGACGAGGGGCGGGGGACGGTGCCGCACGCGGCGGGGCGGGTGCTGCGGGACGGGGTGCCCTCGCCCGGTGAGTATGCGGCGGGATGGATCAAACGCGGTCCGACCGGGGTGATCGGCACCAACCGGCCGTGCGCCAAGGAGACGGTGGCCTCGCTGCTCGACGACGCTCCGGCCCTCGCGGACCGCCGGCCGGCCGGTGATCCGCTGGAGGCGATGCGGGCGGCGGGGCACCGGCCGGTGTGCTGGCCGGGATGGCGGGCGATCGAGGCCGCCGAGTCGGCGCTCGGGCTGTCCCTGGGGCGGCGGTCCGTGAAGATCCCCGACTGGGAGGGGCTGCTGACGGCGGCCGGTCACTGACGGACACCCCGTCCGAGCTGCGGCGACGCCCGCCGAGGGGCCGCCGTCGGTGGCCGGGTGCACACCGGCCCGTATCCGCGCGCAACGGCGGGGAGAGCCGGGCTCCGTCGAACGAGGGCGTGTCCGCGGTCCTCCTGCCCGATCCCCCTCCGGAGTTCGGGCGGAGCGTGCAGCAAGATCGCGCAGGACGCGGGCGACCCCGGCCGGCCCTGTCTCCGGAACCACCGGGGTGTGTACCGCAGCGACGACGCGGGCGCGCGGTGGACGGACATCGGCGGCGGGCTGCCCTCGGACTTCGGTTTCGCCGTCGTCGCCGCCCATCCGCACCGGCCGGACACCGCGTACGTCTTCCCGATCACCGCGGTCGGCGACCGGGTGCCCGCCGGGCGCCGGTGCCGGGCGTACCGCACGGCCGACGCGGGCGCGGGCTGGGAGCCCCTGTCGGCCGGGCTGCCCCGGGAGGACCACTTCGGGACGGTGCTCAGGGACGCCCTGTGCACGGACGGCAACGGTCCGGCGGGGGTGTACTTCGGCAGTCGCGACGGCGAGCCGTACGCGAGCGCGGACGACGGGGACAGCCGGCGGCCGCTCGCCTCCCATCTGCCGGACGTGCTCTGTGTCGGGGCCGCGGCCGTGGGCTGAGCCGGGCCCGCGGGTGCCCGGGAATGGAGGCGTCGGTGACGGTGCCGTTGGACCAGTAGAGTGACGCCCCGTGACAGCGCGACGACCTCTGAAGGAAATTGTCGAGCCGGGGTGGGCCGATGCCCTCGAACCGGTGGCCGGGCGCATCGCCGCGATGGGGGACTTCCTGCGGGCGGAGATCGCCGCGGGACGCACCTATCTGCCGGCCGGACCGAATGTGCTGCGTGCCTTCCAGCAGCCGTTCGACGATGTGCGGGTCCTGATCGTCGGTCAGGACCCCTACCCCACACCGGGACACGCGGTGGGGCTGAGCTTCTCCGTCGCCCCCGAGGTGCGGCCCGTGCCGGGGAGCCTGGACAACATCTTCCGGGAGATGCACACGGATCTGGGGCACCCCCGGCCGTCCAACGGGGATCTGACCCCCTGGACCCGCCAGGGCGTGCTGCTGCTCAACAGGGCGCTCACGACCGCCCCCCGCAAGCCCAACGCGCACCAGGGCAAGGGCTGGGAGGAAGTGACCGAGCAGGCCATCCGGGCACTGGCAGCCCGGGGCCGGCCGCTGGTGTCGGTGCTGTGGGGGCGCAACGCCCGCAATCTGCGTCCCCTGCTCGGGGACCTTCCGGCGATCGAGTCGGCGCATCCGTCCCCGATGTCGGCGGACCGCGGCTTTTTCGGGTCCCGGCCGTTCAGCCGGGCCAATGAACTCCTCGAACGTCAGGGGGCGGAGCCGGTCGACTGGCGGCTGCCGTGACCGCGGGGACACGGCGCCTGGTCCTGGGCGTGGACTCGGGGGGCTCGGGCCTGCGCGTGGCCCTCGCCGAAGTCTCCGGGCCACTGGATCCGTCCGGGGGCACGGACCGCGCCGGGGCGGCGGGCCCGCCCGGGGGAACCGGCTCGTCCCAGGGCGGCGACGGTGCGGCCGAGTCCGGTCCGTCTCGCGCGCGGACGGGTGCGGAGATCCTGGAGTCGCGGGTTCCGGTGCGCACCGGCCCCGGGGGCATCGACGCACAGCATCTGCTGGAGCAGGTGCTCCCGATGGCCCGCACCCTGCTGGAGCGCGCCGCTGGCCGTGACCTCGCCGCGGGCGCGGTCCGCGCCCGCGGCGAGGAGCGGACCGTCGAGGCCGTGGCGGTCGGCGCGGCGGGGATGGCGTCGCTCGGCGGGCGGTTGCGGGCCGAACTCCCCGGGGCGCTGGCCACGTCGCTCGGCGTACGGCGTCTCGCGCTCGCCGCGGACGCCGTCACCGCCTACGCGGGCGCGCTCGGCCAGCGCCCCGGGGCGGTCGTGGCCGCGGGCACCGGCATGATCGCGCTGGGGACGGATCTGTCCGGCTGGCGGCGGGCGGACGGCTGGGGTCATCTGCTGGGCGACTGCGGCAGCGGCGCCTGGATCGGCCGGGCCGGTCTGGAGGCCGCGCTCCGTGCCCACGACGGCCGGCGCGGTGGCTCGGCCGCGCTGCTGGCCGCCGCGGAGGCGGTGTTCGGCCAGGCTCCGCGGCTGCCGGGGATGCTGTATCCGCGTCCGGACCGGCCCGCCGTGCTGGCCTCGTTCGCGCCGGAAGTCGCCCGCTGCGCCGCCGGCGGGGACCCGGTCTCGGCGGACGTCCTCGCCCGCGCGGCGGCGCACATCGCCGAGTCGGCGGCGGCCGTCTGCCCACCCCTCCCGCCGGGGGCGCCGGGCAACCGGCCCCTCGTCGCGCTGACAGGTGGCCTGTTCAGGACGGGGGACCCGCTGCTCGTACCGCTGCGGGCGGAGCTGGCCGTACAACTGCCGTACGCACAGCTGGTGCCCGCGTCCGGTGATCCGCTCTCGGGGGCGCTGCTCATCGCCTCGGCGCTGGCCACCGGGTCGCTGCGGCTGCCGCGGGAGTCGGGCCTGCTCCACGTACCGCCGGAGCAGGGGTGACGACCCGCGCCGACCCCATCGGATAAATACGGACAGATAACGCTTGGCCACCCCCTACCCGAACAGCCGTGGCGGCAAAACCAGTAGCATGCGGCGCCATGAGCTCCCCCACCGGGCCCGCACCCGGCCTGCCCGTACGCAATCCGCGCCCCCGCCAGTCCGGCCGCCACCGCCGCCCGGAGCCCGTGGCGGCTCCCGAGGGCGCGCCCGCGCTGGTTCTCGCCGTACCCGGCGTTCCGACGGCCGCCACCCGCGGTCTGGCCCAGGAAGTCATAAGCATCGCGCGCTCCGAACTGCCCGGCCTGGATGTCGGCATCGGCTATCTCGACGGCGACGACGAGGGGGACCCCGCGTTCCCCGCACTGGGAAGCGTCCTCGCGCGCACCGCCGCCCTGCGGACCGAGCGGTACGAGATCGCCAAGGCCGCGGGCCGCGAGGTGGCCGAGCCCGAGGGGCCCGCCTCCGTGGTGGTGCCGCTGCTCGCCGGCCCCGACAACGTGCTGATGCGCCGTATCCGTCAGGCCGTCATGGACAGCCGTTCGGCGGTCGAGCTGACCGATGTCCTCGGACCGCATCCGCTGCTGGCCGAGGCCGTCCACGTCCGGCTCTCGGAGGCCGGTCTGGCACGCGCCGACCGGGCCCGGCTGTTCACCGTCGCCACGGCCGCCGACGGCATCATCCTGGCGACGAGCGGTGGCGACGAGGCCGTACAGGCCGCCGGGATCACGGGCATGCTGCTGGCGGCGCGCCTCGCGGTGCCGGTGATGGCCGCCGCGCTCGACAAGGAGGGCTCGGTCGCCGCGATCGCGGGGCAGCTGCGCGGCTCCGGCTCGTCGCAGCTCGCCCTGGCCCCCTATCTGGTCGGTCCCGAACTGCCCGAAGGGCTGCTGGAAGCGGCAGTCGAGGAGGCGGGCTGCCCGGCCGCGGAGCCGCTGGGCGCCTATCCGGCGATCGGCAAGCTGGTGCTGTCGCAGTACACGACCACGCTGGGCATCAAGCCGCAGGCGTCCACCCGCTGAGGCGCGGCCCGCCCGCCCACGCGCCCCCGGTTTCGTACCGGGTGGACCCCGCCGGACCGGTGAAGCGGTCCGGCCGGGTCACGTGCCGGGGCCGGGGCGGCGGGGCCGGAGCTCAGGCGAAGACGACGCAGGAAGCCGCGGGGGCGTCCAGGGAGCCCGCCCTCCGCGGCACACCTGTCTCGGGGTCGATGTCGAACCAGGTGACGTCCCCCGAGCGTTCATTGGCGGCGTAGAGCCTGCGGCCGGACGGATCCAGCGCCAGATCGCGCGGCCAGTGGCCGCCGCAGGGCACGGTGGTGACCAGTTCCGCCCGCTCACCCGTCTCGTCGAGCGCGAGGACGGCGATGCTGTCATGACCTCGGTTGGCCGCCCACAGATGGCGTCCGTCGTGGGAGACGACCACCTCGGAGGGGTACGCGGGCCCTTCCACGCCCTCGGGCAGGACCGGTGCCTCGGCGACCGGTTCCAGTACGCCCGCGTCCGCGTCCCAGCGGCACACGGTGAGCGTCGGCACCAGCTCGTTCAGCACATAGGCGTGGGTGCCGGCCGGGTGGAAGGCCAGATGGCGCGGGCCGGTGCCGGGCCGCAGCGCGGTCTCGCCGTGCTGCCTCAGCTCGCCGGCCCCGGGGTCGAGGGCGCAGACGCGCACGGAGTCCGTGCCGAGGTCGACGCCGAGCACCCAGCGCCCGCTGGGGTCGGGCACCACCTGGTGCGCGTGCGGGCCGCGCTGGCGGTCGGGGTCGGGTCCGGCACCCTCGTGCTGGAGGACTCCGCTCGCGGCGCCGGGCCTGCCGCCGTCGCCGACGGGGAGCACGCTGACGCTTCCGGAGCCGTAGTTGGCGGTCAGCAGATGGCCGTCGGAGACGGCGAGATGGGTGGGCCCGGCGCCACAGACGGGTACCCGGACGCCGAGTGGCCGGGGCGCGGCGCCCCGGACGTCGAAGGCCGCCACGGCGCCTTCCGGGGTTTCGGAGACCGCGTAGAGGACGGGGGCGCCGGCGGCCACGGAGAGGGCGAGATAGGAGGGGTCCGCGACCGCGTCACTCGCTCCGGTCTCGGTCAGCGCACCGGTTTCGCCGTCAACGGCCGCGGCGATGATCCCCCGCCCCCCGGCCGAGGTGAACGATCCGATGAACGCCCGTCCCGTGCTCTTGTCGCCCACGGCGCTTTCCTCCCACTGATCGCTGTGTGTGCCCCGGCCGACGGTAGCAGCGGTCTAGACCAAGTGTCTGTAGACGGGACTCGCGCGGATCCGCAGTGGTTACCCCGCGAACGCCTCCCCACACCCTCCGTGCCCGGGAAAGAGCACCCGCATCACCGGTCACCCGTCGCGTCGCAGGTCGCAGACGTGCGCAGGGGGCCGACACGGAGGGGCGCGGGGGCGCGGACCGGCGGACGCGCGCCCCATGTTGAGCCGGAGGGTGTCGATGGGACCCGGCGGGCGGACGGGGCGATCGGGCTGTTCGGCGTGCGCGGCCATGCCGCCACATCGCTGCGCGCGGTCACCGAGGCGGCCGATGCCAACATCGCCGCCGTCAACTACCACTTCGGCTCCAAGGAGGGCCTGCTGCGCGCGGTGATCGGCCGGGCCATCGGCCCCGTCAACACCGAGCGGGAGCGGCTCCTC
The DNA here is from genome assembly GCF_042873655.1 of Streptomyces sp. NPDC004609. NCBI lineage: Bacteria > Bacillati > Actinomycetota > Actinomycetes > Kitasatosporales > Streptomycetaceae > Streptomyces > Streptomyces sp. NPDC004609. The sequence continues at coordinate 191,139 of NZ_JBIALS010000010.1, read as the reverse complement.
GACCAGCTGGTGTCGCGGAACGGCACCCCGGCCGCGGAGGATCTGGTGCGCGCCTTCGCCGAGACCGGCGCGAGCCTGGTGTCCGGCGGGGGGAAGGAAGGCGACGACGCGGAGGTGGCCCGTTTCCTCGGGCGGGTGATGTTCGAGCCCGAACCGGCCGTGCGCCGGATCTTCGCGGACGAGGTCGGCCCGGTCGAGGGCCGCTATCTGGAGGCGCTCGTCGACGCGCTGCCCGCGCTCCCCCGCGAGGAGGTCGTCTTCCGCTACCGGACCATGGTCGGCCTGCTGGCCCTCCATCAGACCGGCGCGCTGGACGACCTGTCGCCGCACGAGGGCGCGGCCGACGGCGGTTCCCCTTCGAGTGCCGACGGCGGTGCCAGTTCTGGTTCCGGTTCCGGTTCCGCGGATGACGACCGGACGGCGCGACTCGTGTCGGCCGTCACCGCGATCTTCCGTACGCCCTGACGAGAGGGGGGGGTACGGGCCTGGCCGGGGGATCAGCCGAGGGCGCTGCCCCGCTGCCACGCGGCCCAGTCGACGTTCCACGCGCCGTAGCCGTTGTTCACGGCGACGGTGTCCGTGGAGTTGACGACGGTGACCGGGTCACCGTAGTGGACCTGATCGTAGAACCACTTGGCGTCCGCCGTACTCATACCGATGCAGCCGTGACTGCCGTTGACCCGGCCGAACTTGCCCTCGTTCCAGGGGGCCGCGTGGGCGTACGTACCCGAAGGGGTCAGCTGTACGTCCCACTTCACATCGCCGAGGTCGTACGCCTCGGGCCCGAAGATGCCGACGGTCGCCGAGTTCATCCGGATGGTGGGGACCTTGCCCAGCACCACCATGGTGCCGTTCCAGGTCTCGAAGCCCTTCTTGCCCGTGGAGACCGGCAGCGTGCGCAGGGTCTTGCCGTTCCGTGAGACGGTGACCGTCTTCTTCACCACGTCGACCGTGCTGACGGTCGCCCGGCCGATGGTGAAGTCGATCTTCCGGGTCTGTGTGCCGTACAGACCGCCGCCGGCGTCGACACCGTCGAGGTTCATGTTCAGGGAGACCTTGGTGCCCGGCTGCCAGTACTCCCGCGGCCGGTAGTCGATCCTGTCCCTGCCGTCGCGGTCCTTCATCCAGCTCCACGCGCCCGGTACGGCGGGAGACGCGGTCACCCGCAGGCCGCGCTCGACGGCGGCCTTGTCGTGGATCGGCTTGTTGAAGACGATCGACACGGGCAGCGCCACGCCGACGGTCGAGCCCTTGTCCACGTTGTACTCACCGACGAAGGTCCGCGCCTTCGGCGGCTCGGCCGTCGTGAACGTGCTGCGTTCGGTGACCTGCCTTCCACCGGTCCCCGCGGTCGCCTCCACCGTGTAGGTCACTCCGGGTGCCGGCTTCGCGGCGGAGGTCCAGGAGTCTTTGCCGGCGGAGTACGAACCGTTCAGCGCGCCGGGCCCGTTCGCCGTCACCTTCACCGAGGTGAGCCTGCCTCCGTCGGCGCGGACCGTCACCTTGCCGTCCACCGGTACGGCCGAGGTGTCGGACGCCGGCGTGATCGCTATCCGCGCGGGCCTGGCGCCGTCCTCAGCGCCGTCGCCACGCCCTCCGCCGCCCTCCGAGCCCGAGGCGCCGGTGCAGGCGGCGAGGGTGAACGACGCCGCCACGGCCAGCGCGGCACCGCGGGTCGCCGGCCCCAGGCCGACCGGCCTTCCGGAACGGCGTCGGCGCACCGGAACATGTTTCATGAGCTGCCCTCCGTCGAACGGAATCTGTTAATGACCTTAGTAGACGTTGGAACAGTTCGCCTCAGTTCCCGCTGAGGCGGGAGCACACGGGCGCGCGTCACACCGCGCCGCGCCAGGGCACGACACGGCACCGCACGGCACGGATTGCCGTTCCGTCACAGGCCGTCGTCCACTCGCGGCCGGTGCCGGGTCGACGCGGTCCGCCGTCCCCGTATCCGACGCGCCGCACAACAGGCCCCTCAGGCACGGATGCTCGCCTCCCCCCGGTCGCGAAGATGTGCGCCGAGCGCGGTCCTGGCCCTCCGCAGCCGGGTCTTGACCGCACCGGGAGTCGCGCCCGTCTCCTCGGCCACGACGGCGATCGGCAGATCCAGCAGATAGTGGAGGACGACGGCACGCCGCTGGTCGGGACGGAGTCTGCGCAACGCGTCGACCAGCACGACATGATCGGGCCCGAGACCGGGCAGGTCCGGGGGCGGCCCGTGCCGGGCATGGGCGCGGGCGCGGTTCCGCGATTTGCGCCAGGAGCTGACGGCGAGTCGCATCGCGACCGTACGGATCCACGGTGTCGGGTCCTCGCCGCCGGCCGTCAGCCGGTCCCAGCGCTGCCATGCGCGGGCGAAGGCCTCCTGTACGGCGTCCTCGGCCTCGGTCACCTCACCGGTCATCGCGTACACGGCGGCGATCAACTGTTTCGCGCGGGACAGGTAGCAGGCGTCGAACTCCGCGCGTACGGCCCCCCGGTCGGCGGCGGCCCATTCGGTCAGGGGCGCGCTCACCGTCCGTTCCGCACTCGCCTTCCGTTCCGCACTCAGGCTCAGCCGGGTCATCCGCCTCACCCGCCCGTCGTCTGCCGGTGCCGTCCACGGGAGCCGGGCCCACGGCCGAAGCGGCCTGGTCTCCTCGGCAACCGGCCGGATCTCCCGGACAACCGGCCGGCGAGGGCACTGACTTCGGTGATGCGCAGCGGCCCGGACAGCACGAGCACCGACACCGCGATCGCGAGGCTTCCGGCCACGAGCCCGGCCAGATCCCCCAGAGGACCGGGCCCGAGTGTCCGGCCGGCCCACACGGCCGCCGCGTACGCGATGACCGCGCCCGGCAGACTGGCCACGACCAGGGCCGCGTGGGTGATCAGGACCCGTCTGCCGCGCAGACCCCTGCCCCGGCGCCGGGGGTCCAGCGCGCGCAGCCGCCGGTGCAGTACCCATGCGGTGCACAGCACCCCGACCAGACAGGCGACGGCGTACGCGCCCGCCATCCCGGCCACGGCGTGGCGCGCGGGCAGAAACCGGTACGCGGCGGCCGTGCCGACGGCGTTGAGGCCCGCGATGACCAGTGTGAGCAGAAACGGGGTGCGGGTGTCGGAGAGCGCGTAGAAGCCTCTGGCCAGCGCGTACTGGGCCGCGAAGGCGGGCAGTCCGGGGGCGAAGGCGGCCAGGACGAGCGCGATCGCCCGCGCGTCGGCCTCGTCGACCTGGGCGTACTGATAGGCGACACCGACGACTTGCGGTGCCAGCACCACGAAGACGACGGCGGCCGGAACGACGGCGACGGCCGAGACGCGCAGTGCGCGGGTCAGGTCGGCGGCGATGCCGCGGGTGTCACCGGCGACGGCGGCGCGGCTCATCGCCGGGAGGAGCGCGGTGACCAGCGACACGGTGATCACTCCCTGCGGTACCACCCACAGCTGATAGGCATGGGTGTACGCGGTGTAGCCGACGCCCGCCGTGATTCCCTCGGCGCTCGCGTTGAGCCCGGCGGAGGTGGCGAGCCGGGTCACGACCCAGTACGCGATCTGATTGACGAGGACGAGCGCGAGCGTCCACCCGGCGGCGCGCATCGGGCGGGTGAGGCCCGATCCCCGCCAGTCGAAGCGGGGCCGCCAGCGGAATCCGGACGCGCGCAGCGACGGGACCAGCGCCAGTGCCTGCACGGCGATCCCGGCGGTGCTCCCGAGTCCCAGCAGCAGCATGTGCCCCTCGCTGACCTGCGAGGCGTCGGACGTGTCGGCGGCGACAGCCAGATAGAGGCCGAACACGGCGATGACGACGACGTTGTTGAGGACGGGGGTCCACATCATGGCCCCGAAGCGGTCGCGGGCGTTCAGTACCTGGCCGAGCAGGGTGAACACCCCGTAGAAGAGGATCTGCGGCAGACAGAACCGGGTGAGCGCGAGGGCGAGTTCGCGCTGGGAGCCGGTGTAGTCGGTGTACGCGGTGACGATCCAGGGTGCCGCCAGGACGGCGGCGGCCGTGATCGCGAACAGTGCGAGGGCGCATGCGGTGAGCAGTCTGTCGGTGTAGGCGACACCGCCGTCGGCGTGCCCGCGGGCGGCCTTCACCAGCTCCGGTACGAAGACGGAGTTGAGGGCTCCGCCGATCAGCAGGATGTAGACGATGTTGGGCACGGTGTTGGCGACGTTGAAGGCGTCGCCGATCAGCCCCGTGCCGAGCGCGGCGACCACGACCGCGCCGCGCACGAAGCCCGTGAGGCGCGAGACGAGCGAGCCGAGGACCATCCGGGCACCCCCGGAACCCTTCTGCGACCGAGCCGCCGGGACGCCTTCCGCGGTGCCCTGCCCCGGGGTGCGCGGCAGGCGCCGGGCGGTCTCCCCGGCCGTGGCGGCCGAATCGGGCCGGGCCCCGGCCATTGCGGCCGGCTCGGGCCGGGTGGTCCCGCCGGTCCGGTGCGTACGTTCCCCCGCCCGTTCGCCGGCGCCCCGCCCCGGCGTCCTGCCGTGCTCGGGCCTGGCCCGTGCCCCGGTGAAGTCCTCTGTCACCGGGCCGCCCTCCGGGACGTGTCCCCCATGAGCGGACAGAACCCGCCCCCTCCGCACGGAGGGTCACTCTTCGCCTCCAGGAGGTCGTACGCGTGACCGTGACGACACAGACCCCGAACCCCCGGCGAACGCTCGACGTCGTACCGATGTCGCCCGAACCGCACGCCGCCTTCCTCGCGGAACGCTCCCGCTCGGGCGGCCCCGGCACGGTGAGCTTTCTGCAGCACGGCTCGTGGGCCGGGGTGAAACAGGGATGGGAGGCGGAGCGCCTGGGCTGGTTCGGCGCCGCCGGGCATCAGATCGGTGCCGCGCTGGTGCTGTACCGGCGGTTTCCGGGGTCGCCGCGTTCGTTCGCGTACATCCCCGAAGGGCCGGTGATCGACTGGGCGTCGCCCGAACTCGACTCCTGGCTGGCGCCCTTGCTGCGCCATCTGCGGCTCGCCGGGGCGTTCGCGGTACGGATGGGGCCGCCGCTGAGCCTGCGCCGCTGGGGTGCGAAGACGCTGAAGGCGGTGGTCGGACCGGGCCGCCGGATCGGTGACGCGGTGCCCGACCGGGTGGATCCCCTCGGGGCCACGATCGCCGAGCGGCTGCGCGAGACGGGCTGGCGGCGCTGCGACTCCGACGCCCAGCCGCGCCATGGCTTCGAGGTACCGCTCGCGGGGCGGAGCCTCGACGACGTGTGGTCCGGGTTCAACCAGGAGTGGCGCCGCAACATCAAGAAGGCGGGCAGGGCGGGCGTGTCGGCGGAGGTCGCGGACGCCGGGCTGCTCCCGGACTTCCACGAACTGCTGAAGCTCACCGAACTGCGGGACGGCTTCACCCTGGGCCGGGGACTGGAGTACTTCCAGCGCCAGTACCGGGTACTCAACGAGGAGGAGCCGGGACGCATGCGGCTCTATGTGGCGCGGTACGAGGCGGAGATCCTCGCCGCGCACACCATGATCACGGCCGGGGACCGGGTCTGGTACCAGACCGGCGCGTCCGCCGACCACCGTCGTGAGGTGCGGCCGAGCCACGCCCTGCAGTGGCGCATGATGCGGGACGCCGTGGCGCAGGGTGCCCGGGTGTACGACATGCGCGGGGTGCCCGACACCCTGGATCCGTCCGACCGGGCCTTCGGACTGATGCGCTGGAAGCTCGGCACCGGCGGCGAGGTGGCGGAATCGCTGGGCGAGTGGGACCTCGCGCTGGACGGTGCCGTGAACCGTACGCTGCACCGCGCGCTGCGTGCGTATCTCGCCCGGCGCTGACACCGGAACCGGCCGGGCGGACGGCCCTGCTTCCTTGATGGCGTTCATCTGACGGCGGGCTCCCCGGGTCTCTTACTGCTATACCACTAAGCAGCTTAGCGGTAAGATCGGGTGCGGCACCTCGCCACGGGAGCCCTCCCGGGCCGTACGCCCCCGCGCCCGGTCACAAGGAAGCGGGAGGGCTCCCCCAGTCACCCCGGCGCGCTCTTGCCCCCAGGGGCGTGCTGGGGGAAGCCGCCGCGTCGAGCCGGGCCGCGCGTGAAGGTGTCCGGGTGCGGCGCGGGTGCGACGCGCCGGGTACGGGCTGGGGTCGGGCGCCGTGCCCGGCCTCGTGACAAAGGTGTCCGGGTGCGGCGCGCGCACGGGCCGCGAGCGGCGTACGGGTACGGGCTGGGTGCGGCGCGCGGGTACGGGCTGGGTGCGGCGCGCGGGTACGGGCTGGGTGCGGCGCGCGGGTACGGGCTCGGGTCAGACCGGGCCGCAGGCCACCAGCAGCGGCAGGAAGGGCGCCGCGACCGAAGCGATGATGACACCCAGCCAGGTCACCCGGTGCGGCCGGTCCTGGGGAGTCAGAATGCGCCGCAGCCTGATGAGGGCCCCGGGACCGCCGGCTCCCAGGCCGACCCGCGGCGCGCGTCCGGCGGCGACCTCGCAGAGGGCGGTGGCGAGGGCCTCGCGGGAATGGAACCGCAGGGCGCGGTCGTCGGCGATCATTTCGAGGAGCAGCGCGGTCTGCTCCTGGGCGAGTCCGGCGAGCGGCAGACCGGGGAAGGCGCGCGCGAACGCCGTCGTCGCGGCCCGCAGGAGGTGGTGACGGCCCCGGATGTGCGCCTTCTCGTGTTCCAGCACGGCCCGCAGCTGTTCGTCGGTCAGCAGCTCCAGCGCGCCGCGCGTCACGACCATCCGCCGGGCTCTGCCCGGCAGGCAGTACACGGCCGGTACATCGTGGTCCACGACCGTCGCACCGTACTCCGATGTCTCCGTGCCGATCACGGTGAGCAGGGCCGCGTGCCGCCGCCGTTCGCCCCGGGCCTGCCACGCGGTGCGCACGAGCCAGCCGAGCGGGAACAGCACGATGGTGGCGGGCGCCAGCAGCAGACCCACGTCGCTCAGCGTCGCCGGAGAGTTCCCGGGAGGCGCGTCCGCGGCCAGCCCGCAGGCGCTGAGCAGCCCCACGAGGCCGTCGTGCACATGCTGCTCCACGAGGACGACGTGGTAGACGGCGAGCGCCGTGGCGACGACGAAGGTCAGCGTCAGCCCCTGCCAGGCCAGGACCGCCACGGTGGGGGCGCGATGAGCCCACCGGGAGCGCGCGAGGACGTGGGGGACGGCCACCCCGGCCATCAGGGCGTACACGGCCAGCGCGAGGGCCGGGATCACGAGCCGCTCCGCCGCTTGGCGGCACGCAGCGCTGAACGCAGCGCCTGGACCTCGTCGGCGGAGATCTGCTCCACGAAGCTCAGCAGCACTCCGGCCGGGTCGGGGTTGTCCTCCAGGGCGTCCTGCATCCGGGCGGCCGTGTACTGCTGCCGTGTGCAGGTGGCACGGTAGAGCCAGGCCCGGCCGTCCTTCTCCCGGCTGAGCATGCCCTTGTTGTAGAGGATGTCGGCGACCGTTTTGACCGTGCTGTACGCGATGGGGCGCTTCTTGTTGAGGTCGTCACGGACCTCACGCGCCGTGGCGGGACGCCCCCAGCTCCAGAGGCGGTCCATGATCTCCGCCTCCAGATCTCCCAGCTGTCGCACGTCCGCTCCCTTCGCCGTCGGCCTCGAAGACCCCGGCTTCAGTGGCTGCTCATCGTAGTCGTCGGCCCTGCTCCCGTGGAGGACGTGTCCGCCCCGTGCGGCGCCGGCCGTCCGGCCCGGGAACCGTCCTGTGCTCCGGTCGTCCCCGGCGCGCCTTCCGTCTCCACCGGTGCGACGGGGCCGGGCAGCGGGCAGGCGCCGGCCGTGCGCAGACGGCGTACGAGGGCATGGGCGAGGAGCGCGAGGGACGCCACCGCCATGACGGGCTGGGCCGGGGCCCAGTACGACATCGCACCGCTCATCCCCAGCGCGAGGACGACGAGCTTGTTGCAGACGGGACAGCCCACGGCGAAGACGGAGAGGATCCCGGCTGCCAGCGCACGGGCGCTGCGCGGCCCGCCCGTGGTGCGCGTCCGGGGGACACCGGCATAGGTGGCGGCGAGGAGACCCATCAGGACGGAGCTCAGAGCCCACACCGGGTAGTTCCACCAGAGCACGGGTGTCATCCGGGAGTAGAGGGAGGAGGGCACCACGCCGGTCGGCACCCCGATCGCGATGGCCGCGACGACGGTGACGACCGTCGCCGTCGACCACTGCCGCAGTTCCCATGTTCGTATGCCCACTGGATCCTCCTCTGCCATCAACGCCAAGGAGCTTAGTAGATATGGGGAGGGGAACCCAGCGGGCGGAGTCCTTCGGTATCGTCGGTCCCGGAGGTCAGCGTAGTGAGTGCGAGCAAGAGGATCCGAGCGGCCGGTGCCTGGTGGCATCTGCTGTTCGTCGTGCTCGCGCTAGGTGTCTTCGCGATGCATACGGTGGGTCATCCCGACAGCGGATCCGGTACGGCCCATCCGGGCAGCCCTTCCGGTGCCGCGGCGGTGACAGGGGCACACGCGCCCGGCACCGCCGTACGGGCGGAGAGCGACCGCCACGGCGACGGCGGCGTACGTACGGCCGAGGCCACCGCTGCCTCTCCGGCGTCCGAACCCGCCCCCGGCAACCGGACGGCGGCCGGACACGACACCGCGGGCTCTCCGGCATCGGGCATGCCCATGAACATGGTCTCCCTCTGTGTCGCCGTCCTCGGCACCTGGATGCTCGCCGGACTCCTCCGCGCCGCGCTCAGCCGCCGTACGGAGTGGCTGTCGCTGCTCCGCGCTGGCGCCGTGGCCGCCCTGCGCCCCGAACCGCCACCCCCCAGACCCGACCTCGCCCGACTGTCGATCCTGCGGATATAGGGACTGACGCAGCCGCGGGCCGCCTCTGCGTGCCCGCGTCCCCGTTCGCCCCGTCCCTTCCCTTCGCGGACCAGTCCGCTGATCCGCGGAACAGACAGCACGAGGAATCGACATGACAGCCATCAAGCGCGCCGGGATCACCGCGCGCCGCCCGTGGGCCCGCCGTACCGCACTCGCCGCGACCGTGGCCGCCGCGGGGCTGGTGCTCGCCGCCTGCGGCAACGACGACATGGACGGCATGGACCACGGGAGCAGGAAGAGCTCCACCGCCGCGAGCGCGCCCGCCGGCGACAACCCGGCGCCGGGCGCGTTCAACGACGCGGACGTGATGTTCGCCCAGATGATGATCCCCCACCACGAGCAGGCCCTTCAGATGTCCGAGCTGGCCGCGAGCCGCGCCAAGAGCGCGGAGATCAAGACGCTCGCGACCAGGATCGCCGGGGCGCAGGAGCCCGAGATCCAGAAGATGAAGTCCTGGCTCAAGGCGTGGGGCAAGCCCGAGTCCGGCGGCGGCATGCCCGGCATGGACCACGGCAACGGCTCCTCCGACGGCTCCGGCATGTCCGGAATGATGTCCGAGAAGGACATGGAGCAGCTGAAGGCCGCCAAGGGCGTGGACTTCGACAAGAAGTTCGCGCAGATGATGATCGACCATCACAAGGGCGCGATCACCATGGCCGAAGACGAGCAGAAGAAGGGCAGGAACGCGACGGCGAAGCAGCTCGCCGCCAATGTCGTCCAAGCCCAGCAGACCGAGGTCGACGAGTTCACGGCGATCCTCGGGCGGCTCTGACCACCCGGCCCGGTCCCCCGCGCGTCGCGTGGGACCGGGCACCTCGCGCGGGCCGTCGGCCCGGTTCCCCCGGAGCCGGGCCGGCCGGTCCCCGGGACCTGCGCTCCGCGCCGTCCCCGGGATCTCCGTCCCTCGCGTCCGGCCCCGGAACCTCACCCGGCGGCCCGCTCACCCCTCGTACCGGACCCCGTGGTCACCGAACCCACCGAACCCACCGAACCCACCGAACCCACCGAACCCACCGACATGATCAGGACCCCATGAAGAAGCGCCTCATCGCCCTGTCCGCGTCCGCCGCCGCCCTCGTGTTCACGCTGAGTGCCTGTTCCGGCGGCGGCTCCGACAGCGGCGGCGACACACCGGACTCCGGCACCCCGTCCGGCACCGCGATCAGCCATATCCACGGTGTCGGCATCCACCCGTCGGACGGCAAGCTCTACGTCGCCACGCACAACGGCGTCTACACCCCGGACAAGAACGGCGGACCGCAGCTCGTCGGCGACCGCAAGGACGACTTCATGGGATTCGCCATCGGCAAGGACGGGTCGTTCCTGGCCAGCGGGCACCCCGCGCCGGGGCGCGACGCCCCCGCCAATCTCGGTCTCATCGAGAGCACCGACACGGGCAGGACCTGGAAGGACAAATCGCTCTCCGGCGAGGTCGACTTCCACGCACTCGACCAGGCGCACGGCAGGGTCTACGGCTACGACAGCACCAACGGGCTCCTGCGCGTCAGCAAGGACGGTGTGACCTGGGAGAAGCGCGGCGAGCTGCGGGCGCTGGACATCGCCGTCAGCCCCGACGACCCCGACACCGTACTCGCCACCACCGAGTCCGGGCTCGTCCGCTCCACCGACGGCGGCAGGACCTTCGGACCCGGTGCGAAGCCGCTCATGGCGTACGTCTCCTGGACCGCGCCCCGGGCCCTGTACGGCATCGACCCCACCGGACGGCTGAACCTCAGCGGCGACGGCGGCAAGAGCTGGAAGGAGGTCGGCACCGTGCCGGGCGGGCGGCCGCAGGCGCTCACGGCCGTCGACGCCACCCGGCTGGTCGCGGCGACCCAGGACGGGGTGTACGAGTCCGGGGACGGCGGCAGGACCTTCACCAAGCGGCTCGACGTCTCGTCCGGGGGCGGCCACTGAGGGCGTACGGCCGGGACCGGCGGGGGCGTACGGACGGGTCCGGGCCGGGCCGTCCCGGGACCGCCAGGACTTACCCGGACCGCCAGGACTTACCCGGACCGGTAGGGGGCGTACGGCCGGGGTCCGGGGCTCACCCGGCGCGTCATGCGCCACAGGCACACCCGCCCGGGTGCACGGACGCCGTACGGCACGGGCCACCCGCGCGTACGGCCCGCCCGTGGCCGCCCGTCGAGAAGTCGGCGTGGTCAGTCGGCGTGGTCACGGGCAACGGGCGCACGGCTCGTGTGCGGGTCACCTGCGATCGTCCACGGGAGGGTGCCGGGCGGCGGCGCTCCGGCAGCCGGAAGGTCCGGTCCGCCTCGGCCGTCCGCCGACGATTCCTCGTCGTCACGGGCCGCCGCGGCGGAGGGGCGGGTCCGAGATGCGGCGCCCGGCCGCCGGGCGTTGACTGAAGCCACCCTCACCTGTCCGACGGGAGGCACCCCATGACGACACCGGCCGAGCGGGCGAGCCGCGGCAGGAACGAGCGGAAGGCCGTACCCCGGTCGGAGCAGGGCTCCTGGGTCCCCGCCGCGGACCGGGAGGAACCGGTGGCGGTGCTGGAGCGGCAGGCCGCGGACCGGGTACCGGAGCTGGTGCCCATCCGTACCGGCCGGATGGCCGCCTCCCCCTTCGCCTTTCTGCGGGGTGCCGCGGCCGTCATGACCGCCGATCTGGCCGCGCAGCCGCACACGGGTCTGACGGTCCAGCTGTGCGGGGACGCCCATCTGCTGAACTTCGGCATGTACGCCTCACCCGAACGCGCTCTCCTCTTCGATCTCAACGACTTCGACGAGACCCTGCCCGGCCCCTTCGAGTGGGACGTCAAGCGCCTCGCCGCGAGTGTGGCCGTGGCCGCCCTGGACAACGGGCACGGCCCGGCGCAGGCCCGGCGCGCGGCCTCCGCGGCGGCGCAGTCGTACCGGCAGACGATGCGGGATCTCGCCGGCCGGGGGGAGCTGGAGGTCTGGTACACGCGGATCGACACCAGGGACGCCGCCACGCTGTTCAAGCCCGTGTACCGCAAGCGGGTCGGCTCCAGCATCGCCCGCGCCCGGCACCGCACCAGCCTCCAGGCGCTGGGCAAGCTCACCGAGGTCGTGGACGGCCGGCGCAGGATCATCAACGACCCGCCCCTGCTCGAACCGATGGACGCGATGGACCAGTCGACGATCCACAAGCTCTTCGCCGGCTACCGCTCCACCCTCCCCGAGGACCGCCGGCAGCTGCTGGACCGCTTCCAGGTCGTCGACGTCGCCCGCAAGGTCGTGGGCGTCGGCAGTGTCGGCACCCGCTGCTTCGTCGTGCTGCTGACCGGCAGGGACGCGGGGGATCCGCTCTTCCTCCAGGCCAAGGAGGCCGTGCACTCCGTGCTGGAGAGCGATCTGCCCGCCGGTGAGCACGCCCATCAGGGGCACCGCGTGGTCGCCGGACAGCGGATGCTCCAGGCCGCCAGCGACATCTTCCTCGGCTGGATCACCGGACCGAACGGCCGCCACTTCTACTGGCGGCAGCTACGTGACATGAAGGGGTCCGCCGACGTCGAGAGCATGACACCGGGCATGCTGCGCCGTTACGCGGGGCTGTGCGGCACCGCGCTCGCCCATGCCCACGCCCGCGCGGGCGACCGGATCGCCATCGCCTCCTACCTCGGCGGCGGGGACGTCTTCGACCGTGCCATCGGTGAGTTCTCGCTGCGCTACGCCGATCAGAACGCCGTCGACCACACCGCCCTGGCCGAGGCCGTCGCCTCCGGGACGGTCCGGGCGACCACAGGTGTCTGAGGCGCGTCCCCCCGAAGAACCCCGGGACGACGTCGAACCCCGGGAGACCGAGGCCCCACCGGAGACCAAGAAGCCACCGGACACCGAGGATTCCCCGGACCGCGAGGAGATACGGGATCCCGCCGGGCCGGACGGAGCCCGTCGCGGCGGCGGGGCCCGCGCGCGCCCCCGACGCGCGCGGGCCCGGTGAAGGCGGTCCGTCAACAGCCGCTGCGCTCCCGCCCCCTCGGGTACCAAACTAGGCGTGCTTCTGTACCGTTCCCATCCCAGATGTCTGGGGGGCGCTCTAGCCTGCTCGCGTGAACCACGCACCCCTCCCCCGCTCCGTGTCCAGCCGCTCCTCCGCCCGTGAGTCCGCCGCCGGGGCCGCCGCCAGGGAAGGCCTGGTGAGCGCGCTGGAGCGCCGGTTACGCAGCCGGGGAACCGGTGGCGCGCTCGATGTCCTCCAGGCCGCGGCCGACACCCTGCTCAACGCCGTCGCGGCCGACGTCTGGTGTGCCGTGATGCTCGACCCCGCGACCCTCCTGGACACCGGCGGGCTCCACGAGCACTCCTTCCCGCGCAGTGTGATGCCCCGGCTGTTCGAGATCGAGCACGCCGACCAGATGGGCGTCGACAACATCCGTGCGCTGGCGCGCCGCGCCGATCCCGTCAGTCTGCTGAGTCGATCGACGGGCGGCCGGATGGCGGAGAGCGTCTACTACCGCGATGTGCTCCGGCCGGCGGGCCTCGCCGACGAGCTGCGGATCCTGCTGCGGGACGGCGCCCGCACCTGGGGGCTGTTCGTCCTGTGCCGGGCCGAGGGCTCCCGGCCGTTCACGCCCGCGGAAGTCGCCCTGGCCGGCGCGGTCAGGGTGCCGGCCGCGACCGCGCTGCGGCGCTCGCTTCTGCTGTCGGGCATCGACCGGGACGACGTACCGGACGCGGCGGGTCTGCTGATCATCGACGACGATCAGCGGACGCGGCTGTGCACCGCCACCGCGGAACGCTGGCTGGGGCTCGTCCAGGAAGCGCATCCGGCGCCCGGACGCCGGGTTCCGTACGCGCTGACCGCGCTCGTCAACAAGGTGCGAACGACCGGTCCCGGCGTACAGGTGCGGTCACGGGCGATCAGCCGTACCGGGCAGTGGGTGACGCTGAGCGCCTGGCGCGAGAGCGGGAGGGGTGAGGGAACGGCGGGCGGCGGGCCCGGGGGCGGCGACCGGACACACGGCTGCGAGCCGGATTCCGGCTCCGGCCCCGCTTCCAGCCCCGGTTCCCGCTCCGGCGGCACGGAACTCGATCACCCCGGAGCGACCGGCTCCGGCGGCACCCGCCCGGGGGAAACCGGAGCCGCCGACCCCGACCCGGGAGGAACCGGCGCCGGACCGCGTACCGGAAGAAACCGGTCCGCCGAGGCGCGGCCCGGAGGATCAGGCCCGGAGACTCTCACCTATGTCTCGCTCGCGCCGAGCACTCCCCGGGAGCTGACCGCCATCGTCCTCGACGCGTACGGACTCACTCCCCGCGAGCGCGAGGTCGCCCAGCACGTCCTGCTCGGCCGCTCGACGGCCGAGGTCTCCGCCGCGCTCCACATCGCGGAGTACACGGTGCAGGACCATCTGCGGAAGGTGTTCGACAAGGCGGGTGTGCGCAGCCGCCGGGAGTTCAGCGGTGAGCTGTTCCGGCGCTGCTATCTGCCGCGGCTGGACGATCCGCCGCTCACCAAGGACGGCCGGATGCGCGGCGACACCCCGGGCGCCGCGCGCTGACGGCCCGGAACGGGCACCGCCCCCTCCCGGCCGGTGCCGGGAAGGGGCGGTGCAAACCGGTGCGGTGCACACCGGTGAGGTCCAGCCGTGGCGGGACCGCGGCCGTGCGGCCGGCACCGCTGCGGCGCCGGCCGTCGCCGGTCCGGCCGTCTCAGCCGAGGGACGCGATGGCCTGGTTGAAGGTCGCCGACGGGCGCATGACCGCCGCCGCCTTGGCCGGGTCCGGCTGGTAGTAGCCGCCGATGTCGACCGGGGAGCCCTGCACGGCGATCAGCTCGGCCACGATGGCCTCCTCCTGCGCGCTCAGCGTCTTGGCCAGTGCGGCGAACGCCTCCGCCAGCTGGGTGTCCTCGGTCTGCCCGGCCAGCTCCTGGGCCCAGTAGAGCGCCAGGTAGAAGTGGCTGCCGCGGTTGTCGATGCCGCCCAGCCTGCGGCTCGGCGACTTGTCCTCGTTGAGGAAGGTGCCGGTCGCGCGGTCCAGGGTGTCGGCGAGCACCTGGGCGCGCGCGTTGCCCGTGGTGGTGGCGAGGTGCTCGAAGCTGACCGCGAGCGCGAGGAACTCGCCCAGGCTGTCCCAGCGCAGGTAGTTCTCCTTGACCAGCTGCTGGACGTGCTTGGGGGCGGAGCCGCCGGCACCGGTCTCGAACAGTCCGCCGCCGTTCATGAGCGGGACGACCGAGAGCATCTTGGCGCTCGTGCCCAGCTCCAGGATCGGGAACAGGTCGGTGAGGTAGTCACGCAGGACGTTGCCGGTGACGGAGATGGTGTCCTCACCGCGGCGGATGCGCTCCAGGGAGTACCGGATGGCGTCCACGGGGGCCATGACCTCGATGGTCAGGCCCTCGGTGTCGTGCTCCGGGAGGTACGCCTCGACCTTCTCGATGAGCCGCGCGTCATGGGCGCGGCTCCCGTCGAGCCAGAAGACGGCCGGGTCGCCGGTGGCGCGGGCGCGGGTGACGGCGAGCTTGACCCAGTCCTGGATCGGCAGGTCCTTGGTCTGGCACATGCGGAAGATGTCGCCCGCGGACACGGTCTGCTCCAGCACGGCGTTGCCGGAGGCGTCGAGGACGCGCACGGTGCCGGTGGTGGCGATCTCGAAGGTCTTGTCGTGGCTGCCGTACTCCTCGGCCTTCTGCGCCATGAGCCCGACGTTCGGCACGGAGCCCATCGTG
This sequence comes from Streptomyces sp. NPDC004609, assembly GCF_042873655.1. NCBI lineage: Bacteria > Bacillati > Actinomycetota > Actinomycetes > Kitasatosporales > Streptomycetaceae > Streptomyces > Streptomyces sp. NPDC004609. Next base: position 175,701 of record NZ_JBIALS010000010.1, on the reverse strand, counting down.
GCCGGGTCGTACGCGCCGTTGGCCCGGCAGTCGTCGATGACGACCTGGTAGATACCGGCGTAGCTGCTGTCCGGGAGGACGGCGAGCGTGTCGGCCTCCTCGCCGTCGGGGCCCCACATGTGGCCGGAGGTGCGGATCATGGCCGGCATGGAGGCGTCGACGATGACGTCGCTCGGGACGTGCAGATTGGTGATGCCGCGGTCGGAGTCGACCATCGCCAGGGCCGGGCCCTCGGCGATCTCGGCCTCGAAGGACGCCTTGATGGCGTCGCCTCCGGGCAGGGACTCCAGGCCCTTGAGGATGCCGCCGAGCCCGTCGTTCGGGCTCAGCCCGGCGGAGGCGAGCGCCCCGCCGTGCTCGGCGAAGGTCTTCGGGAAGAACGCCCGGACGACATGGCCGAAGATGATCGGGTCGGAGACCTTCATCATCGTGGCCTTGAGGTGTACGGAGAAGAGCACGTCCTCCGCCTTGGCGCGGGCGACCTGGGCCGTGAGGAACTCACGCAGCGCCCCGATCCGCATGACGGACGCGTCCACGACCTCGCCCGCGAGGACCGGGACCGACTCGCGCAGCACCGTGGTGGTGCCGTCGTCGCCCGCCAGCTCGATGCGCAGGGAACCGGCCTCGGCGACGACCGCGGACTTCTCGGTGGAGCGGAAGTCGTCGGCTTCCATGTGCGCGACGTCCGTCTTCGAGCCGGCGGACCAGGCGCCCATGCGGTGCGGGTGGGCCTTGGCGTAGTTCTTGACCGACGCGGGGGCGCGGCGGTCGGAGTTGCCCTCGCGCAGGACCGGGTTGACGGCGCTGCCCTTGACCTTGTCGTAGCGGGCGCGGATGTCGCGCTCCTCGTCGGTCCTGGGGTCGTCCGGGTAGTCCGGCAGCGCGTAGCCCTGCTTCTGAAGCTCGGCGACGGCGGCCTTCAGCTGCGGGATGGAGGCCGAGATGTTCGGCAGCTTGATGATGTTCGCACCGGGCGTCCTGGCCAGCTCGCCCAGCTCGGCGAGGGCGTCATCGATACGCTGCCCCTCCTCCAGGCGCTCCGGGAAGCCGGCGATGATCCGCCCCGCCAGGGAGATGTCGCGGCTCTCCACGGCCACCCCGGCGGTCGAGGCGTAGGCCTCGACGACGGGCAGGAACGAGTACGTCGCCAAGGCCGGGGCCTCGTCGGTGTGCGTGTAGATGATGGTCGAGTCAGTCACCGGGTGCTCCGCTCCACGTCTGCAACATTGCTCGACATCAAGATATCTCGTGACCGACCCCCTCTCGACAGGGCCCTGTCCGCTCGTGGCGGAGTCGTTGGGAGGAGTCTTCAAGAGAACACCGGTCAAATTAGTTGTATTCAGAAGTGACCTTGGTCGGTGTCGTGGACTACGTTGAAGGTTCATTGATCAAGCACCGCTCTGGTTCGCTGCAGGAGGCGCCTTCATGTCCGACGCTGATCCCCGGTTCGCTTCCGCCGAAGACGTACGCGCCCGGATCGACACGGGCAAGCCGCACTCCGCGCGCTTCTGGAACTACTTCGTGGGCGGCAAGGACAACTACGAGGTCGACCGGGAGATCGGGGACCACATCAAGGACATTTTCCCGGGACTGGTGGACGTGGCGCGCACCAGCAGGCTCTTCCTGGGGCGTGCGGTGCACTACCTGGCCGGTGAGCAGGGCATCCGCAACTTCCTGGACGTGGGTACGGGGCTGCCGACCGCCGACAACACCCACGAGGTCGCCCAGCGTGTGGCGCCGGACGCGCACATCGTCTACGTCGACAACGACCCCCTGGTGCTGGCACACGCCCGCGCGCTGCTCACCAGCACGCCCGAGGGGAAGACCGCGTACATCGACGCGAATCTGTACGAGCCCGGGAAGATCCTGGAGCAGGCCGGGGACACCCTCGATCTCTCCCGCCCGGTCGCGCTGATGCTGCTGAACGTGCTCGGCCACGTCGCCGACCACCGGCAGGCGAAGGAGCTGGTGTCCAGCCTGATGGCCGGTCTGCCGTCCGGCAGCTACCTGGTGATCAGCGACAGCACCGCCACGAGCGAGGGCATGATCGCGGCCTCGGAGGCGTACAACTCCAGCGGAGCGGTCCCCTACTACGTGCGCAGCACGGACGAGATCGCCGGATTCTTCGACGGACTGGAACTGGTGGAGCCCGGGATCTCCCAGGTCACCCAGTGGCGCCCGGACGGCGAGGGCGAAACCGAGGTCGTCGACGCCTACTGCGGAGTCGCCCGCAAGCCGTAACGGCCGCACGCGACCGCACGCCTCGTCCGCCCGCACGTCCGGCGGCGCGCCCTCGGCACCCCGGAGGCGCGGCCGGGGCGGGGCCGGGGCGGCGGCGCCGGCCGATACCGCCCGAAGCCCGGCGCGCGGGGCGGCGGGAGCCCTACCGTCGTCCCGTGATCAGACCCACTCGGGCGGCCACGGCCGCCGTACTCGCCCTGGTTCTCGCACTCCCCGCCACCGCGGCGGGCACCGCCTCCGCCGCCGGAGTCCGGGATGCCGCCGGTGACCGGAGTGCTGCCGCCGTCCGGGAGACCGCCGGCGCGCCCGCCGCTCCGGACACCGCCGTACGCACCCCGCAGCGCTCCGCCTCCGCCCCGGCTCCCTCGCCGTCGCAGCCGCTCCGGCTGCCGCGTCCCACGGGGAAGTACGCCGTCGGCAGTACCGTCCTCCCGCTCGCCGACCGCTCCCGCACGGACCCCTGGGTGCCGGCGGCGGGAGCGCGGGAGCTGATGGTGACCGTCCACTATCCGGCCGCGCGTTCCGCGTCCGGCCGCCCGGCGCCGTATGCCACCACCGACGAGACCCGGCTGCTGGTGAAGGGGCTCGGCATCGACGCCCTGGTGCCCGCGGAGGTGCTGAGCGCCACCCGGACCCACAGCAGGGTCGGTGCCCGCCCGGCGAAGGGGCGCTATCCGCTGGTCGTGCTCTCGCCCGGGTTCAGCGTGTCCCGCTACACACTGACCGGCCTCGCGGAGGATCTCGCCTCCCGGGGCCATGTCGTCGCCTCCGTGGACCACGCCTACGAGTCGTTCGGGATCTCGGTCCCCGGCGGCCGGACGCTGACCTGTGTCGCCTGCACGGCACTGGACGAGCAGGGCGTGCCCGCGTCCGTCGTCACCACGACCCGGGCGGCGGACGTGTCCTTCGTCCTGGACCGGCTCACCGGCTCCCGGCCGGTGTGGCGGCACGCGGCCATGATCGACAAGCGGCGGATCGGGATGGCCGGACACTCCATCGGGGGCGCGAGCGCCGCCACCGCCATGGCGGGCGATCCGCGCGTCGGCGCCGGGGTGAACATGGACGGCGCGTTCTGGGAGGAACTGCCCGCCGGAGGGCTGGGCGGCCGTCCCTTCATGATGCTGGGCACCGACGACGAGGTGCACCGGCCGGGCGGGACGGACCGCACCTGGGACACGATGTGGCCCGCCCTGGACGGCTGGAAGCGCTGGCTGACCGTGGCCGGAACCGAGCACGGCTCGTTCTCCGACAGCCCGCTCATCTCGGAGCACTTCGGTCTGCCGCAGGCTCCGCTGTCCGCACGGCGCACGCTCTCGATCACCCGCGACTATGTCGCGGCCTTCTTCGACCGGAATCTGAAGGGAGTGCCGCAACCGCTGCTGGAGGGCCCGTCCGCCGCGCATCCGGAGGTCAAATTCCACAACCCCTGACTTATGGTCAGATCCTGAACTCCCCCTCGGTCCAGACCTCTTGACGAAAGGTCTGGACCAACTTACGTTGATCGCACCACCCCCCACGTACGTCTCCAGGCCCCCCACAGTCCCAGGAGGTGAGCGTGTTCCGCAGGACTCCCCCCACCCGGCCCCGGTGTGTCCCGCCCGGTTCGCATGCCGCCGTCCACCGGCTCGGCGGCGGTCTGTGCAGGCAAGAAGGGAACACACCATGACCGGTCGGATGTCCCGCCTGATGGGCATCGGCGCAGCGGCGGTCTTAGCCGTCCAGCTGCTGGTCGCCGCCGCCCCGGGCACCTCGAACGCCGCCCCCGGCCGAGCGGGCCCCGCGGCGGCCCCCCGCGCGCAGAGCGCGCCGTCGGCGGAGACCTGCGCCGTCAAGTCCAAACCCGCGGGCAAGGTGCTCCACGGGTACTGGGAGAACTGGGACGGTGCCGCCAACGGCGTGCATCCGCCGCTCGGCTGGATCCCGATCACCGACGCCCGTATCCGCAGCCACGGCTACAACGTCATCAACGCCGCGTTCCCCGTCATCCTCTCGGACGGCACGGTCCTGTGGGAAGACGGCATGGACAGCACGGTGAAGGTCGCCACCCCGGCCGAGATGTGCGAGGCGAAGGCGGCCGGCCTCACGATCCTGATGTCCATCGGCGGCGCGACGGCCGGTATCGACCTCAGCTCCAGCGCGGTCGCCGACCGGTTCGTGGCGACGGTCGTGCCGATCCTGAAGAAGTACAACTTCGACGGGATCGACATCGACATCGAGACCGGTCTCACCGGCAGCGGCAACATCAACCAGCTGTCGCCCTCACAGGCCAACCTCATCCGCATCATCGACGGTGTGCTGGCGCAGATGCCGCCGGAGTTCGGCCTGACGATGGCGCCCGAGACGGCGTACGTCACCGGCGGCAGCGTCGTGTACGGCTCGATCTGGGGCGCGTATCTGCCCGTCATCAAGAAGTACGCGGACAACGGCCGCCTCTGGTGGCTGAACATGCAGTACTACAACGGCAGCATGTACGGATGCTCCGGTGACTCGTACTCCGCCGGGACCGTCGAGGGCTTCCGGGCGCAGACCGACTGCCTCGACCGCGGCCTCGTCATCCAGGGCACCACGATCAGGGTCCCGTACGACAAGCAGGTCCCGGGTCTTCCGGCGCAGCCGGGCGCCGGGGGCGGCCATATGGCACCGGGGCAGGTCGCCCAGGCGTGGAGCGGCTACAACGGCGCGCTCAAGGGTCTGATGACCTGGTCCCTCAACTGGGACGGCTCACGGGGCTGGACCTTCGGCGACAACGTCAAGGCGCTCCAGGGCCGCTGACGGCCCCCGTCGCGTTGACAGACCGGCGTACCGCTCGCTCGTCACGGGCCGGAGTGGGCGGTACGCCACCGGGCGGGCCCCTCGTCGCGCCCGGCCCGGCTCCGGGCACGGACGGCGGGGCCAGGGGCCGCGGCCCGCCGTCCCCCGGCCGGCACGGCCTAGAGTTGCCGCCATGTCCGCACAGCACTCCGTCCGTGTCGCCGGCCACCGTCTCTCCTGTCTCGACTTCGGCGGTGGCGGGCCGCTACTGCTCGCGCTGCCCGGCTCCTTCGGCAGAGGCGCGGTCTTCACCCGGCTGGCGCGGGACCTCGGCGACCGGGCCCGGGTCATCGCGCCCGATCAGCGCGGACACGGACTGAGCGACCGGACCGAGAGCTACGGGCGCGACGGTTTCGTCGAGGACGCCGCCGAGCTGCTGCGCGCGCTCGCGCCGGGTCCCGTGGTCGTCCTCGGGCACTCCCTGGGCGGTATCACCGCCTACCAACTGGCCGCCCGTCACCCGGAACTGGTGTCCGGGCTGATCATCGAGGACGTCGGCCCGGTGATGCGCAGGCCGGAGATCGCCGACCCCGTGCTGGACGTACGGGGCTGGCCCGCCGCCGGCCGTACCCGTGACGAGCTCGCACGCGGGATCGAGGCCGCCGGGGTGCCGACAGCTCGTACTTCGTGACTCCACCCACGCGTGAACGCGCGGGCTTCCTGCGTCGGTGGCTAAGCCGCCGCGCAGAGGGCCAGCCCGGCCCTGTTGAGGACGTTCGTCGCGCCGACGTGGTCCGCGTTCGCCGCGAACCCGCACGCCGTGCACAGGAACCTCGCTTGGATGGCGGTCCAGGAGGGCGGCACCGGGGACTGGTGGCACGACTGGCTGGGCTCCAGCTGTCCCGCGCTGGTGCTCCACGGCGGGGCGAGCACGCTGCTGCCCGCGGAGCTGGCCCGGGAGATGGTCACCCGCCGGCCCGCCGCCCGGCTCGTCTCCTTCCCCTCGGCCGGGCACTGGATCCACGACGACGAACCGGACGGGTTCGCGCGGGCGGTGGCGGGCTTTCTCGACGGCCTGGCCCTGGGGATCTGACGGTCCGGCGGCGGACGGCAGGAGGCCTGCGGCCCGGGGGAGGTTACCCGGGGCTCACCCCTCCCCGATGTCCTCGGCCCACACCTGCGGATGGCGCCGCTGGAATTCCTCCATCAGATCCCGGCAGCGGCTGTCGTCGAGAAGAACGACCTCGATTCCGCGCCGTTTGAATACCCCGAGATCCCCGGCGAAGGTGACCGCCTCCCCCACCACGAGTCTCTTGATCCCGAACAGCAGGATCGCCCCTGTACACATTTCGCAGGGCGAAAGGGTGGTGTAGAGCGTCATGTCCCGGTACGAACTCTGCCGTCCGGCATTGCGCAGACACGACATTTCGCCGTGTGCGATCGCATCGCCTTTCTGTACGCGCTCGTTCCTGCCGACCGCGAGCAGGGCGCCCTGGTGCTGAAGCGCCGCGCCCACGGGCACACCACCCTGCTCAAGGCCTTCTCGTGCCTCTCGCAGAGCCGCTTCGAAACACAGCTGATCCGCGTCATCAAGGGGGGTCATACATCCGTCCTGGTCATCTCGGCGCCGGGGCACGGCATTTCCGGTGCCCCGGCCTGGCTGACTGTCAGAGCCTCCGTTCGAGAATGATCCCGAGCAGAAGCAACACCGTGGCGACCTGCGCCATCGCCCATGCCAGCCGATATCCGACGGTTCGCTTGTTCCGGATGGAAAGGAGCTTCAGAAACAGTTCGTCGGACCGTTCCAGATCGGAGGTATCGGTCCAGTGCACCCAGATCACGGTGAGGCAGAGTGCGGCCGCCATCCCGCTGCAGGCGAGCGAGGAGAAGACCAGGACACTTCCCGCGGTAACAGTGCGCGGAAAGATCGACAGCGAGATCGAGGCCGACGCTATCAGAATGCCGACATACGAGAGAAGCGCCTGCGCCTTGGAGTCCAGAATGCTGAGGCAGGCGTAGAGATAGTTGTGCTCGAACGCGTCGTCTTCCTTGGGCTGGAGGCTGCGGAGCGCCCGGAGATGACGGGGACCCTCTCTCTCCGCGTAGACGCCCTCGAATAACCACGCGAACGACAGAAGAGACTTGAACACATTCCCCCCAGATTGGCGAACCAGCGCCGTGGGGCGAGCGTAGTGCGACGGTGCGGCGCGCGTCCACGGAACCGAAGAATTGGATCTTGCTTCTGTGACGGCAGATGCCTCTGATGCATTCCTTGGAAATCGGCGGGGCCGGCGCGGACCGGCAACCGCCGCCCGGCCGTCCGGCGCGGATCCCGTGCGGCCCCGGAATCGGCGGTACCGGATACCGCGGGGCGGGGGGCCGGATACCGACCGGACCCCACGCGGACACCGCCCGAGTTCTCGTACGAGCGCGCGTCCGGCCGCCGTCCGGCCCCGTTCGGCGACCCTCACCCCACGCACCGCGAGGGGCCCCGCACCCCGAGAAATGATGGTCCAGACCTTTACGGCACGGATACGAACTTATAACGTGCTGCCGGATGGAGGGCATGCCGCAGCTCCATCAACCCCCCACAAGGAGTTGTGCGTTGACAGGATTCCTGTCGGCGTCCGCCGCGCCGCATCACTCAGTCGTACCCACTCACCCGGCCGCGTTACCGGCCGGCCCCACACCACCGGACCGAAGACCGTGCCGGTGAGCAGGCCCGGCAGGCACCGCAAGTGCGCGCCCGTCGTCGGAGGCGCTCTGGGCCGCTACCGACGTCACAGCACCACCGTCCTGCGGGTGTCCGTGGGGCTGGTCTTCCTCTGGTTCGGTGTCATGAAGTTCGTGCCGGGGGCGAGCCCGGCCGAGGACGTCGCCACCCGGACCATGGACGTACTGGCCTTCGGCCTGGTGCCGCCGGAGGCCACCCGGCCGCTGCTGGCCCTCCTGGAGACCGTGATCGGCCTGGGGCTGGTCTCCGGGGTGCTGCTGCGGGTGACGCTCGCCGCCTTCTTCGTGCACATGGTGGGCGTCTTCTCCGCGCTTCTCGTCCTGCCCGGCGAGATGTGGAACGGGCAGACGGGCACCCCCACCCTGGAGGGGCAGTACATCATCAAGAACGTGGTGCTGATCGCCGCCTGTCTCGCCGTGGCCGCGGAGGAGGTGCTCCCCGGACCGGCCGGGCCGGGCAACAGCGCGCCGTACGAAACGGAACCGCGGTACCGGGAGGACACGCCGTACCGGGAGGGTGTGTACCGGCAGCCGGAAACGGCCTTCCGCTCCCACCCTCGCGGACCCGACGGCAGCGGCCGGGGGCCGGCGGGCAGCTCACCGGAGTCGCGCGCGGCTCCCCGGTGAGCCCGCCGGAAGGCGCCCGCGGCCCCGTGACCGGTGGCCGCGGGCGCCTTCCGCGGGCGGGGCGGCCCGCGCGCGGGCGCAGCCCGGCGGGCGTTGTCAGTGGTGCGTGTCAGGATTCCCGTCGAGGCTTTCGGGCCGGGCACACACCGCCCCAACGTCAGGAGCTGCCCCATGGAATGGACACTCGAACTCGTGGTGGTCCCCATCACGGACATCGACCGCGCCAAGGACTTCTACGCGAACCGGTGCGGGTTCACCGTCGACCACGACTCCACCATGGGCGAGGGGGTCCGGGTCATCCAGTTCACCCCGCCGGGATCGCGCTGCTCCATCGCCGTCGGCACCGGCATTCCGCCGATGCCGGGGCGCGGGGACATGGCTCCCGGCTCGCTTCAGGGGCTCCAGCTGTGCGTCCTGGACATCAGGGCGGCCCACAAGGAACTCGGGGACCGCGGCGTCGGGGTGAGCCCGATCCACCATCTCGGCGCGGACGGCTGGGCCGAGGGATACCGCGAGGCTGACTGGAGCTCCTTCTTCCACTTCGCCGACCCCGACGGCAACGGCTGGTACGTCCAGGAGGCGCCGACGTCCCTCGCCCGGCGCCGGCCGTTCTGAGTGCGGCCGGTCATGGCTCCTCACGGGGGTCCGCCGCCGGGCCGGAGCCCGGCGGCGGCACATGGGCTGACCCTGGGCACCGCCGCCCGCGCGGCAGGTGCCCACAGGGCGCGCCCGGGAGTGGCGGCGTGTCCGCGCCCGCCCCGGGCCTCTCGCCAGGGTCCCGGCGGGCTCACGTGCCGCGGCTCCGCTCCCTCGTCTGGCCCGGACCACACGAGCGGCCCCGGCCGGCTATCGCTTGAAGGCGACAAATCCCCACTGCTCGACGGGCTCCGTGGCGACCGGCCCGGCCGGACGCCACAGACTGATCGAGCCGAAGCCCGGTTCCACGAGGTCCAGGCCGTCCGAGAAGGAACGGATCACATGGGCGGGGCGGGAGACGTACGGGAGGGCGCCGCCGTCGGCGTACTCGTCGGACCCGGCCCGGGTCTCCGCCGTCTCGATCGTGTCGCACAGGATGAGGCAGCTCCCCGCGGCGAGGGCGTCGAGATAGCGGCGCAGCAGGGCGGCGGCCTCGGCGTCGTCCGCGACATGACCGAGCGTGGAGAGCAGCATGAGGGCGACCGGCCGGTCCAGGTCGAGTGTCTTCGCGGCCTCCCGCAGGACGGTCGCCGAGTCGGTCAGATCGGCGTGCACACAGGCCGTGATCCCCTCAGGCCGGCCGACGGCCAGCGCCCGGGTGTGGGCGAGCACGATCGGGTCGTTGTCGACGTACACGACCCTGGCCTCGGGCGCTGTCCGCTGGGCCACCTCGTGGGTGGAGTCGGCGGTGGGCAGTCCGCTGCCCAGGTCGAGGAACTGGCGTATGCCCGCCTGCCCGGTGACATGCCGCACGGCCCGTGTCTGGAAGGCGCGGGAGGCACGGGCGATGTCGATGATCTGCGGGAACATCTCCGCGATCCGCGCGCCCAGGGCCCGGTCGACCGGGTGGTTGTCCTCGCCGCCCAGCCAGTAGTTCCACACCCGCGCCGAATGCGGCGTGCTCGTGTCGACCGGGTCCGCCGGGTCCTGCCGCTCTGTGTTCATCAAGCTCCCTTCGTGCCGGTCCCCCGCACAGCCGTACGGGAGACACGGACATGCTTCACCACGTCTCACCCCCGCGCCAGCGGCTCCGGCGCTCAACTCCCCTGCGGGACAGGACGGGTGAGCCTCCCGGCCCGGCCGCGCGTGCCGGGAGGACCGGGCCACCGCGGGATCGCCGGAGCACCGTCTCGCCACGCGTGGGGGCGAGCGGGCCCGGCGCGGACGGAAGAACAGGAAGACGGACCGCGAAGACCCCGGAATCGGGAACCAGGAACCGTGAACCAGGAAAGGTAGGACATCGTGCCGACAGCGGACGAACTGTTCAGCGCGGAGACCGTCGGAGATCTCGCCGACCGGCTCACCCGCGCGCGCGGCGGGGCCGGGGCCGCGCATCTGAGGCGGTGCGCCGGGCTGCTGGACGGTCTGACGTTCAGCGGCCGGGTCGCCGCGATCCGGGACGCGGTGCTCGCCGACCTCCCGGAGGACTTCGGCGGGTTCGACACCGTTGTACGGACCGCCCTGGAGGATCCCGGGTTCACCGGGTGGATGACCTGGCCCGTGGGCGAGGCGGTCGCCGTGCGCGGCCTCGCCGCCTTCGAGCCGGCCCTGCGGCTCCTGGCGGCACTCACCCCGCGGCTCTCCTCGGAGTCCGCCGTCCGGCCGTTCCTCCGCGCCGACCAGGCACGGGCGCTGCGGACCGTGATGGAGTGGACCGGCGATCCCGATCCGCACGTACGGCGGCTCGCCAGCGAGGGCACCCGGCCCCGGCTGCCGTGGGCACCGCGGCTTCCGGCCCTGATCGCCGATCCCGCACCGGCGCTTCCCGTGCTCGACGCGCTCCATCGCGACGAGTCCGAGTACGTCCGCAGATCCGTGGCCAACCACCTCAACGACATCAGCCGGGACCATCCGGCGACCGCCGTCGCCGTCACCGCGCGCTGGCTGGACTCCCCCGCGCCCACGACCGCCGGTGTGGCCCGCCACGCACTGCGCACACTCGTCAAGGCGGGGGACCCCGCAGCGCTCACCCTCCTCGGCCACAGCCCGGACGCACCGGTCACCGTCGAGGGGCCGCACATCCGGACCCCCTCGATCAAGGTGGGCGACCATCTGGTGTTCGACTACGCGGTGACCAACACGGGTGACCGGACCGCCGAGCTGGTCATCGACTACGTCATCCACCATGTGAAGGCCAACGGCAGCCGCACCCCGAAGGTCTTCAAACTCCTCACGCGCCCCCTGGCCCCCGGCGAGCGGTGGGCCGGAACCCGCCGGCACTCCTTCAAACCGATCACCACCCGGCGCTACCACCCGGGCGTCCACCGGGTGGGAATCCAGGTCAACGGGCGGCCGCACGGTGAGGCGTCGTTCGCTCTGGACACATAGCCACCTCCGTCGGGGGTTCGGCGGCCTCGTGCGTGGAACAATTCAAGAGGGGTGAAATGAGCGGATATGACCCGATACCTGAGAAGGGCTGGGCAGGGGCACGGTCGCCCGCCGCGGGCCTTCACCGCGACCGTCACCGCCGACAAGGGCGGCACCCTGACGGAGTGGGGCGACGGGGCCAGGCTGCTGCTGGGCTACCGCGCCGAGGAGGCCCTGGGACGGCAGGCGGCCGAGGTGCTCGGCGCCGAGCCCACGGACGCGGCCCGGCACGCCCTCGACGAGCGCACGCGCTGGAGTGGTACGGCATCACTGCGGCACCGCGACGGCCATGTCCTGGACGTCTGGCTGCTGGCGCACCGGCTGGAGAACGGCTCGGGCGGCACCGAGTGGCTCCTGGCCTCCGCGCCCGGCTTCGCGCACGGCCCCGTGCCGGACCGGGACCGGACCATGACCGAGTGGGGATTCGTCCAGGCGCCGTGCACGGTGGCCCTCTTCGACACGGACCTGCGGGCGGTGCGCGCCAACGCCGACATGGAGCGCGTGGCGGCGCTCACCGAGCACCGGATGCGCGGGATGCGCCTGGTCGACATCGTGGCGGATCCCACCAGTGAACGGGTCGAGAAGGCCATGCAGGAGGTGCTGGACACCGGTGAGCAGAGGCAGGTGGAGACCTATGTGCAGGTGCCGGGCGAGAACCGGGAGCACGCCTGGTCGGTGGCGCTCGCACCGCTGAGGGACGCGTCCGGCACGGTGCGCGGGGTGTGTCTGGCGGCCCACGACCGGACCGAGTACTACTCGGCCCGGCAGCGGCTGCTGCTGGTCAACGAGGCAGGCAGCCGCATCGGCAGCACCCTGGACATCACCCGTACCGCCCAGGAACTGGTCGATGTGGCCATGCCCCGGCTCGCGGACTACGCGGCCGTCGATCTGCTGACCTTCATCCACCAGGGCGACGAACCGCCCCCCGCCGCCCTGACCGGCCCCATCGCCATGCGCCGCGCCGCGATGCGCTCCGTAGCCGCCACCCTCCCGGAAGGCATGCTCCGGCCGGGGGACACCACCGACTACCCCCGGTCCTCTCCCGCCGCCGAGTGCCTGGGCACCGGCCGTCCGGCGGTGTACGAGATGTCCGACGAGGCACTCGCCGTATGGGCGGTCCACGACCCCGAGCGCGCCGCCCGGATCCGGCGCTACGGGGCGCACTCGGTGATGGTGGTGCCGATGCGTGCCCGGGGCGTCACCCTCGGTGTGGCGCTGTTCGCCCGGAACGAGCGCCCGGTGCCGTTCGCCCCGGACGATGTGCTGCTGGCGGAGGAGATCACCGCCAGGGCCGCCGTCTGCATCGACAACGCCCGCCGCTACGCCCGCGAGCGCCGCACCTCCGTGACCCTCCAGCGCAGCCTGCTGCCGCAGGAGCTGCCCGACCAGCCGGCGATGGAACTGGCCTACCGCTACCGGCCCGCCGGCGGACGGGCCGGGGTGGGCGGCGACTGGTTCGACGCGATCCCGCTCTCCGGCACCCGGGTGGCCCTGGTCGTGGGCGATGTCGTCGGCCACGGCGTCCAGGCGTCCGGCACCATGGGCAGGCTGCGCAGTTCCGTACGCACCCTGGCCGACATCGATCTGCCGCCCGACGAGCTGCTCACCCATCTCGACGATGTCGTCATCCGGCTCGGGTCCGAGGGCTCCGTGGCCCATCCCGACGCCGCCGGGGACATCGGCGCGACCTGTCTGTACGCGGTGTACGACCCCATCACCCGGCGCTGCTCCCTGGCCAGCGCGGGCCATCCCCTGCCCGCCCTGGTGCGCCCGGACGGCAGCGCGGAGATCCTCGACGTGCCCGTCGGCCCGCCGCTCGGGCTGGGTGGTCTGCCCTTCGAGACCACGGAGTTCGAGCTTCCGGAAGGGAGTCTTCTCGCCCTCTACACCGACGGTCTGCTGGAGGCCCGCGGCCAGGACGTCAACGAGTCGCGCGAGACGCTGCGGCGGATGCTCGCCCGCCCCGGTGAGTCCCTGGACGCCCTCTGCGACGCCGCGCTCGGCGCGCTGCTGCCGGACCGCCCGGACGACGACAGCGTGCTGCTCGTGGCGCGGACCCGGTGCCTGAGCGGCAGCCAGGTCGCGACATGGGATGTGCCCTGTGATCCGGCGGCCGTCGCCGGGGCCCGTACCCACGCCACCGACCAGCTGACGACCTGGGGCCTGGACGAGTTCGCCTTCACCACCGAACTGGTGGTCAGTGAGCTGGTCACCAACGCGATCCGTTACGGAGGCCCCCCGATCCAGCTGCGGCTCATCCACGACCGCGCCCTGATCTGCGAGGTCTCCGACGCGAGCTACACCACCCCGCATCTGCGCCGGGCCCGTGTCCTCGACGAGGGCGGGCGGGGTCTGCTGCTCGTCGCCCAGCTCACCCAGCGCTGGGGCACGCGGTACACCCAGAGCGGCAAGACCATCTGGGCCGACATCTCCCTGTCGGAGGACTGACGGGCACGGCCGGCGCGCGGCGGGCCGGGACGGCGGACTCCGCCACCGGGGCGGACGGCCGGGGCGGGGCTCCCGGAGCGGCGGGTGATCGCCGAGCGGCCGTCCGCGAGCGCTCGCGCGGCGGGTGCTCGCGGGCAGAAGCGCCCGAGCGGGGCCGCCCGCCCCGTCCGCCGGGCCCGTCCCGTCCGAGCCGCGCCGGTCCGCTTCCTGAGGGTCGCCGACCGGGTGCGGTCCCGCCCGAGTGGGAGGGTTGAGGTATGGGGAAGTACATCGTCCACCTCGGTGCCGATGGCGAGGCCGGCCCCTCCCGCCTCGGAGGCAAGGGCGCGAGCCTCGCCGCGATGGCCGCGGCCGGAGTACCCGTCCCCCCGGGGTTCGCCGTCACCACCGACGCCTTCGACGCCGTCCTGGCCCAGGGCGGCCTGCGGGCCTGGGTCGACGAGGCGGTGGGCGGGATCGACCTGGCGGACCCGGCCGCGGCGGACCGGGTGAGCGCGTCCGTGCGCCGGGCCGTCGAGGCCCAGCCGGTCCCCGCGGGCGTCGACGAGGAACTGCGCGCGGCGTACCGGGAGCTGACGAAGCGGACGCGCTCCGGCTTCCCCGTCGCCGTACGGTCGAGCGCGACGGCCGAGGATCTGCCGGAGGCGGGCTTCGCCGGACAGCACGACAGTTACCTCTGGGTGACCGGGAGCGATGCCGTCCTCGACGCGGTACGGCGGTGCTGGGCCGGTCTGTTCACCACACGGGCCATCGTCTACCGCGCGCGCCACCGCATCCCGGCCGAGGGGCTCTCGATGGCGGTGGCCGTGCAGCGGATGGTGCGGTCCCGGGTGGCCGGGGTGGCCCTGACGCTGGATCCGGGCAACGGCGACCGTTCGAAGATCGTCGTCGACGCGAGCTGGGGCATCGGGGAACTGGTGGCGTCCGGCGAGGTGACCCCGGACAACTTCGTCGTGGACAAGGTCGTACTGGCCCCGGTGCGCACCACCCTGTCGGACAAGCGCGAGGAGCTGGTGCCCGACCCGGCCGGCGGCGCGCTGGTACGGCGGCCGGTGAAGGGCGCACGGCGCACGCGGCCCAGTCTGACCCCCGATGAGGTGGTGGCCGTGGCACGGCTCGCCAAGGCGGCCGAGCACCACTACGGCGTTCCGCAGGAGGTCGAGTGGGCCATCGGCACCGGTCCTTCCGGGCCCGCGGGTGTCGTTCTGCTGCAGAGCCGTCCGGAGACGGTGTGGAGCCGCAGACCGCCGACGGCACCGTCCGCCGCACCGGGAGCGGGACCGGAAGCGGAAGCGGACGCGGACCGGGTGCCGGACCGTGACACCGGCCCGGCGGCCGGCCCGGACTCCGTGATGCGGACCCTGCTGGAGCAGCCGCCGCTCACCGGCCCCGTCTCCCCCGGCACCGGCGACGCCGCCGACGGCAGCGGACCGGAGGCAGGCCGTCCGGCGATTCGGCGACGGCCGGGCGGCCGGGCGGAGCCACCCGCGCGGACACGGACGCGGTTCCCCAGCCCGTACGAACTGACAGCGCCGCCCGGAGCGGAGGGCTGGCAGCGGCTCTACCCGTACTACCTGGTGTTCCGGCCGGAGCTGCGGGACGCCGACGAGCACAAGTTCTGGTTCTGCGACACCCAGCACTGGCCCCGGGTCCTCAAGCCGTTCGAGGTCTCCGTGGTCGAGTTCGCGATGCGCTGCCTGGGCCAGTACAACAGCAGGTACTTCGTCGTCCCGACCGCCGCAGGGATCGAGTACCGCGTCCACAACGGATACGTCTACATGAGCCCGCTCGCGGTCGCGGACGACGAGATCCCCGCCCGGGCAACGGAGTTCCGGCGCCGCGCGGGCCACTACTACGCCCACTGGGAAGCCCTGCTGAAACAGTGGAAGCGGAAGGTCCTCGCCACCATCGACGAGATCGAGGAACTGGACTTCACCGCACTGCCCGAGCAGGTGCCGTTCGCGGACGTGGAGTCCGGTCACGGCCGGGACGCGGGCCTGGCCCTGTTCGGCGCCTACGACAGGCTGATCCGGCTGTGCCAGCGCAGCTGGCAGTACCACATGGAGTTCCTCAACCTCGGCTACTCCGCCTTCCTCGACTTCTACGAGTACTGCCGGCGGCGGTTCCCGGGCATCCCCGACCAGGGGATCGCCACCATGGTCCAGGGCGTCGACATGGAGCTGTTCCGGCCCGACGACGAACTCAAGTCCCTGGCGCGGCTGGCCCTCGGCCTCGGTGTCGCCGGGGCGCTGCGCGGGCCGGGCGATCCGGGGCAGTTGCTGGCGGCGGTCGCGGCCGAACCCGGGGGCGAGCGGTGGCTCACGGCATGGCAGACGGCCCGGCGGCCCTGGTTCAACTTCACCCCGGGCAACGGCCTGTACGGCTCGGACCAGTACTGGCTGGACCATCCCTCGATCCCTCTCGGCCATGTCGCCGACTACATCGGACGGCTGGAGCACGGCGAGGACATCGACCGCCGGGTGCCGGAGCTGCTCGCCGAGAGGGACCGTGTCACGGACGAGTACCGCGCGCTCCTCCCCCCGGAGGCGGCACGGCGGTTCACCGCCAAGCTCGCTCTCGCGCGCAGGGTGTACCCGTATGTGGAGAACCACAACTTCTACATCGAGCACTGGACCATGGGCGTGTTCTGGCGCAAGGTCCGCGAGCTGTCCGGGGTGCTCCGCGACGCCGGGTTCTGGGACGGCCCCGACGATCTGCTCTACCTCGGCCGCGAGGAGGTACGGCAGGTGCTGTTCGACTACGCCAACGGCTGGGCGGTCGGCGCCCCGGCGGTGGGCAGGGCCTACTGGCCACCGGAGATCGCCCGGCGCAGGGCCGTGGTCGACGCGCTGGCCGCCGCGCGCCCCGAACCGGCGCTCAACGCGCCGCCGCGGGCGATCACCGAGCCGTTCACCGTCATGCTGTGGGGCATCACCCCGGACCGGATCGCCGACTGGCTCGGTCCCCGGGACGGCGGCGGGCTGACCGGGATGGCCGCCTCCCCCGGGGTCGCCGAGGGCGTCGCCCGGGTGATCACCGGCGCCGAGCGGCTCGGGAGCGTGCGGGCGGACGAGATCCTCGTCGCACCGGTCGCGGCGCCGGGCTGGGGCCCGGTCTTCGGGAAGATCCGCGGGGTGGTCACCGACACCGGCGGCATCATGTCGCACGCCGCGGTGGTCTGCCGTGAGTACAGCCTGCCCGCCGTCACGGGCACCGGCACGGCTTCCACCCGCATCAGAAACGGTCAGCGCATCAGACTGGACGGCTCGCGCGGCACGGTGACGATCCTCGGCTGAGCGGCCGGCCCAGCGCCCCCGTCCATCCGCCCGAGCCTTCCCGCGTCCGTACGGGGGAGCTGCCGCCGCCCCGGCCCGGTTCACGGGCAGGGTCGCGGGCCGGACACGGCTGCGGCCGACCCGGAAGCGAAGGCAACGGTTCCGGGGGCCCGCCGGGCGTACGGCGCGGGCGGGCGCTCCCGGCCGCGCGACACGCTGCGGGCCGCCCGGGAGCGCCGCTCACAGTGCGGCGGTGGAGCCCCGCCCGGTCGGCCCGCTGCGACGGACCCGCGCGGACTTGCGCGCCTCGGTCAGCTGACGGTTCTCGGCGGTGCGGCGGGGTTCCCCGGAGCGGCCGGGACGGCCGCGCCGGGTGCCCCGGCCGCGGAAGGGCGCCCCACCGCGCGCGGCGGGCTCGCTCACCGGTGTGCTGACGACGACGGGAACGCCCGAGGGGGTCTGTGCCCCGGTGATACGGCTCAGCTCGGCCTCGCCGGAGCGGACCCGGGTGACCTGCGGGGTGATGCCCGCGTGCGCCATGAGGCGCTCCATCTCCCGGCGCTGCTCGGGCAGGATCAGGGTCACGACCTTGCCGGACTCACCGGCGCGCGCCGTGCGTCCGCCGCGGTGGAGATAGTCCTTGTAGTCGCCGGGCGGGTCGACGTTGACCACCAGATCGAGATCGTCGACATGGATACCGCGGGCGGCGACATTGGTGGCCACCAGCACGGTGACCTGTCCGGTCTTGAACTGGTCGAGCGTACGGGTGCGCCGGGGCTGCGACTTGCCGCCGTGCAGCGCGGCGGCGGCCACCCCGCTGTTGAGCAGGTGCTTGGTGAGCTTGTCGACGGCGTGCTTGGTGTCGAGGAACATGATCACCCGGCCGTCCCGGGCCGCGATCTCGGTCGTCGTGGCGTACTTGTCGGTGCCCTGCACATGCAGGATGTGGTGTTCCATCGTGGTGACCGCACCGGCCGACGGGTCGACCGAGTGGACCACCGGGTCGGTGAGATAGCGGCGGACCAGCAGGTCGACATTGCGGTCCAGGGTCGCGGAGAACAGCATCCGCTGGCCGTCGGGACGGACCTGGTCGAGCAGTTCGGTGACCTGGGGCATGAAGCCCATGTCCGCCATCTGGTCGGCCTCGTCCAGCACCGTGATGGCGACCCGGTCCAGGCGGCAGTCCTTGCGTTCCAGGAGGTCCTTGAGCCGGCCCGGGGTCGCGATCACGACATCGGCTCCGGCACGCAGCGCTCCGGCCTGCCGGCCGATCGACATACCGCCGACCACGGTCGCCAGCCGCACCTTCAGCGACCGGGCGTACGGCGTCAGCGCGTCGGTGACCTGCTGCGCAAGTTCCCGGGTGGGGACGAGGACGAGGGCGAGGGGCTGCCGGGGCTCGGCGCGCCGTCCGGCGGTGCGCGCCAGCAGCGGGAGGCCGAAGGCGAGCGTCTTGCCCGATCCGGTGCGCGCCCGTCCGAGGACGTCGCGGCCGGTGAGGGAGTTCGGGAGCGTGGCGGCCTGGATGGGGAAGGGCTCCGTCACTCCCAGGCCGGTGAGCGTGTCGAGCAGCGGGGCGGGCATGTCCAGCTCGTGGAACGCCGCGACCGCGGGGAGGGCGGGCGTGGTGGTGACGGGCAGCGCGAACTCGCCCTGGGGCGCGGTGGAGCGCCGCGCTGATCCGCCGGAGCGGCCGCCCTGGCGTCCCTGGCTCTTCGAACGGCCCCGGCCGGACCCGGCGGAGGTGCCCTGCCGGAAATCGGCGGAGCGGCTGTTCCTGCGTGCTGAGCGGCTCATGGAGAACCTTTCCTCGGTGTGGCACGTATCGAGGAATTCTCGGCAGCAAAGAGCCGATGAATCGCAGAAACGAGCCGAAAAAGACTGAGCAGAACCGGCCTCGCCGGTGCGGTGAAAAACGGTCACCGGCAGCAGTGCGTGCCGGGAGTTCACCGGAGAACGTCAACGAGCCGGGACCGGCACCCCAGGGTGCCGGTCCCGGCTACGTCGTGCTTCGTGCGCTTCAGCGTCAGGCGGGAACGATGTTCTCGGCCTGCGGGCCCTTCTGGCCCTGAGTGACGTCGAAGTTCACCTTCTGGCCCTCCTGAAGCTCACGGAAGCCCTGGGTGGCGATGTTCGAGTAGTGGGCGAAGACGTCGGGGCCGCCACCCTCCTGCTCGATGAAGCCGAAACCCTTTTCCGCGTTGAACCACTTCACGGTGCCAGTAGCCATATAAATTCTCCTTCGGGGCTATAACCCGGGGTCACACTGTGCGAAATTCCCGGTGTCGCCGCGATGATTGCCCCGTCCGGAAAACAGCACCGAAAACAAAAAGTGCCTGACGGAAAAATCCGTCGGAGGCACTTGAAGTGTATGGGAACCACAACTGCAACTGGGACCAAGAGTAGCACGGTGTTCCGGAGTGCCAGGGCGATCACGACTTTTCCGCCGGTGCCGTCGCGGATCCCGCCCGCCCGCAAGGGCCCGCCACCGCGCAACCGCCCGGTCGCGGCCCGCCCCGGACGGCCCGGCGCGGGCGATCGGGGGTGCGCGCTCCGGAGCGACCGAGCGGCTGAGCGGCGGCACCTGCCGGCCCGCCACCCGCGAGCCGGGGCCGGACCGCCGCCCCGGGTGGCGGGAACGCGCGGGCGGTTCGTCAGGAGTACGTGCGCCGAGGGCGCGAAGCCTCCGGATCCGGGGCATCCGATTCCGAGGCGCCCGGAAGCGGCGGCGGGCGTCGGCGGCGGCACAGGGGAGGACGGTCACGGGCACACCGGCGGAGACCCGCCACGCCCCGGTCCTTCACATCCTGCGCCGCCGCCCCCCTCCCGTCTTCCACAGGGCACTGCCGCCGACCCGTGCGGCCCGGGTCAGCGCGCGGTGGGCCGGAGGGAGAGGCCGGGACCGTTCCCCGCGCCCGTCTCCTGTTCGGTGAGATCGCGGTAGCCCCGGTCCACGTAGAGGAGCGGCCCACGGGAATCATCGGCGGGCGGCCGGCGGCCGACGGACGCCCCGGCGACGATCAGGGTGTGGTCGACGACCTCTATGCGCTGTGTCGTGCGGCACGTCAGAACGACGGCGGCCCCTTCCAGCTCCGGCCCTCCGCCGCCGGGGGACGGCCGGTGGCGCACCCCCGCGAACTGCTCGGCGCCGAAGACACGGCGCTGTGTGAAGCGGTCGGCGAGCGCCTGCTGCCCCGCGGCGAGGACGTTCACGGTGAAACGGCCGGTCCGCTGGATGACGTCCGCGGTGCGGCTGCCCCGCTTGAGAGAGATCAGCAGGGTGGGCGGATCGAGCGACACCGAGAGCAAGGAGTTGAGGGTCATGCCGTGCGGGCCCTCGGGGCTCTGGGTGGTGACGACCGCGACGCCCGTCGCCCAGAGGCGCATGGCTTCGCGGAACTCGCCGGGCTCCGCCCCGTCGCCGGGAGCGCCGGACTCCGCGGGGCACGCGGAGGTCACCACGCGGGAGCCAGGGGTGCGGGGGACGCCGGGGCGGGGAAGTGCGGTACGACCTCTTCGGCGAGCTGCGCCACCACCTCCGCCGCGGGGCGCCTGCCGTGCTGGACTCCGAGTGCGGCGTGGTTGACCCCGGCGTTCTTCCAGCGGCCGAGCAGTTCGAGCAGCCCTTGTGTACCTGTGCGCAGGACGAAGCCGCCGCGCAGTGGGGTGGGCGGGTAGCCCGGATCCTCGTGCAGGTCGAGCCATTCATTGGTCGCGACCGGGCGGAACTCCCCGGCGGGGATCAGGTCCCGCCACGCCCCGATCCGGTCTCCGAGGGCCCGGGGGCCGGCAGGGGTCGCGGTGGCCCCGGGGTAGACCAGCCAGCCGTCGGCGTGCTCGGCGATCCAGAGCGGGGCCTGCTGCGAGGATCCGGTGACCAGAAGGGGGATCCGGCCGTGCACCGGCTTCGGCAGCACGCTCGCGCCGCCGGGTCGCTCCTCCCCCAGCAGCCCACGGAAGGATTCGACGGCCTCCCGGTAGCGGGCACCGCGCGCACCGTGGTCCAGTCCGTACGCGGGGAACTCCACCGGGCGGTCGCCGGACGCCGCGCCGAGCACCAGGCGGCCTCCGCTGAGGTGGTCGATGGAGGCCGCCTGTTTGGCCAGGTCGATGGGGTGCCGCAGCGGGAGGATCACACTGCCTGACGCCAGGCTGATCCGGGAGGTGTGCGCCGCGAGCCAGGTCAGGGCGGTCCACGGGTCGTACACCTGCCCCACATCACCGAAGGCGGGGTCGGCCAGGGGCACGTCCCGGACCCACGCGGCGGCGAAACCCCCGCGCTCGGCCCGCTGAACGATCTCCGTCTGGCCCCGCATCGCCGCCATGTCCCCCGTGTACGGCCACAGAGGCAGAAACAACCCCACGGTCAGCTCCCCCGGCGCGAACATGTGCGTGTACCCGGGGTGGCTCTCCCATGAGGAGGCCGGTGCTGCTGTTCTCATCGTTCGATACCCATTCATCACTCTGGCTGGAACGTTCGATCCAGACCCTACGGCATCTTTGGATCGAACGTTCCAACCAGTAGACTCGCGATCATGGCAGCCACCGCACCGCTCGACCGCTCGTCCGACACCGACACCCGCCGCCGGATCATCCAGGCCACGGCCGCACTGCTTCAGCAGCAGGGGTACGAGAGCACCTCGGTCAAGCGCATCGCCGGCGCCGCCCAGGCGTCACCCAGCTCCGTCTACCACTTCTTCCCCGGAGGCAAGGAAGAGCTGGCGATCGAGGCGATGCGCCATGGCGCACATGAGTTCGGCGAGATGCTCGCCAGGGGCCTCGCCTCGGCCGCGGATCCGGCCGAGGCCGCGGCCGCCTGCGCCCTGCTGCTGGCAGAGGACCTCAAACGGTCGGACTGGAGCGACGGCTGCCCGGTCGCCGTCACCGCCCTGGAGACCATCGGCCGTGCCCCCGGCCTCCAGGAGGCCGCGACCGAGGCCCTCACCGGATGGCAGACCCTCGTCACGGCCAAGCTGACGGAGAGCGGCATCGCACCAACGGCTGCCCGCCCTCTCGCCAGGACGGTCATCAGCATGCTGGAGGGCGCGGAACTCCTCAGCCGCGTGACCGCCGACGACACCCCCCTCCGCGACGCGGCCGTCCACCTCGCGCAACTCGTGAGAGCGGCGCCCAGGTCCTGACCACGCCGCCGACCTCGCCTCGGCCGGGGGCGCGGCCACCGCGCCCGCCCGACAGGCAAGTCACCGGGACGGACGCGGAAGGAAGGGCGACCTGCGCGATAGGGCCGGACGGGCGGCGTGCGCCCGATCCCCCGTCACGGACACAAGACGGGCAAGAGCGGGACGGCCCTTGACTCGTGCCCGATCAGCCGAGGAAGCTCAGCCGCACCTGGCGCTTCACATTGTCGACATTCGTGTCCACGAGGCACACCGACTGCCAGGTCCCCAGTGCCAGCCGTCCGCCGAGCACCGGCAGTGTCGCGTGCGGCGGGAGGAAGGCCGGGAGCACATGGTCGCGGCCATGGCCGGGGCTGCCGTGGCGGTGGCGCCAGCGGTCGTCGGGCGGAAGCAGGGTGCGGAGCGCCGCGAGGAGGTCGTCGTCGCTGCCGGAACCGGTCTCGATGACGGCGACTCCCGCCGTGGCATGGGGGACGAAGACGTTGAGCAGACCGTCCCGGCCGCTCGCGAACTCTTGGAGGAACTGCTCACAGGCGTCGGTCAGATCGTTCACCGCTTCGTCGGAGCCGGTGGTGATGTGGAGCAACCTGGTGGTGAAGGGTCCGGGCATGGGTCCATCCTCCTCGCGTCCGCCGTTCTCCGCCGTATGGTGACGGCCGGCGGCGCGTTCGTGCCGACTCACCGGATGCTTCACGCCAGCCGCGAGGCGGACGACGGGGTGCCGCTCCCCCACAGGGTCGACAGCGCCCTCCGGAGCCGGGGCACTTCCCTGGATCCGGCGGGCCCCGCCCGTACCCGGACGGATTCCGGGGTCGGTCCGGCACCGGTCGGTGCCCGGCGGCACGGTCGGTGTGGTACCTACGGTCCGGTGCGGGGAGGGGCCCGGCGGGAAGATCCCCGGCCCCGGTCGAGTTGGCAGAAGTGTGAATGACGTTGAGGCGCGGGACGTGGACGTGGTCGTCATCGGCGCCGGGCAGGCGGGACTGTCCGGCGCCTACCATCTTCGGCGTATCGGGCTGGTGCCGGACCGCGACTTCGTGGTCCTCGACCACTCCCCCCGCCCTGGCGGCGCCTGGCAGTTCCGCTGGCCCTCCCTCACCTACGGCAAGGTGCACGGGATGCACGCGCTGCCGGGCATGGAGCTGACCGGTGCGGACGGCCTCCGGCCCTCGTCGGAGGTCATCGGCGCGTACTTCACCGCGTACGAGGAACGCTTCGATCTGCGCGTGCACCGGCCGGTCGATGTCACGGCGGTACGGGAGGGCGACGGCGGCCGGCTGCTCGTCGAGTCGTCGGAGGGCATCTGGTCGGCGCGGGGGCTGATCAACGCGACCGGCACCTGGGACCGCCCCTTCTGGCCGCGCTACACCGGTCAGGAGACGTTCCGGGGACGGCAGTTGCACACGGTCGGTTATCCGGGCCCGGAGGCGTTCGCCGGGCAGCGGGTGATCGTGGTGGGTGGCGGCTCCTCGGGGACCCAGCACCTGATGGAGATCGCGGAGGTGGCGGCGGAGACGACATGGGTGACCCGGCGGCCCCCGGTCTACTTCGAGGGCCCGTTCGACGAGAACGTCGGCCGGGCCGTGGTGGCCAAGGTGGAGGAGCGCGTACGCCGGGGGCTGCCGCCGGAGAGTGTGGTCTCGGTGACCGGGCTGCCCCTCACCGACGAGATCAGGAGCGCCCGGGAGCGGGGGGTACTGGACCGGCTGCCGATGTTCGACCGGATCACGCCGACCGGGGTCGCCTGGGACGACGGCCGGACGGTCGACGCCGATGTGATCCTGTGGGCGACCGGTTTCCGGGCGGCGATCGACCATCTCGCGCCGCTGCGGCTGCGCGAGGCGGGCGGTGGTATCCGGATGGACGGCACCCGTGCCGTACGGGACGCCCGGATTCATCTGGTCGGATACGGACCGTCCGCCTCGACGATCGGCGCCAACCGGGCGGGGCGGGCGGCCGTCCGTGAACTCAGGCAGCTGCTGGAACGCGAACCGGCGCCGGTGTGAGACGCCCCGGCGCAATGGTGACGTCCCGAGGTCGGACGACCGCGCCGGGAGCCGGTGACGCGGTGCGACCTGCCGACAGGGCGCGCGGCCCTAACGGCCGCTCCTGCGCCGGGCGTTGAACTCCTCCACATTGCGCTGGTGGTCCTCGTAGCTCACGGCGAAGCGGGTGTCGCCGGGTGCCACCGTGACGAAGTAGAGCCAGTCCCCCGGCGTGGGACTGATCGCCGCGTGCAGGGCCTGCTCCCCCGGGTTGTCGATGGGGGTGGGCGGGAGTCCCCGGCGCTGATAGCTGTTGTAGGGGCTGTCGATACGGGTGTCCTCGGCGGTGGTGTCCAGAGTGCTGCGATCGAGGGCGTAGTTGAGGGTCGAGTCCATCTGGAGCGGCATGTTCTTGGCGAGTCGGTTGTAGATCACCCGGGCCACCTTGCCCATGTCTTCGGGGGTGTCGGCCTCCGCCTGCACGATGCTGGCAATATTCACTGTCTGATACACCGTCACCCCGCTGCGCTGCGCGCCGCTGGTGACCCGCTCGGCGCCGAAGCGCTTGTTGGCGGTGTTGACCATGAAGCTGAGGAGTCCGGCCGGGGTGGTTGTGGACTCCACGGGATAGGTGGCGGGGAAGAGATATCCCTCGGGATTGCCCTGGGCGGCTTCGGGGAGCTTCAGCCCGGCCTCGGCGGCGGCCTTGAGGGTGGTGCCGGGCGTCTTGTCGAGGGCCTTGTCGACGGCCTCGTAGATCTGGGCGGCCCGCCAGCCCTCGGGGATGAGAAGGGAGGTGGCCTTCTTCTTCTCCTCGTCCTGTCCGGACAGCATCGGCACGATGACGGCGACCGCCGCCACGACAAGGACGACGGCCGAGATCAGGACCACCCGGCCACGACGGGTCAGCCGCACTCGGCGGCCGTACGGCGGCGGTGAGGGCTCGTTGATCATGCAGGCACGCTAACCCGAGGCAGCCTCCGATCCCGGTATCCGCCACTCCGGTGAGCCCCGCCCGGACCGTGCCGGCCGGTGCGTTGCCTCTCGAACCGGTCCGCCCGGACGGCTCGGCCGTCACGGCCGGTCGTGTCGCTGTGCGGGTCGGCCGGACCTCGGCGGCTTGCTCAGGGGGCGACGGGGACGGCCACCTCGGTGTCCCTGCGCACCAGTTCGGCATAGCGGCCGTCGAGCTCCACCAGTTCCTCATGGGTGCCGCGCTCGGATATGAGGCCCGATTCGAGCACCACGATCTCGTCGGCGTCCCTCACGGTGGAGAGCCGGTGGGCGATGGTGATGGTGGTACGGCCTGCCGAGAGTGCGTCGATGGCCTGCTGCACGGCCTGTTCGGTACGGATGTCGAGCGCGCTGGTCGCCTCGTCGAGGATGAGCACGGGCGGATCGCGCAGGATGGTCCGGGCGATGGCGAGCCGCTGCTTCTCCCCGCCGGAGAAGCGGTAACCGCGCTCTCCGACCAGGGTGTCGTAGCCGTCGGGCAGGGAGGCGATGTGGTCGTGGATCTGGGCGGCACGCGCGGCGGCCTCCATCTCCTCGTCGGTGGCGTCCGGTTTGGCGAAGCGCAGATTCTCGGCGACGGAGGCGTGGAAGAGATAGGTCTCCTGGGAGACGACTCCCACGGCACGGGAGAGGGTGTCGAAATCCAGGTCGCGCACATCGACTCCGTCGAGGGTGACCCGGCCTCCGGTGACGTCGTAGAGCCGGGGCACCAGATAGCCGAGGGTGGATTTGCCTGCGCCGGTGGGCCCGACGACGGCGAGGCGGCCGCCGGGCGGGACGGTCACCGCGACGCCGTCGAGCGTGGGGGCGGTCTGCCTGCCGTCGTAGACGAAATCGACGTCCTCGAAACGGACTTCGCCCCGGATCCTCTCCAGCCGGACCGGCCTCTCCGGTTCGGTGATCTCGACGGGCAGGTCCAGATATTCGAAGATCCGCTGGAAGAGGGCGAGGGAGGTCTGCATCTCCACGCCGGTGGAGAGCAGGCTCACGGTGGGGCGGAACAGTCCCTGCTGGAGTGAGACGAAGGCCACCAGTGTGCCGATGGAGATCGCCGGTCCTCCGCTCTGGATCGCGAGGCCCGCGGCCCAGTAGATGACGGCGGGCATGGCGGCCATCACGATGCCGATGACGGACATCCGCCACCGCCCGGCCATGCTGGAGCGCACTTCGAGGTCGACGAGCCGCTCGGACTCCCTGGCGAAGGAGTCGGTCAGGGAGTCGGCGCGGCCCATCGTGCGGCCGAGCAGGATGCCGCTGACCGACAGCGATTCGGTGACGGTCGCGGCCATCGCCGCCATCTGCCGCTGGCGCTGGGTGGTGATCCGCTTGCGCTCGCGGCCGACCCTGCGGCTGATCCAGACGAACACCGGCAGCAGGAGCAGGGAGACGACGGTGAGGCGCCAGTCCAGCGCGACCATGGCGACGACGGTGGCGACCACGGCGGTGAGGCTGGAGACGAGGGAGGTGGCGGTGGAGGTGACCGTCGCCTGCATCCCGCCGATGTCGTTCGCGATGCGGGACTGGACCTCTCCGGTGCGGGTCCTGGTGAAGAACGCGAGCGGCATGCGCTGCAGCTGGGCGTAGACCGCGGTGCGCAGATCGTGCATCACGCGCTGGCCGACGGTGGTGGATATCAGGGTCTGGAGCACCCCGAACACGCTGTTCAGCACGGCCGTGGCGATCATGCCGAGCGCGAGCAGGCTGAGCAGCCCGGTGCGGCCCTGCGGGATCGCGGTGTCGAGGATCGCCTTCAGCAGGAACGGGGAGGCGACGGAGACGAGCGACGCCGCGCCGACGAGCAGCCCGACGAGGGCGAGACGGCCACGGTAGGGACGGAAGAGCCGGAGGATCCGCCGGACCTGGGCCGGCGGCTGCTCCGGCCCCTTGGCCGGTGGTGTCCACGTGCGTGATGCGGGGTGCATGGGCTCCTTCGAGTGTTCGTGGCCGGGGCGCGCGGGCCGCACATCGGGCCGTCGCGCCGGGGCGTCCTTCCTGGTCTCTCCCCCGGGCTCCCTTCTCGCGTCCGTGTCCCGGGGCCTGGGCCCCGAGCCGTGCCCGGGCGGTGCTCCCGGGCCTCACCGAAACTCCTCGCCCGCCGGCACGGACGCCGGTGGAGGGCGCCATGCCCTTCGTGCCCGCGGGGGCGGATTTTTGAGATCATAGCTCACTGTTACCTATGTACACAATGAACGAGGTCCTGATATTGTTCCCGCATGACCACACCCGATCCCGACGGCCTGCTCGCCGAGCAGCTGCTGCGGCTGAGCCGCCGCCTCCACCGCAGCCAGCAGCGCCAGCTGACCTCGGCCGGTATCGCGATCACCCCCGCGCAGTCACGCCTGCTGCGCGTCCTCGCGCACTACGAGGAAGCCCCCCGCATGGCCGATCTCGCGGCCCGGCTGGAGGTGGTCCCGAGGGCCGTGACCAGTCTGGTGGACGGGCTGGAGGCCGGCGACCGGGTCCGCCGCGCCCCCGATCCGGGCAACCGCAGGGTGATCCGTATCGAGCTCACCGACACCGGCCGCGCCACTCTCCGGGCGTTGCGTGACGCGCGCCGGGCCGCCGCGGAGGACATCCTGTCCCCACTGACCGCCGAGCAGCGCGATGCTTTCGGCGGCCTGCTCTCCGCCCTGGTCGACGGACCGGGGCCGCCCTGCTGAAGCCGTCGAGGGGACCCCTCCCATGCCGGATCTCGTACCGCACCTGCCGCTGCTGGAGCCCGACCCGGAGGCGCTCCGGCCGCGCGAGCCGAGGACGCCCGCGCCCGACCGGGTTCCCGACGACCGGGCGCGCGGCACCGAGGAGCCCCTGCGCCGCGAGCTAACCGCGCTCCTCGGCCCGGACAAGGTGCTCTGGAAGGTCTCCGACCTCGTGCGGTACGCCTCCGACGCGAGCCCCTACCGCTTCGTGCCCCGGGTCGTGGTGGTGCCCGAGGACATCGACGACATCTCCGCGATCCTCTCGTACGCGCACGGCAAGGGCCGTGAGGTCGTCTTCCGCGCGGCCGGCACCTCGCTCAACGGCCAGGCCCAGGGCGAGGACATCCTGGTGGACGTCCGCCGCCACTGGACCGGGGTGGAGGTGCTGGACGGCGGAGCCCGGGCCCGGATCCGGCCCGGCACCACCGTCTTCCGCGCCAACGCCGCGCTCGCCCGCCACGGCCGGATCCTCGGCCCCGACCCGGCGAGCGCCCTCGCCTGCACCGTCGGCGGAGTCGTCGCCAACAACGCCTCGGGGATGACCGCCGGGACCACGCGCAACGCCTACCGGACCCTGTCCGCGCTGACCTTCGTGCTCCCGTCCGGCACCGTCGTCGACACCTCCGAGCCGGACGCCGACGAGCGCCTCGCCCGCGCCGAGCCGCGCCTGTGCGCGGAGCTGCTGGCCATCAAGGCCGAGATCGAGGCGGACCGGGAGCTGACCGCCCGTATCCGCGCCAAGTACGAGCTCAAGAACACCAACGGATACCGGCTCGACGCCTTCCTCGACGGGCACACGCCCGTCGGGATCCTGCGCGGGCTGATGGTCGGCTCCCAGGGCACCTTCGGCTTCATCTCCGAGGTCGTGCTCGACACCCTGCCGCTGGACCGGCTGGTCTCCACCGCCCTGCTGTTCTTCCCCTCCCTGCCCGCCGCCGCTGCCGCCGTCCCGCTCTTCAACGAGGCGGGCGCCAACGCCGTCGAGCTGATGGACGGCAATACGCTGCGCGCCTCGGTGAGCGTCGAGGGCGTCCCCGCCGACTGGGCCCGGCTGCCGAAGGAGGCGGCGGCCCTGCTGGTGGAGTTCCGCGCCCCGGACGCGGCGGGCCGGGAGGCCTACGAGCGGGCCGCGGCCGCGGTCCTGGAAGACCTGGAGCTGATCGCCCCCGTCCCCTCGGTGAGCAACGGGTTCACCCGGGACGCCGGGACGATCGCCGGGTACTGGAAGGCGCGCAAGGCGTTCGTCACCGCGGTCGGCGGCTCCCGGCCCCCGGGCACCACCCTCATCACGGAGGACTTCGCCGTCCCGCCCTCGCGTCTCGCCGAGGCGTGCGGCGCCCTGCTCGACCTCCAGACGCGCCACGGCTTCGACGCCGCCGTCGCGGGCCACGCGGCCCACGGCAACCTCCACTTCCTGCTCGCGTTCGACGCCGCCCGCCCGGACGACGTCGACCGCTATGCGGCCTTCATGGACGAGTTCTGCCGGCTGACGGTGGAGCGCTTCGACGGCTCTCTGAAGGCCGAGCACGCGACCGGGCGTAATATCGCGCCGTTCCTGGAGCTGGAGTGGGGCCGCGTCGCGACCGGGCTGATGTGGCGTACGAAACGGGCGATCGACCCGGACGGTGTGCTGGCTCCCCGGATCGTGCTGGACCGCGACCCGAGGGCCCATCTGCGCGGGCTCAAGACCATCCCGCGCGTCGAGGCGATCGCCGACCCCTGTATCGAGTGCGGCTTCTGCGAGCCGACCTGCCCGAGCGGGGATCTGACCACCACACCCCGTCAGCGGATCGTGCTGCGCCGTGAGATGACGCGCCAGGCCGAGGGCGCGCCGGTGGAGGAAGCGCTGCTGCGGGCGTACGGCTACGACGCGGTCGACACCTGCGCCGGCGACTCGACGTGCAGGCTCGACTGTCCCGTCGGCATCGACACGGGCGCGCTGATGAAGGAGATGCGGCACCGCCGCCACTCACCGCGCGAGGAGCGCGTCGCGGCCCTGACCGCGCGGAACTTCCGCGCGGTCGAGGCATCGGCGCGCCTCGCGGTCGGTGCGGCGGACCGCGCCGGCCGCCTGGGCGGGAGGCTGGGCGCCGGGACGGCCGGCGGGCTGCCGGCCGCGGCGACCCGGCTGGCGCGCAGGGCCGTGCGGCCCGATCTCGTACCGGAGTGGCTGCCGGGGATTCCGGGGGCGGCGGCCCGCGCACTGCCCCGTACACGGCGGACCGGGGCGTCCGCGGTGTACTACCCGGCCTGTGTGAACCGCATCTTCGGCGGACCCGACGACCGGAGCGGCCTCTCGCTGCCCCGGGCGACGGTGGCCCTGTCGGCCCGCGCGGGGATGCCCGTCTGGATTCCGGGCGACGTCCGGGGCACCTGCTGCGCCACCATCTGGCACTCCAAGGGGTACGAGGAGGGCACCCGGCTGATGGCCAACCGCATCGTGGAGGCCGCGTGGGGCTGGACCGCGGGCGGCACCCTGCCGCTGGTGGTGGACGCCTCCTCGTGCACGCTCGGCCTCGCCCGCGAGGTGGTGCCGTATCTCACCGACGACAACCGCGAGCTGCACGCGGAGCTGACCGTGCTCGACTCCCTGGTCTGGGCGGCCGATCATCTGCTGCCCCGTCTCACGGTCCTGCGCAAGGCGGGTTCCGCGGTCGTCCATCCCACCTGTTCCATGCGGCATCTGGGTGACGAGGCACAGCTGCGCATCCTCGCGGAGGCCTGCGCGGAGGATGTGGTGGTGCCCGTCGACGCGGGGTGCTGCGCCTTCGCGGGCGACCGGGGGATGCTCCACAAGGAGCTGACGGACTCGGCGACCGCCCGGGAGGCCGCGGAGGTGACCTCGCGCCCCTTCGACACGCATCTCAGCGCCAACCGCATGTGCGAGATCGGTATGGACCGGGCGACCGGCCGCAGCTACCGCTCGGTCCTGCTGGAGCTGGAACGAGCCACCCGAAGCGCCCGGCGGTAGGGCCGGGCGCCGTCCCACGGGCCCCTTCCCGCCCTCCCGACCTGGCCCGATCGTGGCCCCGTGGCGGGAAAATCCATTGCGGAACCGGGGCGCGGAAGGCGAACCTTGCACGGTTTGCTCCAACCCCGACTCGTGCTGGGACGTCATGCAGATCCAAGACCTGCCGTACAAAGATCCAGGTGACCCCGACGTCCGTTCCGGTACCCGGTTTCTGATCTGGCTGGGCCGCAACCAGCTGGGCGGACAGGTCAAGTCCATGCTCTGGGGCATGCTGAACCAGGTGTCCATCGCCGCGCTCTCCCTGGGAGTGGGCTTCGCGGTGCAGGCGGTCGTCGACCGTGACGGAACCCGGCTGCTGTACGCGGGCGGGCTGATCCTTCTGCTCGGCGCGTCGATCGCCCTCGGCGACACGATGCTGCACCGTACGGCCGTCACCAACTGGATCACCGCCGCGGCCCGGGTCCAGCAGCTGCTGGCCCGCAGAACGGCCGAGCTGGGGTCGGTGCTGACCCGGCGGGTCGCGGCGGGCGAGGTGGTCGCGGTCTCCACCGGGGACGTGGAGAAGATCGGGTGGTTCGTCGAGGCGTTGTCCCGCTTCGCGGCCGCCGTCGTCACGATCCTGGTGGTCTGCGTCGGTCTGGTGGTCTACCAGCCCGCGCTCGGCGTCGTCGTCGCCATCGGCTTCCCGGTGCTGGCGCTGGCCGTGCTGCCGCTGCTGCCGCCCGCCACCCGGCGCGCGGACGTCCAGCGCGAGAAGGCGGGCCATGCCACCGAGCTGGCGTCGGACACCGTCGCCGGTCTGCGGGTGCTGCGCGGCATCGGCGGCGAGGAGCTGTTCCTCCGCCGCTACCGCGAGGCGTCCCAGGAGGTGCGCCGCGCGGCCGTCCGGACCGCCCGGATGTGGTCCCTCATTTCCGCGGTACAGGTGCTGCTGCCGGGCCTGCTGCTGCTGACGGTGGTCGGGTACGGCGCACAGCTCACGCTGGACGGCCGGATCACGGTCGGGGAGCTGGTCACCGTCTTCAGCGCGGTCGTCCTCGCCCAGCATCCGCTGCGGAACTTCGAGGAGATCGCGATGGCGTACTCGTTCTCGAAGCCCTCCGCGAAGCGGGCCGCGCGGGTGCTGTCGCTGCGCCGTACGACCACGACCACCGGTGTCGCGTACGGCCGCCCCAGCGGTGATCTGTACGACCCCCTGAGCGGGGTTGTCGCGCCCGCCGGCCGGTTCACGGCCGTGGTGTGCGGTGACCCGGACGCGGCCGGGGTGCTGGCGGACCGGCTCGGCGGGCACCCGGTCACCGACGGCGAACGCCCCGCGGACGGTTCGGCGAACGGCGCCGCGAAGGCCGTTCTCGACGTGGAGGGGGCGGCGGACCGCACCGGACGCCCCGCGTCGGCGCTGCTCGGCGGGGTCCCGCTGGACGAGCTGCCACTCGACGAGGCGCGTGCCGCCGTCCTCGTCCAGGACAAGGATCCGGTCCTCCTCTCGGGCACGCTGCGGGAACTGCTCGACATCCCCTCCTCCGGAGCGGTCTCGGCCGAGGAGGCGCTGGAGGCGGCGCAGTGCGACGATGTGCTCGCCGCACTCGCCCAGGCGTCCGCCGATGACGGCGGTGACCCGATGGAGACGCCGATCACCGAGCGCGGCCGGTCGCTCTCCGGCGGTCAGCGCCAGCGGCTCGCGCTGGCCCGTTCCCTGGTGACGGACCCGGAGGTGCTGGTTCTGGACGAGCCGACATCGGCCGTGGACTCGCACACCGAGGCGCGGGTCGCGGCGGGCGTGAAGCGGCTGCGCGAGGAGCGGACGACCGTCGTCTTCGCCTCCTCGCCGCTGCTGCTGGATCTCGCGGACCGGGTGGTTTTTGTGGACGAGAGAAAGGTCGCGGCCGTGGGGACCCACCGTGAACTGCTGCGGGGCGAACCGCGCTACCGGGCCGTCGTCACCAGGGAGACCGGCGCGGAGAGCGACGCGGAGACCGGCGCTGAGACCGGCGCTGAGACCGGCGCTGAGGCCGGGCACGCGCGCAGAGGCGAAGCCGCGCTCGTGGACGCCGAGGAGTCGGCGTGAGCGCCCCGGAGACCCGCGGGGACGGTGGCCCGGGGGCGAACACCGCAGAACGGAGCCCGCGGGAGAAGGGCACGCGCCGGAGCCCGGATACGAGGGGCACGCGCGGGAGAGGAGCGAGCATGTTCCGGGTCACGCCGCCGGAGTACGACCCGGCGGCCCCCGAGTCGGCGACGACGCTGCCCGTCGGGAGCAGCGCGACCGTGCGCGGCTACGTCCGTGAGCTGCTGCGGCGCCACCGCCGCGACTTCGCAGTGCTGATCACGGTCAACGCGGTCGCGGTGATCGCGTCCATGGTGGGCCCGTATCTGCTGGGTTCCGTGGTGGACCGGGTGACGGCCGGGGCGCGCGAACTCCATCTGGAGCGCACGATCGCGGTGTTCGCGGTGGCGCTGCTCGTCCAGACCGTTTTTGTGCGGATGGTGCAGTTGCGCGGTGTGATGCTCGGCGAGGAGATGCTGGCCGAACTGCGCGAGGACTTCCTCGTACGGTCGGTCGGGCTGCCACCGGGCGTGCTGGAGCGGGCCGGGACCGGTGATCTGCTGTCCCGTATCACCACCGACATCGACCGGCTGGCCAACGCCATGCGGGAGGCCGTGCCGCAGCTCGCGATCGGTGTGGTGTGGGCGGGGCTGCTGCTCGCCGGACTGGCGGTGACCGCGCCGCCCCTCGCGCTCGCGGTGCTGGTGGCCGCGCCACTGCTGCTGGTGACCTGCCGCTGGTACTTCCGGCGGGCGCCCTCCGCGTACCGCTCGGAGTCGGCCGGTTACGCGGCGGTCGCGGCGGTGCTCGCGGAGACGGTCGACGCGGGCCGGACCGTGGAGGCCCACCGGCTCGGCGGGCGCCGGGTCGCGCTGTCGGACCGGCGGATCACCGAATGGACGGCCTGGGAGCGCTACACCCTGTATCTGCGGTCCGTGCTCTTCCCGGTCATCAATCTCACCCACATCACCGTGCTCGCGTCGGTGCTGCTGATCGGTGGTGCCTTCGTGCTGCGGGGCTGGATCGACGTGGGCGAGCTGACGACCGGCGCGCTGCTGGCGCAGATGCTCGTCGAGCCGGTCGGCATCATTCTCCGCTGGTACGACGAGCTCCAGGTCGCCCAGGTGTCGCTGGCCCGGCTGGTGGGCGTCCGGGAGATCGAGCCGGACGCGGGCGACGGCGGGGTCCTGCCCGACGGACGCGATGTCCGCGCGGACGAGGTGCGCTTCGGTTACCGCGAGGGTGTGGACGTGCTCCACGAGGTGTCCCTCGCGGTCGCGCCGGGATCGAGGGTCGCCCTCGTCGGCCCGTCCGGCGCGGGGAAGTCGACGCTGGGCCGGCTGCTCGCCGGTGTCTACGCCCCCCGGAGCGGCAAGGTCCTCCTCGGTGACGCCGAGTTGTCCCGGATGACCGCCGAAGGGGTACGGGAGCATGTCGCCCTGGTCAACCAGGAGCACCATGTGTTCGTGGGCACGCTGCGGGACAATCTGCTGCTGGCGCGCACCGACGCGGCGGACGCAGAGCTGTGGGCCGCGCTCGGCGCGGTGGACGCGGACACCTGGTCGCGGGCGCTGGCCGACGGGCTGGACACGGAGGTCGGCTCCGGCGGTGTGGCGCTGACTCCGGCCCAGGCCCAGCAGATCGCTCTGGCGCGGCTGGTCCTGGCCGATCCGCACACTCTGGTGCTCGACGAGGCGACCTCGCTCCTCGATCCCCGCGCGGCGCGCCATCTGGAGCGCTCCCTCTCGCGGGTCCTGGACGGCCGTACGGTCGTGGCGATCGCCCACCGGCTGCACACCGCGCACGACGCGGATGTGATCGCGGTGGTGGAGAACGGCCGGATCAGCGAGATCGGCAGCCACGACGAGCTGGTCACGGCGGACGGGGCGTACGCGGCGCTGTGGCGGTCCTGGCACGGGTGAGCCGGCGCATATGCGGGGGCGGGCCGCCGGGTCGTCACGGCGCGGGCCTGATCACCACGGTCCGCGCCGGGCGCACCGCGCCGGGGAGCCCGCTCGTGGGGCGACGCGGTGGTGCGCCGGGCGCGCACGCAGGAGGGTACGCCCCTGACGGGCCCATGAGCCGTGTCACCGCGTACGGCCCGCGGGCCTGGTCAGATCACATTGAGCGCCGCCGCGCCGCCCACCCCGCCCAGCAGCATGAACACCGGCATCAGCACCTTCAGCTCGACCCAGCTCCCCGCGCGGAAGCGCATCGCCTTCGGCGGGCCGATCGGGTACCAGCGCTTGTTGCCGATGGGGATCGGCCACAGGATGGGGCAGCCCGAGACGGTCAGCGCGTCGCCGATGTCGTGGACCAGGGCGCCCAGCACGATCGGCAGGCCGAGCCAGAGGTATTCCTGGCCGGGCGCGGTGAACAGCCAGTCCGCGCCGTTGCCCGGCTTGTCGAGGACGCCCGCGAGGATCCAGGCGCTGGTCGCGCCGAGCAGCCAGACGAGGACGTCGCTGGAGACCCGCGCGGCCCGCCACAGCAGGCCCTCCACGGCGAGCACCAGATGGACGAAGAGGAGCGCGAGGACCGCCCAGCGCCCTCCGGTGACCGCGATCGCCGATGCCCCGCCGCCGGTCATGACCGCCCAGAGCCAGGTGTGGGTCAGCGTGCGGTGCCCGCCGGTCCTGCGTTTGTCGCCGGGTTTTTTCGTCGCCCTGTAGACCGCGTACGAGAGCTTGTCGACGATCTCGCACAGTCCCCGGGAGACGGGCCCGAAGGCCCGGGAGATCGTCGCCGCCTTGTGGTCCAGGTCGGGGGCGAGCGCCGCGCCCGCGCAGATCAGCGCCCCGACGACAAGAACCGGCCACGGCATCGGGTGGCCCGCCGCGGCGGTGGCCGCCCCCACCCCCAGCCAGGCGGCCGCCCCGGACAGAGAGTGCGCCGGTCCCATCATGTACGTTTCCCCGCCCCATGGTCGTACGGCTTGTGCTGTTGTGGTGAAGCCGGTTGGCAGGGCAGCGTACCGTTCGTGATCTTCCCTCCGCCGCCCGGTTCCCTGATCCGGGGTGAGGACAGGCAAGATGGGGGGCGTGACCCTTATCGATCAGCTGCCGCCGGATGCCGACCCCGATGCCCTTTTCATGGCCTTCTCCTCATGGGCCGAGGGCCGGGGCATCTCGCTCTACCCGGCTCAGGAGGAGGCGCTGATCGAGGTGGTCTCCGGGGCCAATGTGATCCTTTCGACGCCCACCGGCTCCGGGAAGAGCCTGGTCGCGGCGGGCGCGCACTTCACGGCCCTGGCGCATGACCAGGTCACCTTCTACACCGCGCCGATCAAGGCGCTGGTGTCGGAGAAGTTCTTCGACCTCTGCAAGCTGTTCGGCACGGAGAACGTGGGCATGCTCACGGGCGACGCGTCCGTGAACGCGGACGCCCCCGTGATCTGCTGCACCGCCGAGGTCCTGGCCTCCATCGCGCTGCGTGACGGCAGGGACGCGGACATCGGCCAGGTCGTGATGGACGAGTTCCACTTCTATGCCGAGCCGGACCGCGGCTGGGCCTGGCAGATCCCGCTGCTGGAGCTGCCACAGGCGCAGTTCGTGCTGATGTCGGCGACGCTCGGCGACGTCTCGCGCTTCGAGAAGGACCTGACCCGCCGCACGGGCCGCCCCACGGCCGTGGTCCGGTCGGCGACCCGGCCGGTCCCGCTGTCGTACGAGTACCGGCGCACCCCGATCACGGAGACGCTGACCGAGCTGCTGGACACCCGGCAGGCGCCCGTCTACATCGTGCACTTCACCCAGGCGGCGGCCGTGGAGCGGGCGCAGTCGCTGATGAGTATCAACATGTGCTCGCGCGAGGAGAAGGAGCGGATCGCCGAGCTGATCGGCAACTTCCGCTTCACCACCAGGTTCGGCCGGAATCTGTCCCGTTACGTCCGGCACGGCATCGGCGTCCATCACGCCGGAATGCTGCCCAAGTACCGCCGGCTGGTCGAGAAGCTCGCGCAGGCGGGCCTGTTGAAGGTCATCTGCGGTACGGACACGCTCGGCGTCGGGGTCAACGTCCCGATCCGCACGGTGCTGTTCACCGCGCTCACCAAGTACGACGGCAACCGGGTGCGCACCCTGCGGGCGCGTGAGTTCCACCAGATCGCGGGCCGTGCGGGACGCGCCGGTTTCGACACGGCGGGGCTGGTCGTGTCCCAGGCGCCGGAGCACGTCATCGAGAACGAGAAGGCGCTGGCGAAGGCGGGCGACGATCCCAAGAAGCGCCGCAAGGTCGTGCGCAAGAAGGCGCCGGAGGGGTTCGTCGCCTGGTCGGACTTGACGTTCGAGAAGCTCATCGATTCCGATCCCGAGCCGCTGACCTCCCGTTTCCGGGTGACGCACACCATGCTGCTGTCGGTGATCGCCCGGCCGGGCAATGCCTTCGATGCGATGCGCAGGCTGCTGGAGGACAACCACGAGCCGCGCCGGAACCAGCTGCGGCACATCCGCCGCGCGATCGCGATCTACCGCTCGCTGCTGGACGGCGGCGTGGTGGAGCGGCTGGCGGAACCGGACGCGCAGGGCCGTATCGTCCGGCTCACCGTCGACCTCCAGCAGGACTTCGCGCTCAATCAGCCGTTGTCGACGTTCGCCCTGGCCTCCTTCGAGCTGCTGGATCCCGAGTCGCCGTCGTACGCCCTGGACATGGTCTCGGTGGTGGAGTCGACGCTGGACGATCCGCGTCAGATCCTCGCCGCCCAGCAGAACAAGGCGCGCGGTGAGGCGGTCGCGCTGATGAAGGCGGACGGGGTCGAGTACGAGGAGCGGATGGAGCGGCTCCAGGAGGTGACGTACCCGAAGCCGCTGGAGGAGCTGCTGTGGCACGCGTACAACCTCTACCGCAAGAGCCACCCCTGGGTCGGGGACCATCCGGTGTCGCCGAAGTCGGTGATCCGGGACATGTACGAACGGGCCCTGTCGTTCACCGAGTTCACCTCGTTCTACGAGCTGGCGCGGACCGAGGGCATCGTGCTGCGGTATCTGGCGGGCGCGTACAAGGCGCTGGAGCATACGATTCCGGACGATCTGAAGTCGGAGGATCTCCAGGATCTGACCGCCTGGCTCGGTGAGATGGTGCGCCAGGTCGACTCCAGCCTGCTGGACGAATGGGAGCAGCTGGCCAATCCGGAGGTGGAGACCGCCGAGGAGGCCCAGGAGAAGGCCGACCAGGTCAGGCCCGTCACGGCCAATGCGCGCGCGTTCCGGGTCCTCGTACGGAACGCCATGTTCCGGCGGGTGGAGCTGGCCGCTCTCGACAAGGTGGGCGAGCTGGGTGAGCTGGACGCGGAGTCCGGCTGGGACGCGGACGCGTGGGGCGCGGCGATGGACGCGTACTGGGACGAGTACGAGGAGCTGGGCACCGGTCCCGACGCCCGGGGCCCGAGGCTGCTGATGATCGAGGAGGACGAGGCGCACGGTCTGTGGCGGGTGCGGCAGATCTTCGCCGATCCGAACGGCGACCACGACTGGGGCATCGGCGCGGAGGTCGATCTGGCGGCCTCCGACGAGGAGGGCCGGGCGGTCGTCCGGGTCACTTCCGTCGGCCAGTTGTGACGCGGGTGCCCCCGTCTCCCGTACGGCGGGCTCCGGCACCGCCGGTGCCGGAGCGACCGGTGCGGGTGCGGACAGCACCGGCACGGCCCCGTCCGGCGGAACGGACTCCGGCGGATGGGATCGAGGCGCACAGAGGAGAACAGCCATGACGAACCCGGCCGAGCGCCTGGTGGATCTGCTCGATCTGGAGCAGATCGAGGTCAACATCTTCCGGGGCCGCAGCCCGAACGAGTCCCTCCAGCGGGTCTTCGGCGGTCAGGTCGCGGGCCAGGCCCTGGTCGCGGCGGGCCGCACCACCGACGGGGACCGGCCGGTGCACTCCCTGCACGCGTACTTCCTGCGGCCGGGGCGGCCCGGTGTGCCGATCGTCTACCAGGTCGAACGGATCAGGGACGGCAGATCGTTCACCACCCGGCGGGTCACCGCCGTTCAGCAGGGCCGGACGATCTTCAGTCTGACCGCCTCCTTCCACCGGCCGGAGAAGGGCGGCATCGAGCACCAGCTGCCGCCCCGGCTGGACTTCCCGGACCCCGAGACCCTGCCGTCGCTCACCACGGAGCTGCGTGAGCATCTGGGGACGCTGCCCGAGGCGCTGGAGAGGATGGCCCGGCGGCAGCCGTTCGACATCCGCTACACCGACCGGCTGCGCTGGGCTCCCGAGGACATCGAGGAGAAGCGGTCGGATCCGCGCAGCGCGGTGTGGATGCGCGCGGTCGGCCCGCTGGGGGACGACCCGCTGGTGCACACCTGTGCGCTGACCTACGCCAGCGACATGACCCTCCTGGACGCGGTCCGGATCCCCGTCGAACCGCTCTGGGGGCAGCGGGGCTTCGACATGGCCTCGCTGGACCACGCGATGTGGTTCCACCGGCCCTTCCGCGCGGACGAGTGGTTCCTGTACGACCAGGAGTCCCCGATCTCGACGGGCGGCCGGGGGCTCGCCCGCGGGCGCATCTACGACCGCGAGGGCGCTCTGCTGGTATCAGTGGTCCAGGAGGGCCTGTTCCGTTCGTTGAGCGGCTGACCCGGCGGTCGGCCCGCCGTATCCGCATGTCGATGACGAGGAGATCCGAGATGACGACGCTGTACGACATCCCCCTGCGCACCCTCGCCGGTGAGGCCACCTCGCTCGGCGCGTACCGCGGCCGGGTCCTGCTGGTGGTGAACGTGGCCTCGCGGTGCGGTCTGACCCCGCAGTACGCCGGTCTGGAGCGGCTGCAGAAGCAGTACGCCGACCAGGGCCTCACGGTCGTCGGCGTACCGTGCAACCAGTTCGGGGGCCAGGAGCCGGGCAGCGCGCAGGAGATCGCGACCTTCTGCTCGGCGACCTACGGCGTCACCTTCCCGATGCTGGAGAAGTCGGACGTCAACGGCCCCGGGCGCCACCCGCTGTACGCGGAGCTGACGAAGACCGCGGACGAGGACGGCACGGCCGGGGACGTGCAGTGGAACTTCGAGAAGTTCCTGATCGGCGCGGACGGCGAGGTGGCGGCGCGCATCCGGCCGCGGACCGAGCCCGAGTCCCCCGAGGTCGTCGCGGCGATCGAGCGGCTGCTCGCGTCCTGAACACCGCGCGCAGGCGGCCCGTTCCCCCCGGGGGCACGGCGGGAACGGGCGCCGGCGGTCAGCGGATCGGCACTCCCGAGAGGGTCCTCGCGATGACGAGGCGCTGGATCTCGCTGGTGCCCTCGAAGATCGTGTAGATCGCGGCGTCCCGGTGCATCCGCTCGACGGGGTATTCGCGGGTGAAGCCGTTGCCGCCCAGGATCTGTACGGCCTGGGCCGTGACCTCCTTGGCCACCTCGCTCGCGTACAGCTTGGACATCGACCCCTCGGCCGAGGTGAACGGCCTGCCCGTGGCCGCCATCCAGGAGGCCCGCCACACCAGCAGCCGGGCCGCGTCGATCCGGGTGCGCATGTCGGCGAGCTGGAACGCGATGCCCTGGTTGTCGATGACGGGCCGGCCGAACTGGGTACGCGTCCGGGCGTAGTCGAGGGCGACCTCGTACGCGGCGCGGGCGGTGCCCACCGCCATCGCGCCGACCGCGGGGCGGGACGCCTCGAAGGTCGCCATCGCCGCGTTCCTGACGCGTTCCCCGTCCTTCTTCGCGCTCTCGCGGGCGCGGGCGAGGCGCTCGTCGAGCCTCTCCCGGCCGCCGAGCAGACAGTGCCCGGGGACACGGACGTCCTCCAGGACCACCTCGGCGGTGTGGGAGGCGCGGATGCCGTGCTTCCTGAACTTCTGCCCCTGGGAGAGTCCGGGGGTGCCCGGCGGGACGATGAACGACGCGTGCCCCTTGGTGCCGGCCTGCGGGTCGACGACGGCGACGACCACATGGACATGGGCGATTCCGCCGTTGGTGGCCCAGGTCTTGGTGCCGTTCAGCACCCACTCGTCCCTGGCCTCGTCGTACACCGCGCGGGTGCGCATCGCCGCGACGTCCGATCCGGCGTCGGACTCGGAGGAGCAGAAGGCCGCGACCCTGACGTCGTCCGCGTCGCCGTACATCTGGGGGATCCAGGTGCCGATCTGCTCCTCGGTGCCGTTGGCGAGCACGCCGACCGCGGCGAGTCCGGTGCCGACGATGGACAGGGCGATGCCCGCGTCACCCCAGAACAGCTCCTCCATGGTCAGCGGTATCCCGAGGCCGGTGGGGTCGAAGAACTGCTGTGCGTAGAAGTCCAGGGAGTAGATCCCGACCTTGGCCGCTTCCTGGATCACCGGCCAGGGGGTCTCCTCGCGCTCGTCCCACTCGGCGGCGGCCGGACGCATCACTTCCGAGGCGAAGCCGTTCAGCCAGTCGCGAACCTGCCTCTGGTCGTCGTTGAGTTCAAAGGTGAACCCGGCCATGTCCCCTCCAGCACTGCGGCGCGATTCCGCTCGTTACCTACGGTAACCAAAGTCTGTTACCAGGCAGTAGACCCTGTCAACCGATCTGGCGTGAGAGCACCTTCATCAACGGAAGGGGTGTTAGTTTGCGCAGGCGTCACGCACATCGCTCGGGCGGGGAGATCACCATGGAGTCCACACAGCAGTCCTCCGACCGGGACCGGCCGGCCGAACAGCGCCGCCGTGAACTGCTCGAAGCGGCGGACCGGGTGGTGCTCCGGGACGGGCCGCACGCGTCCATGAACGCCATCGCGGCGGAGGCGGGCATCACCAAGCCCATCCTCTACCGCCACTTCGGCGACAAGAGCGGTCTGTACCGGGCGCTCGCCAAGCGCCACACCGACGCGCTGCTCGACTCCCTGCGGCTGGCGCTCGACGCCCCGGCGGACCGCCGTGAGCGGGTGGAGGCGACCCTCGACACCTATCTGGCGGCGATCGAGACACGGCCTCAGGTGTACCGCTTTCTGATGCACCCCTCCGAGGACTCCCAGTCCCCGGAGGCCGGTTTCGACGTCGGGCGCCACTCGGCGCCGCTGCTGCGCAGGCTCGGCGAGGAGTTGGCGAAGGTCATCCACGACCGGGTGGAACTCGGCCCCGACGGGGAGCGCCTGGCGCGGGTGTGGGGCCACGGCATCGTCGGGATGATGCACGCGGCGGGCGACTGGTGGCTCGGGGAACGCCCCTGCACCCGTGCCGAGTTGGTCCACAGCCTGGCGGATCTCCTCTGGGGCCGCCTGGCCGCGGTGGGCGACCGCGCGGGCGGACCGGGGTTCTGATCCCCGCTCTCCCCCGGGTCCGGCAACGGATTCCGGCCCAGGGGCCGTCGGCGCCGGGGCCCTGACCGGGCGGGCTCCGCGGGAGGCGGGGCCGGGCGTTCCGTGCCCGGGCCGAGGCCCCGGGCCCGATGCCGGTCCGCGTCCCCGCCCGCAGGCGCCCGCCGCTCAGGGCGGAGAGCTCAGGCGACGTACCGTGCGGAGACGACTGCCCGCGCCGGGGCCGCTCAGGCCGTCCCGCGACGCAGGACCGGGGGCTCGGGAGCGGGGCCCGTACCACCGGCCGGCGGGCGCAGGCCGGAGCGCCGGGCCGACCGCAGGAGTCTGGCGCGGCGCCAGCCGCTCACGCGTTCGGGGTAGACGACGCCGTCCAGATGATCCGTCTCGTGCTGGAGACAGCGCGCGAAGAAGCCCGTGCCCAGCACCCGTACCGGCGAGCCGTCCGACGACACCCCCTCGACCACCGCGATGTCGTACCGCTCGGTGCCCGCCTCCAGACCCGGCAGGGACAGACAGCCCTCGGGGCCCCGCACCACCACCCCCTCCGCCGACACCAGCCGCGGATTGACGATGTGTCCGAGGTGGCGTACGTCCTCGTCGTCGGGGCAGTCGTAGACGAACACCCGCAGCGGCACGCCCACCTGATTCGCCGCGAGGCCCACCCCCCGCGCCGCGTACATCGTCGCGAAGAGGTCCTCGACGAGCCCGGCGAGCGCGGGACCGAAGTCGGTGACGGGCTCGCAGGGGGCGTGCAGTACCGGATCGCCGAGCAGGCCCATGGGCCTCACGCGTCCTGAACTACCGGGGATCGGCCGCTGTCGCATGGGCGCAAGCGTACGTTCATGCGATTGCGCGCCCTCCCCCGGTGGTGCCTAGGTAGGGCGGCCGGGCCGGACCTGGATAGGCTTGGCCCGACCGATGCAAGGAGGATCAAGGACGATGTCAGGCAACTCGGAGCCACTGACGCCTCGCGCCAAGCTCGCCGTGACGGCCGGCAAGGCCGCCGCGGCGGTCTCGCGCGCCGCCGGACGCGGCAGCGGGTCGGTGATCGGCGGCCGGGTCGCGCTCAAGCTCGACCCGGATCTGCTGGGGCGGCTGGCGCAGCACCTGGACGTCGTCCTCGTGTCGGCCACGAACGGCAAGACCACCACCACCCGGCTGATCGCCGAGGCGCTGCGCGCCGCTGGCCCCGTCGTCTCCAACGCGCTCGGCGCGAACATGCCCGCCGGCATCACCTCCGCGCTCGCGGGCGGCTCCGACGCCAAATTCGGCGTGATCGAGGTCGACGAGAAGTACCTCGCCGGCGTGGCGCGCGATGTGACACCCAAGGCGATCGCCCTGCTCAACCTCTCGCGCGACCAGCTGGACCGCGCCGCCGAGACCCGCATGCTCGCGGAGAAGTGGCGCGAGGGCCTCGCCGGATCCAAGGCCACCGTGATCGCCAACGCCGACGACCCGCTGATCGTCTGGTCCGCCTCCTCCTCCCCCCATGTGGTGTGGGTCGCCGCCGGCCAGGAGTGGAAGGACGACGCCTGGTCGTGCCCCTCCTGCGGCGGTGTGATGCAGCGCCCCGGCGACGACTGGTTCTGCGGCGAGTGCGGCTTCCGCCGCCCCGCCCCCAGCTGGGTGCTCAGCGGCGACCATGTGCTCGACCCGCACGGCTCCGCCTGGCCGATCCGCCTTCAGCTGCCCGGCCGCGCCAACAAGGCGAACGCCGCCACGTCCGCCGCCGT
Organism: Streptomyces sp. NPDC004609; assembly: GCF_042873655.1. Taxonomy (NCBI): domain Bacteria; kingdom Bacillati; phylum Actinomycetota; class Actinomycetes; order Kitasatosporales; family Streptomycetaceae; genus Streptomyces; species Streptomyces sp. NPDC004609. The sequence continues at coordinate 131,758 of NZ_JBIALS010000010.1, read as the reverse complement.
CGCCGCCTGCTTCGGGGTACCCCCGCAGGTGGCGCTGGAGCGGATGTACTCCGTACAGGCCGTCGCCGGGCGCTATGACGTGGTCAGCTTCCAGGGCCGTGATCTGCGGCTGCTGCTCGCGAAGAACCCGGCCGGCTGGCTGGAGACGTTCTCGCTGATCGATCCGCCGCCCACGCCGGTCATCCTGTCGGTCAACGCGCGCGGCGCCGACGGCACGGACACCTCCTGGCTCTGGGACGTCGACTACACCCGGCTGGCGGGCCATCCGATCATGGTGATCGGCGACCGCCGTCTGGACCTGGCCGTGCGCCTGGAGGTCGCGGGCCTGGACTTCCGGGTCTGCGGGACCGTCGACGAGGCGGTCGCCATGGCCCCTCCGGGGCGGATCGAGCTGATCGCGAACTACACCGCCTTCCAGGACGTGCGCCGCCGCGTCGGCAACTGATCCCCGGACCACCGACGAAGGACCGAAGGACTTACCAGCATGAGCGACAGCAGCCTGCGTCTGGTCTGGGTCTACCCCGACCTGCTGAGCACCTACGGCGACCAGGGCAACGCCCTCGTCGTGGAGCGCCGGGCCCGGCAGCGCGGCCTCGATGTGCTGCGTATCGACGTACGCAGCGACCAGCAGATCCCCACCTCCGGCGACATCTATCTGATCGGCGGCGGCGAGGACCGGCCGCAGCGGCTGGCGTCCGAGCGGCTGCGCCGCGACGGGGGGCTGTCCCGGGCCGCCGAGAACGGCGCGATCATCTTCTCCGTCTGCGCCGGGTACCAGATCCTCGGCCATGAGTTCATCAACGATCTCGGTGAGCGCGAGCCGGGCCTCGGGCTGATCGACGTGGTCTCCACCCGGGGTGAGGGCGAGCGCTGCGTCGGTGACGTCCTGGCGGACATCGACCCCCGTCTGGGCCTGCCGCAGCTGACCGGTTTCGAGAACCACCAGGGCATCACCCACCTCGGCCCGACGGCGCGGCCCTTCGCCCGTACGGTGTTCGGCCGGGGCAACGGCACGGGCGACGGCACGGAGGGCGCGTACAACGACACCGTCTTCGGCACCTATATGCACGGCCCGGTCATGGCGCGGAACCCCCAGATCGCGGATCTGCTGCTGAAGCTCGCGCTCGATGTGAACGCCCTGCCGCCGACGGACGACCGCTGGTACGAGGCGCTGCGCAACGAGCGGATCGCCTCCGCGACCCAGCCCGCCTGAGCCGTACCGGCCGGCAGGGGTGCCGCGCCGGCACCCGCGCCACGGCCGTCGGCGTCCCAGCAGGCGGACGCCCGGTTCGGATTCCGCCACGTTGCGCCGGTAGGGTGGCGGGGATCCAACCGGACGACGTGGTCCGGGAGTCGGCCCACGTTGCAAAGGTAATTCGGGCAATGCGCATTGGTGTGCTCACCTCCGGCGGCGACTGCCCCGGTCTGAACGCCGTCATCCGCTCCGTCGTGCACCGCGCGGTCGTCGACCACGGTGACGAGGTCATCGGCTTCCACGACGGCTGGAAGGGCCTCCTGGAGTGCGACTACCGCAAGCTCGATCTCGACGCGGTGGGCGGCATCCTCGCCCGGGGCGGCACGATCCTCGGCTCCTCCCGGGTACGGCCCGAGCATCTGCGCGACGGGGTGGAGCGCGCCAAGGGACATGTGGCCGATCTGGGACTCGACGCGATCATCCCCATCGGCGGTGAGGGCACGCTCAAGGCCGCCCATCTGCTCTCCGAAAGCGGTCTGCCGATCGTCGGCGTGCCGAAGACCATCGACAACGACATCTCGTCGACCGATGTGACCTTCGGCTTCGACACGGCCGTCGGCGTGGCGACGGAGGCCCTCGACCGCCTCAAGACCACCGCCGAGTCGCACCAGCGGGTGCTGATCGTCGAGGTCATGGGCCGCCACACCGGCTGGATCGCACTGCACTCCGGCATGGCGGCCGGGGCGCACGCCGTCGTCGTGCCCGAGCGCCCCTTCGACATCGACGAGCTGGCCGGGCGCGTCGGCGAGCGGTTCGCGGCGGGCAAGCGGTTCGCGATCGTCGTGGTGGCCGAGGGGGCGAAGCCCCGCGAGGGCTCGATGCGCTGGGACGAGGGCGGCAAGGACATCTACGGCCACGAGCGCTTCGCCGGGGTCGCCCGGCAGCTCTCCGTCGAACTGGAGGAGCGCCTCGGCAAAGAGGCCCGGCCGGTGATCCTCGGCCATGTGCAGCGCGGCGGCACCCCCACCGCGTACGACCGGGTGCTGGCGACCCGGTTCGGCTGGCACGCGGTGGAGGCGGCGCACCGGGGCGAGTTCGGGATGATGACCGCGCTGCGCGGCACGGAGATCACGATGGTCCCGCTGGGGCGTGCCGTGGAGACGCTGAAGACGGTCCCGTCCGAGCGCTACGCCGAAGCCGAGTGCGTGCTCTAGGACTGGGCGGCCTCGGTGACCGCCCCCGGCCGCGAGCGCGGCCGGGGGCGGTTCTAGTCTGGTGCGGGCAAGCGCACCACCAGCACGAATCAGGAGCCGTCGGATGGATCACAGCGGGCACGGCACAGCGACGGATCTGCCGCCGTTCACGCTGGGGCGGGGGCTGGAGTTCTCACCCGACCCGTTCTTCCTGACGGGCTGTGTGCTGGCACTGCTGCTGTACGGCTGGGGCGTGCTGCGGCTGCGCCGGCGCGGCGACTCCTGGCAGAGCGGCCGCACGGTCTTCTTCGTGACCGGTGTGCTGACGGTGGCGCTGGCGATGTGCACCGGGCTCAACGACTACGGCATGGTCATGTTCAGCGTGCACATGGTGCAGCACATGATCATCAGCATGGTCTCCCCGATCCTGCTGCTCCTGGGCGCGCCCGTGACGCTGGCGCTGCGGGCGCTGCCGGTCGCGGGCCGGGGACGCAAGGGCCCGCGGGAGCTGCTGCTCGCGCTGCTGCACAGCCGGTACATGAAGGTCGTGACGCATCCGGCCTTCACGATCCCGATGTTCATCGCGTCCCTGTACGGGCTCTACTTCACCCCCCTCTTCGACTTCCTGATGGAGTCCCGGCCGGGGCATATCGCGATGATGGTGCACTTCCTCGCCGTCGGGCTGATCTTCTTCTGGCCGATCATGGGCGTCGACCCGGGACCGCACCGCCCCGGCTATGTGATGCGGATGCTGGAGCTGTTCGCGGGGATGCCGTTCCACGCCTTCTTCGGGATCGCCCTGATGATGGCGAGCGCGCCGATGGTCGAGGCGTACGACAGTCCTCCCGCCTCGCTGGGCATCGACGCGCTGGCCGACCAGAGCGCGGCGGGCGGTATCGCCTGGGCGTTCAGCGAGATCCCGTCCGTGCTGGTGCTGATCGCCCTGGTGTTCCAGTGGTACCGGTCGGATCAGCGCCAGGCCAGGCGCGAGGACCGGGCCGCCGACCGGGACGGTGACAAGGAGCTGGAGGCGTACAACGCCTATCTCGCCTCGCTCCACACCCGCGGCGGTAGCTGACCGGGCGGTAGCGCCCGCCCCCGTTTCCGGGTGACCATGGCCATGGGTGGCCGCGGTCGCCCATGGAGGGCGCAGATGTCCGGATCCACGAAGACGATGGGACTGCTCACCGTCTCGACCCTGGTGGTCGTGACCGCCTACACGGCGGCACTCGGGAGCAACGGCTGGCTGTGGTTCGGCTGGGTGGTGGTCGGGCTGCTGACGATCGGGGTGATCGCGGCGCGCGGCACATGACCGGCCGGCCGGCCGTCGGTGGCGCGGTCAGAAGCGGAACACGGCTCCGGTGGCCGCGTCGAGCGCGCACGCGTTGGCATACGTCCGGGTCCACTCGGCCGGGCGGTCCCGCCCGGCGCCGGTGGCCCGCGCCGTGACCGGATCGAACTTCTTCGAACAGGGGTGGGGGTCGGCGGGCAGCCGGTCCAGATCGCCCCCGGCGGCCGCGATCGCCGCGCACGCCCCGGCCGCGTCCGGGTGCGGCCCGGCGGGCTCGGGGGTGCAGCGCAGACGTACGCCGCGCATCCGGTCGCCCTCGCTCCCGGTGACGGTCAGGAACAGTCCGCCGCCGGACGGGGCCGGGTCGTGGTGCGCCGCCCGTGCGGGCGCCACGGCGGCGAAGGTGATCAGGGCGGCTGCGGCGAGTGCGGCGCTTCGGTGTGTGCGGTGCATCCGGTGCTCCCGGGGCTGGGGTCCGGCACTCGGCGGCCGGCGAAGGCCCAGAGCACTCCCGGGAGGCGGCCGGGGCAAGGGGCCGCGCGGCGCCGGTCGCGCGTACGGCCGACACCGCTCCCCCGTACGGCGGACCGCGCAGGCCCGGCAGATGGGCGCGCACGGAGGGTGGGCGCCCCTGCGGAGCCCGGCCCCTCGGGGCCGTACGCCCGGAGGGCGGGCGCTCCCGGACGGCGTCCGGGGCGCCGGAACGCGGCACGGCGGCGCCGGGCGGGGGCCGGTGTCAGGCCACGCCCGCGCCGATCCGCCCGCTCCTGTGGGCCTCCTGCCCGGGGAACGGTCCGCTATCCCCGGGAACGGGCCCGTCGGCGGGCAGCGGCCGGAAGGCGCGCATCGGCGGCATCGGGGTCAGTCGGCCCCGGCGCAGGTGCTCCGCCTCCTTCACCCGCCTGCTGAACCAGATGACCTTGCCCGTGTCCGTATTGCAGGTGCCCCAGCTGTCGCTGAGCACGGCGACGGTGGCGAGCCCGCCCTTCGCCGGACAGGAACTGGTCACCCGGGGCATGCGGCGGTCGTTGTCCGCCACGGACACGATGAGATGGCGTCCGGTCAACCGGAGCTCCACCACACAGGTCTTGTCCCCGGGAACGTGCCGGACGACATTGCCTATCAGCTCGTCGACGGCACGGCACACGGGTGCGATGTGCGGTTCGAGCTTCCAGTACCGAAGATGTGCCGCAAGAATGCGCCGGATCCGGGGGATCCGTTCTGTCGTTGCCTGCGTTTCCATGATGTAGCTGCAGGCGGCCTGAGCGTGCATGACCGTGGCTCCTCACCGCGACAGGCCGGCTCCTCCGCCACCGACCCCCGAGCGCGGAGAGTGAGCGCCTGATCTTTCTGGGTCACTGACCAGAGTGACCCCGGCTGCGGGTGCCCGCAACACAGAGCCGGGCGGCGACCGGGTGACGGCACGCCCCGGCCCCGAAGCCGCGGCCACGGGCATACGCGCGCGGGCGGCGACCGGCGGTCTCGTACAGCCGTCCGCCCGTGTGGTATCTCTGAGGCCCTGGACGCGAGTTGTGTACGGGGGAGCGCATGTCCTTGACCTCTCAGCTGCGGGACGGGGAACTGAGCGACTGGTGCACCCGGCGGTTCACCGGTTCGGCGGACGTCGCCGCCCGGCTGGTGACCGCCACGCGCGGCCGCAGGCCCGTGTACCCCCGCGGCAGGACCGACGCACGGCACTGGGCGTCCATCGGCGGCGCGTTCGGTACGCGGCTCGCGGCGCTGGTGCAGCCCGCCCCGCCGTACTACGCGCTGCACGGACTGGTCTCCGCCGGTCTGGTGAGCCGGGAGTGGGCCGATGACCAGGCCGCGCGCTATCCGACCCATGCCGGGCTGCCCCCGGGGCACCGCGCCGGGGCGCTCGACGTGCGGCCGGCCGTGGACGGCTGGTTCGATCTCGACCCCGAGAACCGGTCCGGGCGGGCGCGGGGGTCCCGCGCGGAGCTGGAGCGGCTGGTCGACGACGTGCTGAGCCCCGGCGCCCGGCGCGAGCGGCACTTACCGGCCGAGCCCGTGCTGGCGGATCTGTTCGAGCGCACCCGCGCCTACTGCGCCCGCCACACACCGCCCGGACGGCTTGGCACCCCGGGGGCCGAGGCCGGGCTCGCCCGGGTGTGCTGGCTGCTCGACATGTTCGAGGACGTCTATCGCGGCGGGCGCGTCCCGGAGCCGATGCACCAGGTGTTCCGCCCCGGCGTCCCCGATGTGGAGACGATGCGCGGGGCCGCGAGCGAGGCGGTCGTGGACGAGCTGACGCGGCTGGCGGGTCAGGCGGAGGCCCACGGCGCCCTCGCCGAGATCCGGAGCATGGCGGGCGATCCGCCCGGCGGGCGGCCCCTGGGCATCGCCGGGCCGGTCTTCGTCAACCACTGGGCGGACGGCGACCTCCTGATCACCGGCCCGGGCGGTACCACGCTGATCGACGTCAAGACCGTGGTCAGGACCGACAAACAGGACCGGTCGGTGCGCTGGCTGTGGCAGCTCGTGGCCTACGCCTGGCTGGACATCGCCGACCGCTACCGCATACGCCGTGTCGCCCTCTATCTGGCCCGCCACGGTGTGCTGGTGAGCTGGAGTCTCGACGCCCTCGCCGACGAGCTGCTGCTCGCCTCCGACCGGGCGGGGGCCCGCGCCGAGTTCCGTGCCCTGGCCGGGCGCCTGTTGGTACGGGAGGGGGCGCGGCTGCCCGGCGCCGACGCGGATCTGCCGCCGGGGACAGCCGGTCACACCGGGTGACCGGGCTGTTGTGGCCCGGCGGGGAGCCTCGCCGCCGTACGGGCGATATTGCGGGCCATCCCGCCGAACACCACGGCGTGGAACGGGGAGACGCTCCACCAGTAGGCGTGGCCGAGGAGCCCCCGGGGGTGGAAGAGGGCGCGTTGCCGGTACCGGGTGCGGCCGTCCGGCGTCTGCTCGGCGTACATCTCCAGCCAGGCGAGACCGGGCAGTTTCATCTCGGCGCGCAGCCGCAGCAGTCGGCCGGGCTCGATCTCCTCCACCCGCCAGAAGTCCAGGGAGTCCCCCACCCTCAGCCGGGCGGCGTCCCGCCGTCCGCGGCGCAGTCCCACCCCGCCGGCCAGGCGGTCCAGCCAGCCCCGTACCGCCCAGGCGAGCGGGAAGGAGTACCAGCCGTTGTCGCCGCCGATGCCCTCGATGACCCGCCAGAGGGCCGCGGGGGAGGCGTCCACGGTGCGTTCCCTGCGGTCGGTGTAGAGGCTGCCGCCGGCCCAGCCGGGATCGGTGGGCAGCGGGTCGCTGGGGGCGCCGGGGGTGGAGGCCGAGGACCAGCGGGTGGTCACACCGGCCTCCCGCACCCGCCGCAGGGCGTACGCGAGGGCCGTGTCGAAGGACAGCGGGTGCCCGGGAGGACTCGGGACGTACCGCTCGATGTCGTTCTCCCGGCAGACGACCTCGTGGCGCAGCGACTCCGCGAGCGGCCGGGCGATCGTGCGCGGGACGGGGGTGACCATGCCGATCCAGAGGCTGGACAGCCCCGGCGTCAGCATCGGCACGGGCAGGACGAGCCGGTGGGGCAGCCCCGCGACCAGCGCGTACCGGTGCATCATCTCGCGGTACGTCAGCCGCTCGGGGCCGCCGATGTCGAACGCGCGGTTCACCTCGTCCGGCAGGTCGGCGCCGCCCACCAGATACCGCAGGACATCGCGTACGGCGATGGGCTGGACGCGGGTGCCGACCCAGCTGGGGGTGACCATGACCGGCAGCCGCTCGGTGAGGTAGCGCAGCATCTCGAAGGACGCCGAGCCGGAGCCGATGACGACCGCGGCGCACAGCACGGCCGTCGGTACGCCCGAGCGCAGCAGGATGCCGCCGACCTCCGCGCGGGACCGCAGATGGGGCGAGAGCTCCTCCTGTGGGACGCCCTGCGGGGTGAGACCGCCGAGGTACACGATGCGCCGTACCCCGGCGGCGCGGGCCTCCTCGCCGAAGATCCGGGCCGCCTCCCGGTCGGTCCGCTCGAAGCCGGAGCCGCCGCCGAGGGCGTGGACCAGGTAGTAGGCCACGTCGACGTCCCGCATCGCGGCGCGCGTCGACGCGGCGTCGGTGACATCGCCGCGCACCACCTCGGCCCGCCCGGCCCAGGGGTGGTCCCGCAGCGCGGCGGGTGAGCGGGCCAGCGCGCGGACCCGGTACCCCGCCGCGAGCAGCTCGGGCACCAGCCGGCCGCCGATGTAGCCGGTCGCCCCGGTCACCAGGCACAGCGGGTTCCGCTCGTCGTCCTCGCGCATGTACGGCCTCCGGGTCGGAAGGGGTCCCGCTCTCCACGCTCCCCCGCCGCAGCCGCCTCCGCCCGCCCGGCCGGCGCGCACGCGCGGAATGGGGGCCAGAGACCGGGACGACCGGCGACACGGCGGCATCCGGGGCACGGGAGACGGGATACGGGAGGCGGCCCCTCGGCGAGGAGGGGCGGTCGCCTCGGTCCGGGGCGGCTCGCGTGCGTACGATCGGACATGGTTACGGGAGACAAGGCCCACACCTACACTTGTTCCACCCGGAACACGCTGTGAGCTGGCAGAACGCGATGCCGGAGCCGATCTGACGGAGTTGGGAGTTCCCTCGTGTTCTATTACGTGCTCAAGTATGTCGTTCTGGGGCCGCTGCTGCGGTTGCTGTTCCGGCCCCGGATCGAGGGACTGGAGCACATTCCCGAGGACGGCGCGGCCATCGTCGCGGGCAACCATCTGTCGTTCTCCGACCACTTCCTGATGCCCGCGATCATCAGACGGCGCATCACCTTCCTGGCCAAGGCGGAGTACTTCACCGGGCCCGGGCTGAAGGGCCGGCTGACGGCCGCGTTCTTCCGCAGCGCCGGGCAGATTCCCGTGGACCGGTCCGGCAAGGAGGCGGGGCAGGCGGCGATCCGGGAGGGGCTCGGCGTCCTGGGCAAGGGCGAGCTGCTGGGCATCTACCCGGAGGGCACCCGGTCCCACGACGGACGGCTGTACAAGGGCAAGGTCGGTGTGGCGGTGATGGCGCTGCGCGCGGGCGTGCCGGTGATTCCGTGCGCGATGGTGGGCACCTTCGAGATCCAGCCGCCCGGCCAGGCGCTGCCGAGGATCAAGCGGGTCACCGTGCGGTTCGGCGAGCCGCTGGAGTTCTCGCGCTACGCGGGCATGGAGAGCGAGAAGGCCGTCATCCGCGCCATCACCGACGAGATCATGTACGCGATCCTCGGGCTGTCCGGCCAGGAGTACGTGGACCGGTACGCGGCGGAGGTCAAGGCGGAGCTGGAGCAGGCGAAGAAGGCCGGCCGCCGCGCGGGCTGAGACACCGCGGCGGCCGTGTGCCGGCCGGGGGTGCGGGACCCGGGGGCGCACGGTCCGGCTGGCGCGGGCGGGAGCCGTGACGTGAGAGGGGCGGCCGGAGTACTCCGGCCGCCCCTCCGCCCGGTCGGGCTCGGTTCTACGGCTTCGGTGTCGCGTGCGGTTCGCAGGTCACATCGCGCCCGTCGAGCGTGCCGCCGATCAGATAGGCGTCGACCCGCTGGTTGACGCACGGGTTGACCAGACCGGTCACACCGTGTGAGCCGGCGTCCTTCTCGGTGATCAGCCGGGAGCCCTTGAGCCGCTGGTGCAGTTCGACGGCCCCCTCGTACGGGGTGGCCGCGTCACGGGCGGACTGCACGATGAGCACGCCCGGCAGCCCCTTGCCGGACGTCACGTCGACCGGGGTGCGCTGCTGGGCGGGCCAGGTGGCGCACGGCAGGTTCAGCCAGGCGTTGGCCCAGGTCATGAAGGGGTGGTTCCGGTGGAGCCGGGTGTTGTCCCGGTCCCACTTCTTCCAGCTGGTGGGCCACTTGGCGTCCGCGCACTCGACGGCCGTGTAGACGGCGTTGCCGTTCTCCGAGGCGGCGTTGCCCGCGGTGTCGGACAGGTCGGGTGCGGCGGCGTCGATGAGCGGCTGGGGGTCCCCGGCGGCGTACGCGCCCCAGATCCGGGCGACGGGCGCCCAGGACGAGTCGTAGTACGGAGCGCTCTGGAAGAAGCCGATCAGCTCGGCCGGGCCGACGACTCCGCCGAGCGGTGCCTTCTTGGCGGCGGCGCGCAGCCGCTGCCACTGCCGCTCGACCTTCTCGGGCGTGTCGCCGAGGGCGAAGGCGGCGTCGTTCCGGGCGACCCATGCCTTCCAGTCGTTCCAGCGCGTCTGGAAGGCCACGTCCTGGTCGAGGTTGGCCTCGTACCAGATCTTCTCCCGCGAGGGGTTGACCACGCTGTCGACGACCATCCGGCGGACATGGCCCGGGAAGAGGGTCGCGTAGACGGCGCCGATGTAGGTGCCGTAGGAGACGCCCAGGAAGTTGAGCTTCCGCTCGCCGAGGGCGGCCCGGATGACGTCCAGGTCGCGGGCGGTGTTCGGCGTGGTCATGTGCGGGAGCATCCGGCCGCTGCGCTCGGCGCAGCCCTCCGCGTACTCGGCGGCGAGCTTGCGCTGGGCACGCTTGTCGGCCTCGCCGTCGGGAACCGGGTCGGCCTTGGGTGCCTTGACGAACTCCTGCGGGTCGGCGCAGGAGATCGGGGCGGAGCGGCCCACGCCGCGCGGGTCGAAGCCCACGAAGTCGTACACCTTGGCGGTGTTCGCCCAGACCGGGTTCCTGTTGGTGACCCGGGTGGGGAAGCGCAGGCCCGATCCGCCGGGGCCGCCGGGGTTGTAGAGCAGGGCTCCCTGGCGCTCGGCGGGGGTGCCGGTGCTGCCGATCCTGTCGACGGCGAGCTTGATCTGCTTGCCGCCGGGCCGTGCGTAGTCGAGCGGGACGGTCACCCAGCCGCACTGGATGGGCTTGGGTATGCCCCAGCCGGCGGGGCAGTCGGCCCAGTCGATACCCTCCTTCGCGGCGCGTTCGGCGGCGATCCGCGCACCGCGCGCCTCGGAGGTACCTCCGTGACGGCTGTCCGCGCTGGCCACGGGAGCCGCTATCGCCCCCGCTATGAGCGTGCCCGCCATCAGAGTGCCGGCCGAGCCGAGCACCGCTGTGCGTCTCACGGAGAACTCCCCCTTTCTGTCGTCGAGTTCTTCCGGGGGATCCTGGTGCCTGGGGGACGCCGGGGACAGCTCGTACTGATGTTCTTTACCGAACCCATACCGGTGCGTGAAGTCCCGCTGAGCGGTGAGACGTCCGCCGGGGGCGAACGTCCCTCGTCGGGCGCCGGACGCCTCCTCACCCAACTCGCCGGTCGCGCCCCGCGGGTCTCATCGGCTTGTGTCCCGGGGTTCCCCCCGGGGCGGGGCGGGCGCTTCGGTCTCCGCCTCGCCGGACACGGTCCCGGTCGGCTCCCCGCCGTCGTACGCGACGGCGTCCAGGATCCGGCGCAGCAGCCGGGCGTCGGGGGCGACGGCGGTGACGAGGAAGGCGGGGCCCGCGAGGGGGGTGAGGACCGCGGTCCCGCCGAGCAGCCGGGTGCGGCGGGGTGCCGCGGCGAACGACGGCTCCACGACGAGGAGTTGCCCCAGGGCCCGGTGTCCGCCGATGACGGCGGGGCCGTCCCAGCCGCCCGGCGCTCCGGGACCGCAGGCCGACTCCTGGTCGAGCAGCGGGCGTCCGGCGCGGTGGACGGTGAGCCGGGTGAACAGCGTCCCGGGGGCCTCGCCGTGGCGGCCGAGGATCTGCTCCTCGCGCAGGACGAGGCGTGCGGTGGGGGCGAGTTCGACACGGGTGCGCACCCGCAGATCGCTGCCGCGCACCGAGATCAGCTGTTCCGGCAGCCAGCGCAGCTCGGCGTGCTCACCGGCCGTCAGCCGCACCTCGTAGTGGGCCCGTTCGCCGTCGGGGCCGGGCAGCGCGATCGTCGCGGCGGCGGAGCCGATGTGGAGCCGCGCCCCGTCCCGTGCCTCCGCCTCCACGGTGAGCTGGTCGCCGCCGACGGGCGCGCTCATCGCGCCGACGACGGTGATCCGGTGGACGCCCGGCGACGGTGAGCGCGTACGGCGCAGGGCGAGCGGGCCCTCGCCGCTCAGCAGTGGCAGCCCGTGGCGGGTGGCGACGACACGCGCGGTCGCCCGGACGCTCATACGGCCCGGGCGGCGACCCGCGCACGCACCCACCGGGCGACCGGGCCCACGCCCTCGGGACCGGTCAGTGAGGTGAACACGACCGGGAGCCCGCCCCGCTGCGCCTCGGCGTCCCGGGCCATCCGGTCCAGATCGGCGCCGACGTGGGGCGCGAGATCGGTCTTGTTGACGACGAGCAGATCCGCGGTGGTCAGACCTGGGCCGCCCTTGCGGGGGATGTCGTCGCCGCCCGCGACGTCGATGACGAAGATCTGGGCGTCGACGAGTCCCCTGGAGAAGGTCGCGGTGAGATTGTCGCCACCGGACTCGACGAGGATCAGATCGAGCGGTCCGGCGCTCTCCTCCAGATCCTCGACGGCTTCGAGATTGGCGGAGATGTCGTCGCGGATCGCCGTGTGCGGGCAGGCTCCGGTCTCGACGGCGCGGATGCGCTCCGGTGGAAGGACGGCGTGCCGGAGCAGGAACTCGGCGTCCTCCCGGGTGTAGATGTCGTTGGTCACGACGGCGATGGACCACTGGTCGCGCAGTTCGCGGCAGAGCGCGGCGACCGTCGCGGTCTTTCCGGAGCCGACGGGTCCGCCGAGTCCGATCCGCAGGGCGCGCCGGGTGCCGTCGGGACGGGCCGCGTCGGCGCCGACCGCGCCCGCGTGGTCGTGGTGGGTGGTGTCGAGGTGCACGGTGGGGCTCCAGGGAGTGTCAGGTGGTGAACAGGCGTACGGACCGGGCCGCGTGCTGTTCCGCGGCGATGTCCAGCAGGGGGGCCGAGGCGGCGGGCAGGGCGTCGATGCCCTCGCGGGCCGCGGCGGCGGCCCGGGCGGCGATCTCGTCCATGTCGGGGGCGAGCCGTGCGAGGACGGCGGTGGCGTCGAAGGGGTTGAGACCGAGGAGGCGTACGACGGCGGTGGCCGGACCGCCCGCCGTCTCGTACGCGGCACAGTGTGCGGCGTCCTCGGGTCCGAGCCCCGCGGCGAGAGCCGCGAGCCCGAGCACGACCGGCTGATGCGCGCCGCGCGGCCGGGCCGCGGCGAGCGCGTCGAGCCGGGGGCTCGGCCAGGTGGCCCGCGCGGCCCGCATCATCTGCCGTCCGAGCCGCCGGGCGGCGTCCCGGAGCGCGGGAGACGGGGTGCGGGCGTCGGCGGCCTCGTCGAGCGCCAGGGGGTCGTGCCCGCACACGGCGGCGGCGGCGAGCGCCGCGCAGGTGAGCCCGGTGGTGTGCAGCCGCCCCCGGCAGAACTCCTCCAGATCCCGGGCGTCCCTGATCAGCCCCGCGCCGACGGCCGCCTCGGCACCGCCGGAGTGGGCGTGCCCGCCCGCCGGAAACCGTCCGTCGGCGAGTACGAGGAGCGCGGCGCGGCTCACCGTACGCTTCCCGCTCGTGAGGGCACCGCGTCCCGGGCGGCCGCCGGGCCGGGCTCGCTGGCAAGACCTGGCGCGGGACCTGACACGGGGGCGGGACCGGGTGAGGAATGGGCCCCGGGCCCGGCGGCGACCCGGGACGCGGTCCGGGATCCGTGACTGTGCCCGGGCCCGCTCTCGGTGCCGGAACCGGTCCGGGGAACGGTGCCCGCCGCTCGCCGTCCGCTGCCCGGGGACCCGCCACCACCCGTGCCGCCCGCCGCAGCCTCCGCGGCGGGCGGGACGGGCGGCGGGGCCGGGCGTCCGGCCTTCTCGGTACGCGCCGGGGCCTCCGCCGCCATCAGAAGAGGAAGTAACGCTGGGCCATGGGCAGTTCCACGGCGGGGGCGGGCTCGACGCGTTCGCCGTCGATCGTGACGGTGAAGGTGTCGGGTTGGACCTCGACCCGGGGCAGGGCGGTGTTCTCCCGCATGTCCGCCTTGGTGAGCCCGCGGGTGCCGGCGGCGGGCGTGAACGGCTTGTCGAGCCCGAGGCGTTCGGGGAGTCCGTCCCCGAAGGCCGACGGGGAGGTGAAGTTGACGGAGTTCGCCGAGGCCGCCCGGCCGAGCGCTCCGAACATCGGGCGCGGCAGGACCGGCTGCGGGGTGGGAACGGAGGCGTTGGCATCGCCCATCCGGGCATGGGCGATCTGCCCGCCCTTGATCACCAGCAGGGGTTTGACCCCGAAGAACGCCGGGTCCCACAGCACCAGATCCGCGAGCTTCCCGGGCTCGACCGAGCCGATCTCGCGGTCGAGGCCCTGGGCGACGGCGGGATTGATGGTGTATTTGGCGACATAGCGACGGGCACGGTGGTTGTCCGCGCGGCCGTCTCCGGGGAGCGCGCCCCGGCGCTGCTTCATGACGTGCGCGGTCTGCCAGGTCCGCAGGACCACCTCACCGATCCGGCCCATCGCCTGCGAGTCGGAGGAGATGATCGAGATGGCGCCGAGGTCGTGCAGGATGTCCTCGGCCGCGATGGTGGTGGGCCGGATCCGGGACTCGGCGAAGGCGAGGTCCTCGGGCACGGCCGGGTTGAGATGGTGACAGACCATCAGCATGTCGAGGTGCTCGTCGACGGTGTTGACGGTGTGCGGCCGGGTCGGATTGGTGGAGCTGGGCAGGACGTACGGCTCACCCACCACGGAGATGATGTCCGGGGCATGGCCGCCGCCCGCGCCCTCCGCGTGGTACGCGTGGATCGTCCGGCCGCCGAACGCGGCCAGGGTGTCCCCGACGAAGCCCGCCTCGTTCAGGGTGTCCGTATGGACGGCGAGCTGGGCGCCGGTCTCCTCGCAGACACCCAGAGCGGCGTCGATCACGGCGGGGGTGGCACCCCAGTCCTCGTGGATCTTGAACCCGAGCGCCCCTCCCCTCAGCTGGGAGCGCAGGGCCTCGCGGGACATGGTGCTGCCCTTGCCGAGCAGACCGATGTTGACGGGGAGGGCGTCCAGCGCGGCGAACATCCGCGCCAGATGCCAGGGTCCGGGCGTCACCGTGGTGGCCCTGGTGCCCTCCGCGGGTCCGGTACCGCCGCCGACGAGGGTGGTGATCCCGGTCGCGAGCGCCTGGTCGACGAGGGTCGGGGAGATGAAGTGGACGTGCGCGTCGACCGCCCCGGCGGTGACGATCCGGCCGTTGCCCGCGATGATCTCGGTCTCGGGTCCGATGACGAGTCCGGGGTGCACCCCGTCCATGGTGTCGGGGTTCCCGGCCTTGCCGATGCCGGTGATCCGGCCGTCCCGGATGCCGATGTCGGCCTTGACGACACCCCAGTGGTCGATGATCACGGCCCCCGTGAGGACGGTGTCGGGAGCACCCTCGGCGCGGGTCGTCCGGGACTGGCCCATGGACTCGCGGATCACCTTGCCCCCGCCGAACACCGCCTCGTCGCCCGCCCGTCCGGGCCCTCCGCAGCGGTCCTCCTCGATCTCGACGAGCAGCGCGGTGTCGGCGAGCCGGACGCGGTCGCCGGTGGTGGGGCCGTAGAGATCCGCGTACTGCGCCCTGCTCAGCTCAGGCATCCCCGGCTCCGTCCATGCCGGACGTCCCGCCCGCCTCGGGCGCCCCCGGCGTCGCGCCGGGCGGCACTCCCCCGGGGTCGAGCGCCCCGCCGGTGTCGCCGCGCAGCCCGGGGACGGTGCGCAGTCCGGCGATCGGAACGAGTTCGACGTCCACCGGGATGCCGGGCTCGAAGCGGACTGCCGTGCCGGCGGCGACATGGAGGCGCTTGCCGTGTGCGCTGACCCGGTCGAAGCGCAGTCCGGGGTTGGCCTCGGCGAAGTGGTAGTGCGAGCCGATCTGCACGGGCCGGTCGGCGGCGTTGACGACGGTGATACGGGTGACCTCGCGGCCCTCGTTGAGGCGGACGGGCCCGTCGGCGTGGAGGAACTCTCCGGGGATCACCGGCGGTTCCCCTCGAAGATCGGCTCATGGACGGTCACGAGCTTGGTGCCGTCCGGGAAGGTGGCCTCGACCTGCACCTCGCGGAGCATCTCGGCGATGCCGTCCATGACCTCGGCGCGGCCGAGGACCTCGCGGCCCGATGCCATCAGTTCCGTGACGCTGCGGCCGTCCCGCGCGCCCTCCAGGATGTGCGAGGTGATCAGCGCGACGGCCTCGGGATGGTTGAGCCGCAGCCCGCGGGCACGGCGCTTTTCCGCCACATCCGCGGCCACGTGGATGAGCAGCCGTTCCTGCTCGTGCGGGGAGAGTTGCATGGGCCCACCTCACTGTCGTCCGGCCCGGACCCGCTCCGGGCGCGGCGTGATCCGGCCGTGACCGGCCCGCGCCCGCTCGCGCGGGTCCGGCGGCCCGGCCGGGAGGTGAACCTTAGGGCCGGAGTTTTTCGGGCGCGTTAACCGGCCTCGGGGCGGCGCATGGACATCAGACCGCGCACACCGTCCTCCATGACCTCGACCTTCATCCCGCCGAACAGGGCGTGCTGGGCGATGAAGCCCTGCGCGGTGGCGATCAGGGTGCGCGCCAGGTCGTCGCCCGACACGTCGTCCGCCATCGCCCCGCTCTCGCGGTAGGCGTCCGCAAGCCGGGCCCAGGCCAGACGCAGACCGGTGTAGCTGTCCTGGAGGAACCTCGCCAGCCGTTCGTTGCGCAGGGTCTCCGTCCACACCTGGACGATCAGGCGGGCGAACATCTGTCCGTCGATCCCCGGGTTCTGCCGTTCGAACACCCCGCGCAGCACCCGGGCGATCAGCACGTCCGGCAGTGGGGGCGGTGTGGTGCGGGCCGCCTCGTCGAACGCCGCCCTGACCCCGGCGAACGTCTCCCCGGCGATCGCCTCGATCAGCTCCTCCTTGCTGCGGAAGTAGCGGTACACGGCGCCCGCCGACAGTCCGACCTCACCGAGGACGTCCTGCATCGAGGTGGCGTGGAAACCGTTGCGGGAGAAGCAGCGCGCCGCGCCGTCGAGGATCTGACGGCGGCGGGCGTCGAGGTGTTCCTGGGATACGCGGGCCATGGGGACAAATTTAAAACGAACGTTCCTTCTTGACAAGCACCAGAGCCCCGGAGCAGGCTGGATCGTGAAAAACGAACGATCCTTCTCTTTGAATCGAGGTGCCTCATGTCCGCTGCGTCACCGGTCCACGCGCTCCCCCCAGCGCGCCGGATGATCGCGGTGATGGTGCTGGTCCCCGTACTGGTCGGGCTGGCGCTCTGGGCATTCGCCTGGCCTGCCGCCCGCACCGCTCCCCGTGATCTGCCGATCGGTGTCGCGGGCCCGCCGGCCGCCGCCGCCCAGGTCGAGCAGCGGCTGGAGCAGCGGGCGGGGGCCTTCGACGTCCACCGCTACGGGGACGAGGCCACCGCGCGTACGGCCGTCGAGCGGCGGGACGTGTACGGCGCGGTGGTCGTCACCCCCGAGGGGCCCCGGCTGCTGACCGCGTCCGCGGCGAGCCCCGCGGTGGCGGGGCTGCTCCGGGAGGCCGTCGCGGAACGGTTCCCGGGCGGACAGCAGGTGGCCGTGACCGATGTCGTGCCGGCTCCGTCCGCAGATCCGCGTGGCGGTTCCCTCGCCGCGAGCGTGCTGCCTCTCTCGCTCGCCGGGATCGCGGCCGGGGCGATGGTGACCTTGCTGGGGCTGCGGGGTGCCCGCGGGGCCACGGCTCTCGTCGGCGCCGCTGCTCTCGTCGGCATCACCACGACCGCCGTCGCCGACAGCTGGCTCGGTGTGCTCGACGGCCCCTGGTGGGGCGAGGCCGGGGCGGTGACCCTGACCGCCCTCGCGGCGGGCGCGGCGGCCGCCGCGCTGGGCGCGCTGCTGGGCCGCCCCGGCATCGCGCTGGGCAGCGTGCTATTCGTCCTGCTCGGCAATCCGTTCTCCGGAGCCGCGAGCGCACCGGAGCTGCTGCCCGAGCCCGCGGGCACGATCGGCCAGTGGCTGCCGCCCGGCGCGGGCGCGCAACTGCTGCGCTCGGTGGCGTACTTCGACGGGCACGGCGCGGGCGGTGCGATGCTCACGCTCTCCCTGTGGGCGGTGCTCGGGCTGGCCGCCGTGCTTCTGGCGGGGCGGCGGACGTTCTCCCCCGCCGCCCCGGCGGAGCACCGGGGCGCCACCGCGCTCCCGGTCGGCTGACACTCCGACCGACCGCGCACCCCCGCTGTAGCGGACGGGGGCGCGCGGTCTCCCGTACGGGGCCTCCCGTACGCCTCGTGATTCCGTACGCGGTCGTGTCGTGCGCGGCGACCTTCGGGCATCCGCGTACGCGGTCAATCGCCCGGGTTCTCCGACGTCCCGGTTCCGCCGGTCGGGTCAGCCGTGCGTGTCGGGGCGGCGGTGCTCGGCCGTCAGACCGAACCGCGCCCGTTCGCCGGGCGCGGACCCGACCGCGCCCATCGAGGAGACCGAGCTGACGACCTCCTCCTCCCCCGCTTCCTGAAGCTGTTCGAGCCGTTCGAGGTCGGCGGCCGACACCAGTGCCACGAGGGGCTTTCCGTGCCGGGTCACGACGACGCGCTCGCCGCCGTACACCACGCGGTTGATCAGTTCCGCCAGCTCTGCGCGGGCTTGCGTCACCGGAATCTCGTAGGCCATGCCCTCAGCTTAATCGCCGGTCAGCCCGCCCACAGGGCGCGTAGGCCACGGCCGAAGACCCTGGTCAGGGCCGCCCGCCGGGACGTCGACGGCACGGCCTACGGGCAGGTCTCCTCACGCTTCACCGTGCCGAAGTTCAGCTCGGTGTCGACGGAGGCAACGCTGCCAGCCCTGGGGTCCTGACTGCAGACCTTCCAGTTGCGGTCGAAGACCTGGTTGCGGCCATCGCCCGTGCTGTCGTGCGAGGTCAGCAGGTAGAAGCCGGTGGCCTGTGCCGAGTCCTGGGCCGCCTGCAGGCCCATGCCGATGAAGTTGGGCACGGGCTTCCTGGCGGGCTTCTCCCCCGCGTCCCCGGCGGGCTTCGCCGTGACGGTCCTGGTGACCGTGGGCGCCGGTGCCGCCTTCGCCCCGGCGACGGCAGGCGCCGTGACCGTGGCGGTGACGGTCGGCGCGGCCTTGCTGTCGCTCGCCGTTTCGGTGCCGCCGTCCCCGGCCGCACCGATGCCGGTGCCGATGAGGAAGAGGAAGGCGCCCGCGGGGATGACGATGCGCTTCCGCGCCCACCCCGGCCCCTTTCCCGGCGGTGGCCCTCCCGCGGGCTGCCCGCCCCACTGCGTCGTCGGTTGCTGGTGCGGTTGCTGACCCCAGCTCATGGATCCCCCCAAAGGATGATTGCCGAAGGCTTGACCGTAGTAGTGCCGAATCACCGTGAGCGCCACGTACTTTCCAGTAGTGACGCAGTTGTGATCAATCGATGGAGAAGCCGTGTTGCTCCTTCGGCACCAGTCGCCTCCACTCACAGCAGAACGTGCCCTGACCATGCATTTCTCCCTGGACGCACAAGACATCCCTCCCTCAAAGATCTGTACGTCCTGTACATTTTTACGGAAGCGCCGCCACCGGCGGCGCATCGAGGAGAGGTATGCCATGAACAGCCGCCGCGTCACCCGCTACGTCCTGCCCCAGTTCACGGAGCGCACCGCCCAGGGGACCCGCACCCTCGATCCGTACGCGAAGCTGCTCGACGAGCGGATCGTCTTCCTCGGAACCGAAGTCGACGACACCGCCGCCAACGATGTGATCGCGCAGTTCCTCCATCTCGAACACGCGGCGCCGGACCGGGACATCTCGCTGTACATCAACTCCCCCGGCGGCTCGCTCAGCGCCATGTCCGCGATCTACGACACCATGCAGGTGGTCACCTGCGATGTGGAGACGACCTGCATCGGCCAGGCCGCGTCCACGGCGGCGCTGCTGCTCGCCGCGGGCACACCCGGAAAGCGGTTGGCGCTGCCCGGGGCGCGGATCGTCGTCCGGCAGCCCTCGCTCGACGAGCCGATGCGGGCCATGCCGTCGGATCTGGACATCGCGGCCCGGGAACTGCTGCGGCTGCGCACCCTGCTCACCGGGCTTCTCGCGCACCACACCGGCCGGACGGTGGAGCGGATCGCGGCCGACCTGGAGCGGGACACGTTCTTGGACGCCGAGGCCGCCAAGGAGTACGGACTGGTGGACCACGTCATCGCCACCCGCAAGTCCTCGCTCGCCGCCCGCGCCGCGGGGTGAGGGCGTCGTGCTGCTCCCGGAACTGCCGCCGCTCCCCGCGTTGACCCGCGCCGAGAGCGAGTTCGTCGACAGCTATCTCGAAGTCGTCGACATGGTGGGCCGGATCAATCCGGCCCGATCCACCCACACCTATGGCGCGCTCCGCGCCGCGCAGGCACTCGTCGGCCGTGCGGTCGCACTGCGGGACGCGCTGGCGCTGATGCACGCGCGGGGCGAGAGCGACGTCCACGCGGCGACGCTCGTCGAGGCGTTGAGGGTTCTCGACGGCGAAAAGAGGGCATTCCGGACCGCTCTTCCACCGGATCCCGATCGCTGAAGAACTCACGGACAGCCGTCAACCGCCAGTGGAGTACCAGTAGAGGTCCCCCAATTGATGTAGTCGCTTCCCGGCTAGCGACTACGGTCGAGTTGCGCATCCCCACCGGCAAGCAAACGGAACGCCTTATTCCTTTGCTGGTACGGGCCTCTTCGGCCGTCGAGTTCCGATGCCTGTAGACGGCACGTCCACCCGAACAGCCCATTCGTGTTGAAACTCACATATCGCCGTTTTGGCTCGGAAATCCACCTGCCCGTAGGTCAAGATCCCTGGGACGACAAGCCCCCGTCACCTCGGCGGGGCGGTCCGGACGGACGCCGAGTCCTGCCGCTGTTCCGGATGACTGGTCGACAGGAGTGCTTCGGCAGGAGTGGAGGACCCGAGTATTACGGGACAGCCGGATCCGTCCGGATCTGTTCCTCGGGGTGAAGCCGCGCCAGCGGCCGGGCACCTTCGTCCGCCCGAACCCGACAGGTCATCCTTCACAGGCGGCTGACGAAGGGTTGCGCATGAGTGCGCAGATGAACGTCCCGTTTCTGATCAGCCGGGCGGGCGCCGTATCGGCCCTGACCCTCGCCGCGCTCGGCGGCTCCCTGCTCGTGCCGGGCGGCACGTCCGAGGCACAAGCGGCCACGGCACACGCGGGGAAGGCGCTTCAGATCGCGGCCTCGAAGAAGGGGGCCCCGTACAAGTACGGCGCCACGGGCCCCTCACGCTTCGACTGCTCGGGGCTCACGCTCTACTCGTACAAGAAGGCGGGCAAGAAGCTGCCGCGGACCGCCCAGCAGCAGTACAACTCGACCCGCAAGGTCTCGGCGTCCAGCCGGCAGGTGGGGGACCTGGTCTTCTTCCACTCGGGCAAGAGGGTCTACCACGTGGGCATCTACGCCGGAAAGGGAAAGATCTGGCACTCCCCCAAGACGGGGTCGTGGGTGAAGCTGGACAAGATCTGGAGCAAGAGCGTCTGGTACGGACGGGTGCGCTGACCGCCTGCCGTCAGAGCCGTACGCCGGTCGCCGGGAGTTCCCCGGTGGCCGGCGTACCGGCGTGAACGCGCCGAATTCCGGGGGCTCCCGGGGACGTACGAGCACCTGCTCGGCTCCCCTCCGCCCCGGGGCCGACGGCCTCCCGGGGACCTGCGGAGAGCCTGCGCGCCCCGCCCGGGCCCCGGCGCCCGGCCCCACCCGCGGGGCGAACGCCGTCAGCCGGCCTCCGAACCGCCGCGGCCGGATGGGACGGTGATCAGTTCCGTACCGCCGCGGTCCACGGCAGGGCGATCCACACGGTCTTGCCGCCCTCGGCGGTGGGGGTGACCGAGAGCCGCCCGCCCGACTGCGCGGTGAGGCTGCGGATGATGACCATCCCCCGCCCGTTGTCCTGCCGTACCGCCGCCGGCAGCCGCTGGGGCCAGCGCGGGTGACTGTCCGTCACCCCGATGCGCAGTTCCTCGTCCCGCTCCAGCGTCAGATCCACCGTGAAGGTGGGCGACTGGCCGAAGGTGTGCTGGACCGCATTGGTGGTGAGCTCCGAGACGATCAGCCGGACCGTGTCGACGGTCTCGCTGTCGGCGGGCAGACCCCACTCGGAAACGACATCGGTGACGTACCTCCGTGCCACCGGCACCGAAGCGGGATCGCTCGGCAGAGTGATGGATGCTTCCTGTAGATCTGCCATGGCGACGCTGTCCCTTTCCCACCGCGGCCGTGCTCCGACTTCGTAGCGGATGGAGTGCGCTGGGCGGCCACGGATTGCGCTTCGCGCCAGACTGCCACTCATCGCGCCGCCGCGAGTGGCGATCCACCAAGATATGCATATATCTGTCGCTCGAAGCGGTGAACTCTGCCGCGCGAAACCGCGTTTGGACCCACACTCACAACTCTGTCCGACGGTCCGCCGCGACCGGCCGGAAGGCCGGTGCCGGACCGTGGATCAACCGAGCGGAAGGAATCCCCGATGCAGCACGGCCCCGCGGTGCGCCGCCGCAAACTGGGCGAAGAACTCCGCAAGCTGCGCCATGCGGCGGGCCTCACCAGCCGCTGCGCCGGAGCGCTGGCCGGCTGGCACCAGTCGAAGGTGAGCCGGATCGAGACCGGGGCCAGCGGTGTCAAGGCCGCGGACGTCCGGCTGCTTCTCGATGTGTACGAGGTGGACGACCCTCACCTGCGGACGCTGCTGGAGACCCTGGCGGGCGCGGCCGGGGGCAACGGCACTCCCTGGTGGCACGCGTACCGGGGACTGCTGCCGCCCGAGTACCGCGACTTCATCTCCCTGGAGGCGCAGGCGTGCTCGGTGCGCACGCTGGAGACCTCGGTGGTGCCGGGGCTGCTCCAGACCCCGGCGTACGCGCGGGCGGTGACCCGGGCGACGCTGGAGGAGTTGCCCGATGCGACCGTCGAATCGCTGGCGGAGGTCCGGATCACCCGGCAGGCGGTGCTGCGCGCGCGGGAGCCGCTGAAGCTGCGGGTCGTCCTCGACGAGGCCGCGCTGCGGCGGCAGGTCGGGGGGCCGCGGGTGATGCGGGAGCAGCTGAGGGAGCTGGTCCGCTCGGCCCGGCTTCCGCACGTACGGCTCCAGGTGCTGCCGTTCTCCGTCGGCGCTTATGTCGGACTCGCCAACTCTTTCGTTATCTTCTCCTTTCCGAACACTTCTGATCTGGATGTGGTCGTTCTTGACCACTTGACGAGTAGCCTCCATCTGGAGCGGGCAGAAGACCTTGAGGTGTACAGCGCCGCCTTCACGACCATGCAGGCGCGTGCCCTGTCCGCGGTGGATTCCTTGGATCTCATCGCCACGCTCATGGATGACGCATAGGGAGGCCCCATGTCCGATCGCCTCGTGCACATCGACCCCGCATCCGCCGACACCGTGTCCGCCGACTCCGCGACCGTCTCTCCCGCACCTCTCGGCCCGGCGTCCGCACCGCTCCCGCACGGCGCCCCCGGGAACCACGACAGCGCCTTAAGGTGGCGGCGCAGCAGCCGCAGCACGGGCATGAACAACTGCGTCGAGGCGGCCAGGCTGCCCGACGACACCCTGGCCGTACGGGACTCCAAGGACGTGTCCCGCCGGCCGCTGCGCATCTCGCCGCGGGCCTGGGACCGCTTCGTGACCACGGTCGGGGCGCGGAGCGTCAGCTGACCGGCGCGGCCTCGGTGAAGGCCCCGGGCGGGGCCGTCCGCACCACGGTCGCGACCGCCCAGCGGGCCTGACGGTCGGTCACATCGGCACGTGCCGTCAGCCGGAGCCGTGAGACGCCGTCCGGGACCGACGGCGGACGGAAGCAGCCGACTGCCAGTCCCTCCGACCGGCAGTCGGCCGCCCAGCGCACGGCGGCCTCGGGCGACGGCGCCCGGACCGAGACCACGGCGGCGTCCGGGCGTACGGCTGTCAGGCCCCCCGACGTGAGCAGGGCGTGCAGGGTCGCGGCGACCGTGCGCACGCGGGCCGCCCGTCCGGGTTCCCGGCCCAGCAGCCGCAGCGCGGCGAGAGCGGCGCCCGCGGCGGCCGGGGCGAGACCCGTGTCGAAGATGAAGGTCCGGGCGGTGTTGACCAGATGGTCGATGACCCGGGCCGGTCCGAGGACCGCGCCGCCCTGGCTGCCCAGGGACTTGGAGAGGGTGAGCATCGCGACGACCCCGGGGTCGCCCGCGAGCCCGGCGGCGTGCACGGCGCCGCGTCCGCCGTCGCCGAGCACACCGAAGCCGTGCGCGTCGTCCACGACCAGCGCGGCCCCCGCCTCCCGGCAGATGTCCGCCAGGCGGGGCAGCGGCGCGGCGTCGCCGTCGACCGAGAACACCGCGTCGGTGACGGCCAGCGCCCGCCGTCCGGGGTGCGCGGCGAGGGTCGTGCGCACGGCGTCGGTGTCGGCGTGCGCGGCGATCACGGTCTCGGCGCGGGAGAGCCGGCAGCCGTCGACGATCGAGGCGTGGTTGGCCGCGTCCGAGACGATGAGCGAGCCGCGGGCGGACAGCGCGGTCATCACGGCGAGATTGGCCGCGTAGCCGGAGGAGAGGACGAGAGCGGCCTCGAAGCCGCTGAAGGCGGCGAGTTCGCGTTCCAGGTCGGCGTGGAGCTCCGTGCTGCCCGTGACCAGCCGGGAGCCGGTGGCGCCGGCGCCCCAGCGCCGGGCGGCCTCCGCGGCGGCCGCGGTGATCTCCGGGTGGTGGCACAGGCCGAGGTAGTCGTTGCCCGCGAGGTCCAGCAGTTCCGGCTCGGCGGGGCGCGGCCGGAGCGTACGCACCAGACCGGCGCGCTCACGGCGGCCGGACTCCTCATGGAGCCAGCCGAAGGGATCCTGGGTCATGGTGGTCCGGTCCTCGTGCGCCCCGTTCGTCGGGGCCTTTTGTAGGCAGCCCACAGACACTAACCGGGGGCGGACCGGGAATGGATGTGGTCATACACACACTTCGGAGAGGCTCTCTTGTGAGGTTCCGACTTTCCCGGGGGGAGTGCCGTACGCCAGGATCGGCGCCATGGACCTTCTGAACACGCTGGTGGAGAAGGGGCTGCGGCGCGAGCTGCCGACCCGCGAAGAGGCGCTCGCCGTCCTGGCGAGCTCCGACGACGAACTGCTCGACGTGGTGGCCGCGGCCGGCAGGGTGCGCCGTGAGTGGTTCGGCCGCCGGGTGAAACTCAACTATCTCGTCAATCTGAAGTCGGGCCTGTGCCCGGAGGACTGCTCGTACTGCTCCCAGCGGCTCGGGTCCACGGCGGAGATCCTCAAGTACACCTGGCTGAAGCCCGACGACGCGTCGCGGGCGGCGGCCGCGGGGGTCGCGGGCGGTGCCAAGCGCGTCTGTCTGGTGGCGAGCGGCCGCGGACCCACGGACCGGGACGTCGACCGGGTCTCCCGGACGATCGAGGCGATCAAGGAGCAGAACGAGGGCGTCGAGGTGTGCGCCTGTCTCGGGCTGCTCTCCCAGGGGCAGGCGGAGCGGCTGCGGGACGCGGGCGCGGACGCGTACAACCACAACCTCAATACGTCCGAGGGGACGTACGGGGACATCACCACCACCCACACCTACGCCGATCGGGTGGACACGGTGCACCGGGCGCAGGCGGCGGGCCTGTCGGCGTGCTCCGGACTGATCGCGGGCATGGGCGAGAAGGACGAGGACCTGGTCGATGTGGTCTTCTCGCTGCGCGAGCTGGACCCCGACTCGGTTCCGGTGAACTTCCTGATCCCCTTCGAGGGGACGCCGCTGGCCAAGGAGTGGAACCTCACCCCCCAGCGCTGTCTGCGGATTCTCGCGATGGTGCGGTTCGTCTGCCCGGACGTGGAGGTACGGCTCGCGGGCGGGCGCGAGGTCCATCTGCGCTCGCTGCAGCCGCTCGCGCTGCATCTCGTCAACTCCATCTTCCTCGGGGACTATCTGACGAGCGAGGGCCAGGCGGGCCGGGCGGATCTGGACATGATCGCGGACGCGGGCTTCGAGGTGGAGGGCGCGGGTACGACGACGCTGCCGGAGCACCGGGCGGCCGGCGGCTGCGGCGGGGGCGCGGTCTGCGCCGACGGGCCGCCGAGCGCTCCCGCCGAGGCACCGGCCGGGGCCCGTACGGACCTGGTGACGGTACGCCGCCGGGGCGCGGGCACGGATGTGGCGCCCAATGCCTGAGCTGTCCGTTCCGGAGCTGGTGGCGCTGGACCGGGCGCATGTCTGGCATCCGTACGGGCCGATGCCCGGCCGCGCCGATCCGCTGGTCGTGGAGTCCGCGTCCGGGGTACGGCTGCGGCTGGCCGGACCCGTCCACGGCCGGCGCGAGCTGATCGACGGCATGTCGTCGTGGTGGTCCGCGATCCACGGCTACAACCACCCCGTCCTCAACGAGGCGGCGCGCGGCCAGCTGGACCGGATGAGCCATGTGATGTTCGGCGGGCTCACCCATGAGCCCGCCGTCCGGCTGGCGACCCGGCTGGTCGAGATCACCCCCGGGCCCTTGCGGCACGTCTTCCTCAGCGACTCCGGTTCGGTCTCCGTCGAGGTGGCCGTCAAGATGTGCCTCCAGTACTGGCGCTCCGTCGGCCGCCCGTCGAAGCAGCGCCTGCTCACCTGGCGCGGCGGCTACCACGGCGACACCTGGCAGCCGATGGCGGTGTGCGACCCCGACGGCGGAATGCACGGCCTGTGGACGGGAGTCCTTCCCCGCCAGGTGTTCGCGAAGGCACCGCCCACGGAGTACGAGGAGCCGTACGCGGACCATCTGCGCGAGACCGTCGCCCGGTATGCGGACGAGGTGGCCGCGGTGATCGTGGAGCCGGTGGTCCAGGGCGCGGGCGGGATGCGGTTCCACTCCCCCGCGTATCTGCGGGTGCTGCGCGAGGCGTGCGACGACCACGGCGTCCTGCTGATCTTCGACGAGATCGCCACCGGCTTCGGGCGTACGGGCACGCTCTTCGCGGCGGACCAGGCGGGTGTCTCGCCGGACGTGATGTGCCTCGGCAAGGCGATGACCGGCGGTTATCTGTCGATGGCGGCGACGCTGTGCACCTCACGGGTGGCCGACGGCATCTCCCGGGGCGAGGTCCCGGTCCTCGCCCATGGCCCCACCTTCATGGCCAACCCCCTGGCGGCGGCCGTCGCCAACGCCTCGATGGACCTGCTGCTCGGCCAGGACTGGGCCCAGGAGGTCAAGCGCCTGGAGACCGGCCTGCGGGCGGGCCTCGCCGAGGCGGCCGACCTGCCCGGCGTCACGGACGTGCGGGTGCTCGGCGGCCTCGGCGTCGTCCAGCTGGACCACGAGGTCGACCTGCCCGCGGCCACGGAGGCGGCGGTCCGCGAGGGGGTGTGGCTGCGCCCCTTCCGCGATCTGATCTACACCATGCCGCCCTTCGTGACCGAGGACGCGGACCTCGCCCGGATCTCCACGGCGGTCCTCGCGGCGGCGCGGGCAGGGTAGCGACCCGTGCCGGGAACGGGCCGACTCCGGGACGGGCACGGCGGGCCCCGCGGGAGGGGCCCGGCGCCTGCGCCCCGAAGGACCCCGCAGCGGGCGGAACAGGTCCCGCGGGAAAGCCGGGTTCCGCGCGGAAGCGGGAAGCGGGAAGCAGCACGGAGGCCGAGTGCCGCGCGGAAGCGGGAAGCAGCCGGGAAGCCGGGTGCCGCAGGGAAGAGAGGATCAGCGCATGCGCGTCATCGTCGTCACCGGGACCGGGACGGAGATCGGCAAGACCGTCGTCACGGCGGGCGTCGCCGCCCTCGCGCGGGCGCGCGGGCGGTCCGTCGCCGTGCTGAAGCCGGCCCAGACCGGCGTCGCCGCCGGGGACCGCGGTGACATCGGCGAGGTGGCACGCCTCGCCGGGGACGTGAGCGGGGTGGAGCTGGCGCGGTATCCCGAGCCGCTCGCGCCCGCCACCGCCGCCCGGCGGGCCCGGATGGCCGCGGTGCGGCCCGAGGACGTGGCCGACGCGGCCGGCAAACTGGCCGCGGAGCACGATCTCGTCCTGGTCGAGGGCGCGGGCGGACTGCTCGTACGGTTCGACGGCGGCGGCGGCACCCTCGCCGACGCCGCGCGGCTGCTGCGCGCTCCCGTGCTCGTCGTCGCACCGGCCGCGCTCGGCTCCCTGAACTCGGTGGCACTGACCGGCGAGGCCCTGCGCTCGCGCGGGCTGGAGCAGCTCGGTGTCGTCGTCGGGAGCTGGCCAGGCGAGCCGGATCTCGCGGCGCGGTGCAATCTGGTGGATCTGCCCGAGGTGGCGGAGGCGCCGCTCCTCGGGGCCGTACCGGAGGGAGCGGGCCGGCTGGAGCCCGCGGAGTTCCGGGCGCGTGCCGCGGACTGGTTCGGCCCGCTCCTGGGCGGCTCCTGGGACGTGGAGTCGTTCACCGCGTCCGTACGCTGAGCTTCGTATCCGTGTGCGTGTGCGGGGCGCGGGTCCCGCGGGCCTTCGTTGCCGGAGATCGGTGCACCGGGCTCCCGTGCCGGGCGAACCGGTCACCCGGCTCCCGTACGCCGGACGGCTCCGCACCGCCACGGTGTCCCGCGCGCGGGCGCGGCCGCCGGCAGCCTCCCGCTCCCGTCACCCCGGCGCCGCGCACGATCTCGCCGCCCGGGGATTCCGCTGCCGCCGGGAGGTGAGGAGAATGGGCGTGAGACGGAATCCATCCTCCCGAGGAGCCGCGATGCGCCTGCGCGCCAGTGCCCTGCCCCGGGACGCCGTCCACCACCCGGTGTTCGCGCGTTTCTACGCCAGGTTCAGCGTGGCCGCCGACAAGAAGGGCGGCATGGCCGCCCACCGCGACGAACTGCTCGCCGGTGTCTCCGGACGGGTGATCGAGATCGGTGCGGGCAACGGCCTGAACTTCGCGCACTACCCCTGCGCCGTCTCCGAGGTCGTCGCCATCGAGCCGGAGCGCACCCTTCGGGTGCTCGCCGCCCAGGCCGCCCACCGGGTGGAGGTCCCGGTGGACGTCGTGCCGGGGGCCGCCGAGGCGCTGCCGGTCAAGTCCGAGGCGTTCGATGTCGCGGTCGCGTCGCTGGTGCTGTGTTCCGTACGGGACCTGCCCCGCGCCCTCGCCGAGATCAAGCGGGTGCTGCGCCCGGGCGGTGAGCTGCGGTTCTTCGAGCACGGCCTGGCCCCGGACAAGGGTATGGCCCGCACCCAGCGGGTGCTGGACCGTACGGTCTGGCCCCTGCTGTTCGGCGGCTGCCACACCGCGCGGGACCCGCTCGCGGCGATCGAGGCGGCCGGTTTCCAGCTCGGCGTCCACCGCCGCCTGACGGTTCCCGAGCACGGGCCGAAGGTGCCGTCCTCGCCCTGTGTCCTGGGCGTGGCCCGCCGCCCCTTCCCCGACCCCGGACAGGGCCCCGGACAGGGCCCCGGAATCCCGGCTCAGTCCCCAGGACCGAAGTAACCGGTGGGTCAGGTCTCCCTGTTGTCGGCCACCTCGCCGGGGTGGAGTACGTCGCGGGGCTGACGAAGGTGCCGGCCGAGGAGTGGTGGGGGCCTCCGCGAGGAGGTGACAGGTGCCGCGGGGTCAGGGCGCGTTCCGGCGAGCCCGGCCGGCGCCTGTCGGCTTCGGCGGCGTCCCGCAGACGGCGGCTACTCTCGGGATGACACTCCGTAGCGGGTGGCGATCGCGGCGGCGTGGTTGCCCAGGGAGTCGCGCAACCACTGCGGAGCCAGGGCTTCCGCGTTCATGCCGAGGCGCCACAGCGCCCATTCGGCGTGTCTCGGATCCTGGAAGGTCACCTCCAGCCGCAGCCGGCCGTCCGCGTCGGTTTCTTCGGCGAGGACGGCCAGCGCGGTGCCCACCAGGTCCTCCCGCCGCGCCGGGTTCATCCGTACCAGCACGGTGACGTGGTCGCCGCCGGTCCGAAACCGTGTGCTGCGTTCCTGCCAGGCCCGGTCCAGATCGACCCGGTCCGGTCGCTGTGCCGGTTCGGCGAGTTCCTCGGCGGCCAGGACGCGGGACAGCCGGTAGGTGCGGTCCGCGCCGGACCGTGTGGCCAGCAAATAGCCCTGGTCGCGCACGGTGACCAGGCCGATCGGGTCCACCGTGCGCCACTTCGGGGTCTGGTCCACGGCCGCGTAGTGGATGCGCAGCTTGTGTCCGGCGAACACCGCGCGCCGGACCTCGGCCACGACGGCGTCAGGCACCTCCTCGGCGACCAGTCGACGCGAGAGGAGGTCGGTCTCCGGGTCGATGAGCAATCGCTGAGCCGCGCCGGCCGCGGTGGCCCGATAGCTTTCGGGCAGCGCGTCAACCACCTTGCGCATGGCCGAAGCGAGCGCCGAGTCGAGTCCGAACGTCTGCGCGCCGCGCCGCGATCCGGCGACCAGCAGGGCGAGTGCCTCGTCGTGGTTCAGTCCGGTGAGCTCGGTCTGAAAACCGGGCAGCAACGCGAAACCGCCGTGCCGACCGCGTTCGGCGTAGACCGGGACGCCGGCTGCGGACAGCGCCTCGATGTCGCGCAGCACGGTGCGGGTGGACACCTCCAGCTCGCGGGCCAGCGCGGTCGCGGACAGCCGACCGTGCTGCCGCAGCAGCAGTACCAGCGATACCAACCGGTCGGCGCGCATACAAAAATTCTAGAGGAATACGTGACACAGGATGTCGTGTATTCGTTGGGAGGCTGATCGGCATGACAGACAAGAAAGTGGCCACTGAGCCGAACGACCTGGGCAGGTACTTCATCGAGCGCGCCAACGCGGGCGATGTCGACGGGCTGGTGGCGTTGTACGAGCCGAACGCCGTGCTGGCGTTCCCGCCGGGCAACCTCGCGACCGGACATGCGGAGATCCGCACAGTGTACGAGCAGTTCGTCGCGGCCGCGCCGGTGCTCTCGCCGGGCAGGCAGCACCCGGCGCTGGTGACCGGCGACCTGGCCCTGACCGCGGCCACGCTGACCAACGGCGACGTGACCGTCGAGGTCGCCCGTCGCCAGCCGGACGGGTCGTGGCTGTGGGCCGCGGACCAGCCGGCACTCGCGCCGTAGCGGGGTGGCGGTGGGCCGGCGTGACCGAGCCCACCGCCGCGCAGCGGCGCGCCGTTCGTCCGCGCGCCGCTCTCGGCGAGTTCCTCAGACATGGACGTGACGTCCCGCCACACCACCGAGCCGGCCGGGTGCCGCGATCCTCAGTCGCGGGGTCCGTCGGCCGACTCCCTCAGCAGCCGGTCCAGCTCGTCCCCGGCTTCCTCGTACCCGGCGTCGGCGATCCGCTGCAGCTCGCGCAGATCACCGGCCGCGACCGCGCGCCGGGTGAGCAGGAACCCGGCGCGCGGGGATCCCTCGTCCAGCAGCTCGCTCAGCTCCCCGAGGTCGCCGGCCGCGTCTGCGAGGCCGGCCAGCCGGTCCAAAGCGGTCTCGTTGCCCTGATCGGCCGGCTCGCGCAGGGTCTCCCGATCGATGTCCGTGCTCGTGCTCGTGCCCGTGTTCGTGTTCGTGTTCGCCATGACCCCATGCTGCGCCCCTGCCCCAGGGGAAGGGTCAAGTGGGACGATGACCGGGTGATCACCATCGGACAGCTGGCCGCGTACGCAGGAGTGTCGGTCAAGACCGTCCGCGTCTATCACGACAAGGGACTGCTCCCCGAGCCCGGCCGCGACGCGTCCGGCTACCGGCGGTACGGCGCGAACGACGCCATCGCCCTGATCAAGATCCGGACCCTCGCCGAAGCCGGTGTCCCCCTGGCCCGTATCCGGGACCTGGGATCGGCGACCGACGAGGAGTTCCAGCGGGCGCTGCGCGAGGTCGACGACGAACTCACCGCCCGCATCCGCGGCCTTCGGGCCACGCAAGGCCGCCTGCGCCGGCTCGCCGCCGGGCCCCCGGCACCGCTGCCCGCCGAGGTCGGGGCCCACCTGGAGCACCTGGCCGGGTGGGGATTCACGCCTCGGTGGGTGGACCTGCAACGCGACCTGTGGATCCTCGTGTTCGCGACCCACCCGGACCGCGCGACGGCACTGTTCCACGACCAGGCCGATTCCCTTGCCGACCCGGCGCTGCGACGGCTCCACCTCGACTACGACCGGGCGTACGACCTCGACGCCGACGATCCCCGTATCGACGACCTCGCCCGCCGGATCGCCGTGGCGACCCGGGAACGCTACGGACCGGGCGCCCCGCCCGAGCTGGACCCGGCCTCCGAGATCCCCGCCCTCGTCCAGGGCTCGGTCAACGACTCGTCCCCGGCGTGGCGGCGGCTCGACGCGCTCATCCGCGCCCGGCTGGGCCCCTGACCCGGCGGGCGCGGACGTACGGCCCCGGCCGCGTGCGGAAACCGGTCGGCGCGCCGCGAACCGCGCGGGCCGGACGTCGTCCGACGCGGTACCGGGCCGCCTCCCGGGACGGCGATGGCGGGTGCCCCTTACATCGACCTGAAACCGGGCCCTGCGAGGGATACCCGCGCTTGTTCGCCGCCCACTAACCTCGTTGGATCGTACGGGAGTTCGGTGCGGCCACGATCCGGGAGGCGGCCTTGTCCACACCTGCTACTGCACCCACCCACGGCCCGTCCGGGGATGTCCCGATCGCCGCGCGCGCACGGGCGCTCACCAAGGCGTACGGCAGCGGGGAGACGGCCGTACGCGCGCTGGACGGCGTCGACGTCGACATCGCGCGCGGCCGGTTCACCGCGGTCATGGGCCCGTCCGGCTCCGGCAAGTCCACGCTGATGCACTGCCTCGCCGGTCTGGACACCGTCTCCGCCGGCCGGGTGTGGCTGGGCGACACGGAGATCACCGGTCTGAGGGACCGCGAGCTGACCCGGCTGCGCAGGGACCGGATCGGATTCATGTTCCAGGCGTTCAATCTGCTGCCCACCCTGACCGCCGCCGAGAACATCACCCTCCCGATGGACATCGCCGGGCGCAGACCGGACCGGGAGTGGGTCGAGCGCGTCATCGACACCCTCGGGCTGCGGGACCGGCTCCGGCACCGGCCGGCGCAGCTCTCGGGCGGTCAGCAGCAGCGGGTGGCCTGCGCGCGGGCCCTGGCCTCCAGGCCCGAGCTGATCTTCGCCGATGAACCCACGGGCAATCTCGACTCCCGGGCGGGCGCCGAGGTCCTGGGCTTTCTGCGGGAGGCCGTGGACGGGCTGGGCCAGACCGTGGTGATGGTGACCCACGACCCGGGCGCCGCGGCACACTCGGATCTGGTGCTGTATCTGGCGGACGGACGGATCGTCGACGTCATGCCGGATCCGACCGCGCAGGCCGTACTGGAGCGGATGCGGCTGTTCGCCGGAAGCGGGGATCTCCGCCGCGACGGCCGGGCCCGGGAGGGGGCGCCCGGCGACCGCGATCCGGGCGCACGGCCCCGGGCCGGGCATCCCCCGGGGCACCCGGACCACGACGACCGGGCCCCCGGCCCCGGCCGTGAGAGCTGAGGCCCCCGATGCTGAGGGCGACCCTGCGGAGCTTCTTCGCGCACAAGGGCAGGATGCTGCTGTCGATGCTCGCGGTCCTGCTGTCCGTGGCCTTCGTCAGCGGCTCGCTGATCTTCTCGGACACGGTCTCGCGCACCTTCGACCGGCTCTTCGCCTCCACCGCCTCCGATGTGCAGATCCTGCCGGAGGAGGGCATCGGCGAGTCCCTGCCGACCGGCGTCCTGCGAACCCTGCCCGCCTCCCTGGCCGAGCGCCTCGGGTCGGTCGACGGCGTCAGGGCCGCGCACGTCGAGGTGAGCGCGGAGAACATCACGGTCGTCGACGAGAAGAACGACCCGGTGGGGCCGACGACCGGTGCGCCGACCATCGCGACCAACTGGTTCGTCACCGAACGCAGCCCGGTGAAGCTCACCGGCGGCCGGGAGCCGCGCGGGCCGGGCGAGGTGATGCTCGACAAGGACACCGCCGACAACAGGAAGCTGGGCATCGGGGATTCGCTGACCCTCCATGCGCAGCCCGGCTCCTTCACGGCCGAGGTCGTCGGCATCGTCACCTTCACCACCACCAACCCGGGCGCGGCGCTGGTCTTCCTGGACACGCCGACCGCCCAGACCAGGCTGCTCGGCAGGGCCGATGCCGCCACCTCGATCTCCCTGGACGCGGCCGACGGTGTCGCCGACGCGGTGCTCAAGGAGCGGGTCGCGGCCGTACTGGGCGACGGATACGAACTGAGGACCGCCGACGAGCAGGCCGAGTCGTCGGCGGCCGAACTGGGCGGATTCCTCGATGTGATCAAGTGGCTGATGCTGGGATTCGCCGGGGTCGCCGTTCTCGTGGGTGTCTTCCTGATCGTCAACACCTTCTCGATGCTGATCGCCCAGCGCACCCGCGAGCTGGGGCTGCTCCGGGCGCTCGGCGCCGACCGCCGCCAGGTGCGGCGCTCGGTGGTCACCGAGGCGTTTCTGCTGGGCCTGATCGGTTCGACGCTCGGACTGGCCGCCGGGGTGGGGCTGGCGGCCGGACTGATCGCGCTGATGAGCGCGTTCGGGATGAATCTGAGCGCCGCCGAGATGGTGTTCGGGGTGGCGACTCCCGTGTCGGCGTACGCGGTCGGGCTCGGCGTCACCTTCCTCGCCGCGTATCTGCCCGCCCGCCGGGCGGCCCGCGTCTCGCCGATGGCGGCGCTCGCGGACGCCGAGATCGCGGGCGTGGGGCGGCCGCTGAGGGTGCGGGCGGCCGCCGGGACCGTGGTCGCGGTGGCGGGCGCCGCCGCGCTCACCGGCAGCGCCGTGAGTACGGAAACCTCCTCGGCGGCCGCCCTCCTCGGGCTCGGTGTCGTCCTGACGCTGATCGCGACCGTGGTGGCGGGCCCGCTGCTGGTCCGGCCGGTGATACGGGTGCTGAGCGCGGCCTTTCCCCGGCTGTTCGGGCCGGTCGGCATGATGAGCCGGCGCAACGCCCTGCGCAATCCCCGGCGTACGGGCGCGACCGCGGCCGCGCTGATGGTGGGTCTGGCGCTGGTCACCGGGCTCTCGATCGCGAGCGCGTCGATGACGGAGTCCTTCGACAACGAGATCGACAGGACCCTCGGCGCGGACTTCGTCGTACAGAACGGATCCTTCCTGCCGTTCCCGCAGGAGATCACGGAGAAGGTGCGGGAGGTCGAGGGCGCCGGGACGGTGGTACGCCAGCGCTTCGCTCCCCTCGCGCTGTCCCTGCCGGACGGCGAGCGGGTGGAGACCACGGCGTCCGGCTACGACCAGCGGCTCGACGAGGTGGCTCGCGTGACGTACGCGGGCGGGGACACGGCGGCGGCGCTCGCGACGGACCGCATCGGCATGGCACGCGACTTCGCCGAGGAGCACCGGGTCCGGGTCGGATCGGTGCTGGAGGCGGAGTTCGCCGGCGGGCGCAGGGCCCGGCTGACGGTCGGGGCGCTGACCGACATGAGCCAGAGCGGCGGTCCCGGTATGGCGGGCGGTGTGATGATGGGCATGGCCACGCTGGAGAAGTACCTGCCGGGCGGGCAGGAGATCACGGTCTATGTGAACGCGGCGGGCGGAGCCGGCGAGGACGCGCTCCGCGAGGGTCTGGAGGCGGCGCTCGACCCCTATCCGCAGGTGCAGGTGCGGGACCGGGCGGACTACAAGGAGCTGGTCCGCCGGCAGATCGCCGTGATGCTCTATCTGGTGTACGCGCTGCTGGGCCTCGCGATCGTCATCGCCGTCCTGGGGGTGGTGAACACCCTCGCCCTGTCGGTGGTCGAACGGACGCGGGAGATCGGACTGCTGCGGGCCATCGGGCTCTCCCGCAGGCAGCTGCGGCGCATGATCCGGCTCGAATCCGTGGTGATCGCGGTCTTCGGCGCGCTGCTGGGGCTGGGGCTGGGCATGGTGTGGGGTGCGGCCGTCCAGCAGGTGCTGGCGCTGGAGGGCCTCACCGCATTCGCCGTGCCGTGGGGCACGGTGGTCGCGGTGGTGGTCGGCTCGGTGGTCGTGGGGCTCGCCGCCGCGGTGCTGCCCGCGCTGCGCGCGTCCCGGATGAACGTGCTGTCCGCCATTTCCCACGAGTGATCGACGCTCCCGCGTGTGAACGGCGCGAGAGAGCCTCTCGTATGGAGGAGTACGTATGACCCGCCCGTTCCGGTTCTCGGTGAACATGACGATCCCCGCCGACGGCGCCGTGTGGCGCGACAAGTGCGGAAGGGCCGAGGCACTCGGCTACGACGTGATCCAGGTGCCCGACCACCTGGGGATGATGGCCCCGTTCCCGGCCCTGGTGGCCGCGGCGGAGGTGACCCGGCGACCCCGGCTCGGCACCTTCGTGATCAACGCGGGCTTCTGGAATCCGGCGCTCCTCGCTCGCGAGATCGCCACCACCGACGCCCTGACCGGCGGCAGGCTGGAGATCGGCGTCGGCGCGGGCTATGTGAAGGAGGAGCACGACCGGGCCGGTCTGGACTTCCCCGGCCCCGGCGGCCGGGTGGACCGTCTGCGGCACACGGTCGAGGAGCTGATCCGGCTGCTGGAGGACGCGGAGCATCTTCCGCGCCCGGCCCAGCGGCCCCGCCCGCCCCTGCTGATCGGCGGCAACGGCGACCGGGTGCTGAAGCTGGCCGCCGACCACGCCGACATCGTCGCCTTCAGCGCCGGCCGGGACACCGGGCAGGGGCTGGTACCGATCGACGCCGGTCAGCTGGACGAGCGGGTCGCCGCCTACCGCAGGCTGGCGGACGAGCGGGCCGGAGAGCAGGAGCTGAATCTGCTCCTCCAGGTCCCCACGGTCACCGACGACGCGCTCGCGGCGGCCGAGGCCCTGCTGGCGCAGGCGCCCGGTCCGGCGGGTGTGAGCGCCGGGGCACTGCTGGCGTATCCCCAGATCGCGATCGGCACGGTCCGGGAGATCGCCGACAAACTGCGCGCCCAGCGGGAACGGTACGGCTTCACCTACATCTCGGTGCTCGACCCCTTCATGGAATCCTTCGCTCCGGTCATCGAGGAGCTCCGGGACTGACCGGACGGCCGGGGAGCGCAGGAGCGGACGCGGCCGTCCGCCGCCGTGTCCGCCCGAAAGCCAGTGGCGGGCCCGCGGCTGCGCGTGCTTGGCTCGGACCATGGACGACCTGCGCATACGCACCGCCGTGGCCGCCGACGCCGAGACCGTACTGGCGTTCTGGAGAGAGGCCGCGGAGGGCACGAGCATCACGGACGACGTGGACGGCGTCACCCGTCTCGTCGCCCGCGATCCCGAGGCGCTGATCCTGGCCGAGCAGGACGGCAGGCTGGTGGGCTCGGTGATCGCCGGGTACGACGGGTGGCGCTGCTCGCTGTACCGGCTGGCCGTCCTTCCCGCGCACCGGCGCCGGGGCATCGCGACCGCGCTGCTCCGGGCGGCCGAGAGGCGGTTCGAGGCCGTGGGCGGCCGGCGCGGGGACGCGATGGTGCTGGAGGCGAACGAGCGGGCGCAGCGGGCCTGGTCGGCGGCCGGGTACCGCCGTGAGGACCACTGGCGGCGCTGGGTCAAGCCGTACACCGGTCCCGTACGGACGGGCTGACGACCGGCCGGCGGCTCGACGGGAGGGACGGCCCACCCGTCGGCGGCTCACCCGCCGCCGGCTCGACGGCGCGCTTCGCACGGGACGGCTCCGGGCGGTGCCCGCCGCCCGCGGCACTTCCGGCGATGCGTACCGTACGGGGACGACTTCCGGCGGCGCGTACCGTACAGGTTCAGGCGTCGGCTGCCCATGGGGACGCCTCCGCGAGGCCGCCGGACAGTACCCGGCCCGTCCTCGTGAGCGACTTTGCCGGTCCTTTACGATGGGTGGACCATCACTCTCCCTACGAAAGGTGTGAGCGTCCGTCCATGGACGAGCCTCCCAGTAGCACACATCGAGCGTTCCTCCTCCCCCTGCCCGATCATGGGACGGAGGTGACCCGATGACCGAAGTGCTCCTCCTGTTCGTGGCGGTGCTGCTCTCACTCGCCTGCGGTGTCTTCGTCGCGGCGGAGTTCTCTCTCACCACGGTCGAGCGCGGTGACCTCGAACGGGCCGCCGAGCGCGGGGAACGCGGGGCGGCGAGCGCCCTGCGGGCCGTACGGGGTCTGACCTTCCAGCTCTCGGGCGCGCAGCTCGGCATCACCGTCACCAATCTGGTCGTCGGCATGCTCTCGGAACCGTCGATCGCCAAGCTGATCCGGGGTCCCGTCGAGGATCTCGGCTTCTCCCCCTCCGTGGCGTCGTCGGCGGCCCTGGTCATCGGTACGGCGCTGTCGACGGTCGTCCTGATGGTCGTCGGTGAGCTGGTCCCCAAGAACTGGGCCATCTCCTCCCCGCTCGCGGTGGCGAAGGTGGTCGCGCCCGCGCAGCGGCTGTTCACCGCCGCCTTCAAACCGCTGATCAGCCATCTGAACAACACCGCCAACCGCATTCTCCGCAGGCTCGGCATGGAGCCGACCGAGGAGCTGGCGTCCGCGCGCAGCCCCCAGGAGCTGGTCGCGCTGGCCCGTCACTCCGCGAAGGAGGGCGCGCTGGAGGCGGACACGGCCGAGCTGTTCGTCCGCACCCTGAGCCTGGCCGAGCTGACCGCGGAGAATGTGATGACCCCGAGGGTCCAGGTCACCGCGCTGGAGGTGCAGGCCACCGCGGAGGACGTCGCCAACGCCACCCGCGCCACCGGGCTGTCCCGCTTCCCCGTCTACCGGGGCAGTCTCGACACGGTCGTGGGGATCGCGCACATCAAGGACGTCCTGGCGATCCCGGCCGCTCAACGGGCCCGGCACCGCGTCTCCGAGGTGCTGCGCGAGCCTCTGCTCGTACCGGAGTCGCTGACCGTGGACCGGCTCATCGACCGGCTCGGCGGCCGGTCCACCATGGCCGTGGTCATCGACGAGTACGGCGGCACGGCCGGAGTGGTGACGATGGAGGACATCGTCGAGGAGGTCGTGGGCGAGGTGCGGGACGAGCACGATCCGCACGAGACCCCGGATCTGGCCCCCGCCGGGCAGGACGCGGACGGCCGCATCCTGTGGTCCGCCGACGGCGCGGCCCGTACGGACCAGCTGGAGCGGGCCGGTCTGAAACTGCCGGACGGGCCCTACGAGACGCTCGCCGGACTGGTCGCCACCGAGCTGGGGCGCATCCCCGTCGAGGGCGACCGGATCGACCTCCAGGGGTGGCGGCTCGACGTGGTCGACGCGGCCGGGCGGCGTGCCGCCAGGGTGCTGATGCACGCGCCCCTGCCCTCCGAGACGGACGGTGAGCCCGATCCGCCCGACTCCGGCCAGCGCTCGGGCTCCGGCTCCTATGGTTCGAGGGGGGCCGGACGATGATCGCGATCCAGTTGTTCATCGGCCTGATGACCCTGGTGGTCAACGCCTTCTTCGTCGGCGCCGAGTTCGCCCTGATCTCCGTGCGCCGCAGCCAGATCGAACCGGAGGCCGAAGCGGGCAACCGCCGGGCCCGCAGCGTGCTGTGGGGCCTGGAGCACGTGTCGGCCCTGCTGGCCGCGGCCCAGCTCGGGATCACCCTGTGCACCCTGATCCTCGGTATCGTCGCCGAGCCCGCGATCGCGCATCTGCTGGAGCCGGTGTTCGACGCTGTGGGCGTGCCCCACGGCGCGGTGCACCCGATCTCCTTCGTGATCGCGCTGTCCCTGGCCACCTATCTGCACATGCTCCTCGGCGAGATGGTGCCGAAGAACATCGCCCTGGCCGAGCCCACCCGCAGCGCCCTGCTGCTGGGCCCGCCGCTCGTCGCGGTGGCGCGTGCGCTGCGTCCGGTGATCTTCACGATCAACGCCTTCGCCAACGGTCTGCTGAAGCTGCTGCGGGTCGAGGCCAAGGACGAGGTCGCCGCGACCTACTCGGACGACGAGCTGGCCCGGATGGTCGCCGACGCCGGTGACGCCGGACTGCTCGACGACCGGGCGGCCGAGCGGCTGCGCGACGCCCTGGAGCTGGGCCGGCGCCCGGTGCGGGACGTCGTCATGCCGGCCGAGCGGGTCGTGTACGCGCGGGCCGGGACCACCCCGGAGGACCTGGAGCAGCTGGCGGCCGAATCCGGGTTCTCCCGCTTCCCGGTCGTCGACGCCCAGCGCAGCATCCTCGGCTATCTCCATGTGAAGGACGCCCTGGACGCGGCTCCGCGTGACGAGCCGTTCCCGGTCACGGCGCTGCGGCCGATCGCACGCGTCCGCGCCACCACCCCGCTGGACGACGTGCTGACCGCGATGCGGCGCAGCCGGACCCATCTGGCGGCGGTCCTGGACGAGGACGGGCGGCCGGAGGGGCTGGTGACGATGGAGGACGTGCTGCGGGAGCTGGTGGGCAGGCGCGGCTGACGCCCGCCCGACCCGGTGCCCGAGGGCCCGTTCCGGACGCCTCCCGAGGCGCCCGGGACGGGCCCGCCGTTCTCCGCCGGCGGCCCGCACGAAGCCCGGGCCACGGTGCTACCGCACGGTAGGATTACTCGGCCATGGAGATGACTGCCAACTACACGAGCTTTGTCGCGCTGGGCGATTCCTTCACCGAGGGCATGTCCGATCTGCTGCCCGACGGCTCGTACCGCGGCTGGGCGGATCTGCTGGCGGCCAGGCTGGCGGCCCGTACTCCCGGGTTCCGCTACGCGAATCTCGCCGTGCGCGGCAAGCTCATCGGCCAGATCGTCGAGGATCAGATCGACACGGCGGCGGGGATGCGCGCCGATGTGGTCACGCTGGTCGGCGGCCTCAATGACGCGCTGCGGCCCCGGTGCGACATGGGCCGGGTGCGCGCGCTGCTGGAGGAGGCCGTGGAGAAGCTGACGCCGTCGTGCGGCCGACTGGTCCTGATGCGCAGCCCCGGCCGGGACGGTGCGGTGCTGGAGCGCTTCCGTCCGCGGATGGAGGAGCTGTTCGCCCACATCGACGAGCTGGCCGCCCGGCACGGCGCGCTGGTGGTGGATCTGTACGGCTCCGGGGCGCTCGGCGACCGGCGGCTGTGGGACGCCGACCGGCTGCATCTGACGGCGGAGGGGCACCGCAGGGTCGCCGAGGCCGTCTGGCAGACGCTCGGCCTCACGCCGGAGGACGACTGGCGGGCACCGCTGCCGCTCGCGGCCCGCGCGGGATGGGCCGCGAGGCGGGCCGAGGACCTGCGGTTCGCCCGCCGGCATCTGGGCCCCTGGATCGGCCGCCGGCTCGCCGGCCGCTCCTCCGGAGACGGCCGCCTGGCCAAACGCCCCGAGCTGCTGCCGTACGAGCCGCCGCGCCCGTGACGCCCCGTCCCGTCCCGCGCCCGGGACCGGGGCGCTGGCCTGCGTAAACCGCCAGTAGAATCTCGCCGTGTGACTGTGTCTGCGAAGCCTCGTATCCCGAACGTCCTGGCCGGCCGCTATGCCTCCGTGGAGCTGGCGGCCCTGTGGTCCCCCGAGCAGAAGGTGCGGCTGGAGCGTCAGCTCTGGCTGGCGGTGCTCCGCGCGCAGAAGGACCTCGGTGTCGAGGTGCCCGACGCCGCCGTCGCCGACTACGAGCGGGTGCTCGACCGGGTCGATCTGGCGTCCATCGCGGAGCGCGAGAAGGTCACCCGCCACGATGTGAAGGCGCGGATCGAGGAGTTCAACGCGCTCGCGGGCCATGAGCAGGTCCACAAGGGCATGACCTCCCGCGATCTGACGGAGAACGTGGAGCAGCTCCAGATCCGGCTGTCGCTGGAGCTGATGCGGGACCGCACGGTCGCGGTGCTGGCCCGGCTCGGCAGGCTCTCCGCGGAGTACGCGGAGCTGGTGATGGCGGGCCGTTCGCACAATGTGGCGGCGCAGGCCACCACGCTCGGCAAGCGGTTCGCGACGGCGGCGGACGAGCTGCTGGTGGCGTACGGCCGTCTGGAGGACCTGCTGGGCCGCTACCCGCTGCGCGGGATCAAGGGGCCGGTCGGCACCGCGCAGGACATGCTCGATCTGCTGGGCGGGGACGCGGCGAAGCTCGCGGAGCTGGAGCAGCGCGTCGCGGGCCATCTGGGCTTCGCCCACGCGTTCACCTCGGTCGGCCAGGTCTATCCCCGCTCCCTCGACTACGACGTGGTGTCCGCCCTGGTGCAGCTGGCCGCCGCGCCCTCCTCGGTCGCCAAGACGGTCCGGCTGATGGCCGGGCACGAACTGGTCACCGAGGGCTTCAAGCCCGGCCAGGTCGGCTCCTCCGCCATGCCGCACAAGATGAACACCCGCTCCTGCGAGCGCGTCAACGGTCTGATGGTGATCCTGCGGGGCTACGCCTCGATGACGGCCGAGCTGGCGGGCGACCAGTGGAACGAGGGCGATGTGTCCTGTTCCGTCGTCCGCCGGGTGGCGCTGCCGGACGCGTTCTTCGCCTTCGACGGGCTGCTGGAGACGTTTCTGACGGTGCTGGACGAGTTCGGGGCGTTCCCGGCGGTCATCGCCCGTGAACTCGACCGCTATCTCCCCTTCCTCGCCACCACCAAGGTGCTGATGGGCGCAGTACGGGCCGGGGTCGGCCGCGAGGTCGCGCACGAGGCCATCAAGGAGAACGCGGTCGCCTCCGCGCTGGCGATGCGTGAGCAGGGCGCGGAGCGCAACGAGCTGCTGGACAAGCTCGCGGCGGACGAGCGCATTCCGCTGGATCGGGCGGGGCTGGACGCGCTGATGGCGGACAAGCTGTCGTTCACGGGTGCGGCCGGTGACCAGGTCGCGGCGGTCGTCTCCCGTATCGAGGAGATCGTCAAGCAGCACCCGGGCGCCGCCGGATACGCCCCGGGGTCGATTCTCTGACGTCTCCGGCGTACGGCGGGAACCGCGCGTCAGGGCATTCGTGCGTCGCGGGCGGCGGAGGTGCTCGGGGCCGCGGCCTGCGCCCTCTTCTCGACGGATGCCGGGCCGGCACCCCGCCGTCGCCCGGCACGGCCGGCCCTAGTAGGGCTTGGTCAGGTCGGCCCCGGTTCCCGGCCGGGGCGGTCGGGCGGGGTGACCCGCCGGGCCCCGGTCCACGGCGGCTGAGAGGATGGGGCCGGGCACTTCCGTTGCGGCCCTTGCAGTGACCGTGCGCGGCGAACGCCCAGCGAGTACCATCCGGCAGACATAAGCGCCCGAGCTGCACGAGCCGGGGCTGGAAGGACACACGGTGGGGCGGCTGACCGGCGGAGATCCGTCTTTGCTTCGGCGGATCAACTCGGCTGTGGTACTCCATGCGCTACGGGGGGCGGGTTCCCCCACGCTCACGGATCTGACCCGGATCACGGGCCTGTCACGGCCGACGGTCGAAGGGGTCGTCGAGGGCCTCATCGAGGCGGGGCTGGTCGCCGAGACCGTGCCGGTGGAGGGCGCCACGCGCCGCCAGGGCCGGCCCGCGCGACGTTTCCGGTTCCGGGTGGAGGCCGGTCATCTGCTGGGCATCGAGATCGGAGCGCACCGGGTCGCCGCGCTGGTCTCCGGCCTGGACGGCCGCATCATCGGCGCCGCGTCGCGCGAGGTGTCGGAGACGGCCTCGGCGGACGACCGGCTGGAGCGGGTACGCCTGGTGATCGCCGACGTCCTGCGGCGCACGGGTGTCTCCCGCGGCAACCTCCGTGCCGTCGGGGTCGGCTCCCCCGGCATCGTCGAGGCCGACGGGACCGTACGCCTGGGGACGGCGCT
This sequence comes from Streptomyces sp. NPDC004609, assembly GCF_042873655.1. Lineage (NCBI taxonomy): Bacteria > Bacillati > Actinomycetota > Actinomycetes > Kitasatosporales > Streptomycetaceae > Streptomyces > Streptomyces sp. NPDC004609. Next base: position 88,759 of record NZ_JBIALS010000010.1, on the reverse strand, counting down.
GCCGGGCTGGACGGGGCTGCCCCTCGGCCAGCGGCTCCAGCGCTCGTTCCGCTGCCCGGTCCTGGTGGAGAACGACGCGAACGCCGCCGCGGTCGCCGAGCACTGGAAGGGCTCCGCGCGGGAGTCCGACGACATCGTCTTCGTCCTGGCCGGTCTGAGCCCCGGCGCGGGCTCCCTGATAGGCGGACGCCTGCACCGGGGGTTCGGCGGCGCGGCGGGCGAGATCGGGGCGCTGCATCTGCTGGGCCGGGGGATGACGCCGGAGAAGCTGCTGTCCACGACCGACGAGCCGCTCCACCCCCTCGACGAGCAGGCGGTCGCCGATGTGTTCGCCCTCGCCAAGCAGGGCGACTCCCGCTCCCAGGCCGCGGTCGAACGCTTCATCCAGCGCCTGGTCCACGATGTGGCGGCCCTGGTGCTCGCGCTCGACCCCGAACTGGTCGTCATCGGAGGGTGGGCGGCCGGTCTCGACGGTGTCCTCGACCCGCTGCGCAACGAACTCTCCCGCTACTGCCTGCGCCCGCCCCGCGTCACCCTCTCCCTCCTCGGCGAGGCGGCCGTGGCGACGGGAGCGCTCCGGCTCGCCCTCGACCACGTCGAGGAGGAACTCTTCGCGGTGGAGAGCACGGTGACCGCCCGCAGCTGACCCGGGGCCCTGCGGGCCTCCGTGCGCCGCCGGGCGACGGCGGCGGACCCGGTGTCGGGCCCGCGCTCAGGAGGCGCGGCGCTCCTCGTCGTGGTGCCGTATCTGCACGTCACCCGAGTCACCGAACGTGAGACGGCAGGTGTCCGCCCGGTAGGTGGCGACGGACACCGCCGCCGTCCGGCCCCGGGAGAAGTAGCGCGTGGTGACCATCAGAACCGGCGCGCCCGGCAGCCGGTCGAGCTCCCTGGCGTCATCGGCGCGGGCCGCTCCCAGTTCCACCGAGCGGTCCTGGCCTTCGAGGTCGAGGCGCTGGAGCTCGCGCAGCACGCCACGCGCGCGTGCCTCTCCGGACGGGGCGTCTATGGCGGAGAGCTCGGGCACGGAGGACACGGGGACATAGAGGAGCTCGGCCGCGACGGGCTGCCCGTGGCTGACGCGCAGCCTGCGCAGGGCGTGCGTCGCCTCACCGGCTCCCGTGCCCAGCAGGCGCGCCACCGGAGCCGGCGGAACCGCCTTCGCGCAGTCGAAGGACTGCCAGGTGTCCTGCGTGGAGCCGGGCCAGGAGTGCTCGGTGGTGGAGACGTCCACGCCCACGCGCGGCGGGGCGACGGTCGTACCGACACCGCGGCGCCGCTGGAGCCGTCCTTCGAGTTCGAGCTGTTCGAGTGCCTGTCGGAGCGTGGCGCGGGCGACTCCGAACCGCGCGGCCAGGTCCCGCTCGTTCGGAAGGATCTCCCCCACCGTGAAGTCGGAGTCGAGCGCCTCGCCGATCACGTTCTTCAGGTGCCAGTACTTCGGTTCCGGCACAGATTCCAGTTGCGTGGTCCCCACCCTGATCCTCCGCAATCGCCGTCTCAGCGGCGGTTATTCCGCGCCTTTGTTTTTTAAAGGTTCCTGCACTATCTCTGCGACGATAGGGCGGCATGCCACCTTGGTCAAGACCAATCCTCCGTCGGTCATGGGGCGAAGTCGACTCGGTTCGACGAGCGTTCACAGGGCGTTAGCACCCCAGTGAAGCGCGCGCCGTCCGGAAGCCCATGTCTTTTCGGACAGGGGGCCTGACGTGCGAGGGAAGGGAGGGGACCGAGGGACTACAGAGACGTCATCCCGGAGAGCTTGTCGGGGTTCCGCAGGATGTACACACGCTGAATGCGTCCCTCCGCGACCTCCAGCTGCAGGACGGTGTCGGGCACTCCGGCGGAGAGCACGAGGACAGCGGGCGAACCGTTGGTCTCGACGATCCGGATCTCCATGTCCGGAATCGATCGTTCCGCCACCCCTTGGAGGAACCGTCCGATTTTCTCCGCGCCCTCGATGATCCGCAGGGGCGCCTTGGCCCTGCCCCCGCTGTCACCGATCAGGCGCGCGTCGGGTGCGAGAAGGCTGAGCAGCGCGTCCAGATCGCCACCGGACGCGGCGACGAGAAAGCGCTCCGTCATGGCGCGGCGCTGCGCGGGATCCACCTGGTAGCGGGGCCTGCCCTCCTCGACGTGCTTGCGCGCCCGGCCCGCCATCTGGCGTACGGCCGGCGCGGACCGGTCGAGGATCGCCGCGATCTCCGCGTACGGGAATCCGAACGCCTCGCGCAGGACGAACACCGCGCGCTCCGACGGGGACAGCGACTCCAGGAGGACCAGTACGGCGAGGGAGACGGATTCGGCGAGAACCACCCGTTCGGCCGCGTCGGGGGTGGTACTGCCGAAGTCGGTGGCGATCGGCTCGGGCAGCCAGGGGCCGATATAGGACTCGCGCCTCGCCCGGATCTGCCGCAGGCGGTCGATCGCGAGCCGGGTGGTGACCCGGATCAGATAGCCGCGCGGCTCCTCGACGTCGTCGCGCCGCCGTGCCGACCACCGCAGCCACGCGTCCTGGACCACGTCCTCCGCGTCGGCCACCCGGCCGAGCATGCGGTAGGCGACACCGGCCAGCAGGGGCCGGTACTTCTCGAAGACGTCGGTCGGTGTATCGGTCGCCACCCCGCCATCCCAGCCGACCGGTCCTCCGGTGTCCAGCGGCCCGGGTGCGACGCACTTCACAGGCGGGCGTGATGACCGGACCTCCAGCGGGTGCGCGCGGGCGTCGTGGCCCGGTAACACCCGGACGCGCCCGGCCCTGCGCGGCGCCGAAGGGCCGTGCGTACGGCCACGGACCACGCAGGGCGCGTCCCGACGACCGGAGCGCGGCGCGGACCGGTTCCGGGCCGGGCGCCCCGGCCGTACCGGCTATGCGGGGCCGTGCCGGGTGGCAGCGGCCGGCCGGTGGCCGTCCGGAGCGCTCCCGCCCGGCGCCGCGTCGGCGCGTGGCGCACCGCCCGGTGCCCCGGCGCCCGCAGCGGTGTCCCCCGGCGGCGGCCCCGGGGGCCTGTCTCCGAAGACACCCGAGCCGAGGGCCGCTCCCGCGCCCACCAGCACGCCGCCGGCCGCCTGCGCCGCGCCGAAGGTGCCGGCGCCGACCAGGGGCGCGGTGAGCGCGGCGGCGACGGGGATCATGCCGGTGAACAGCGTGGCCCGCTCGGTGCCGATGCGCTGAACGCCCATGTACCAGGTCACGAACCCCACGACGGTGACCACGGCGGCCTGCCACAGCAGCGCCAGGGTCTCGGTCTGCGTGGGCGTACGGACGACGGCCGCACCGTCCAGGACCAGCCCGATCACCGTGGCCTCGACGGCCGCGACCGCGCAGACGCACGCCGTCAGCAGCCGGGGACCGAGCGGCCGCAGCACCGGCGCGGCCAGGACGGCGAATCCGACCTCGCCGACGAGCGCGCACACCGACCAGGCGATACCCGCGGCGTCGGTGCGGCCCCAGCCCTGCACGGTGAAGGCGCCCAGGGCGACGAGGAGCGCTCCGTACAGCACCGGCCGGGTGGGGCGTCTGCTGTCCGTCAGGGGGACGAGCACGGCGACGATAACGGGTGCGCACCCGACGAACACGCCCGGGACCGCCGGCTCGGAGGTGCGTTCCGCCGCCAGGATCGCCAGATTGAACCCGACCATGCCCACGCCCGCCACCAGCGCGATCCGCCCCCACTGGCGCGCGGTCAGGGCGCGCAGTGGGCCGAGTGCGGCCCGCCCGCCGAGCAGGGGCAGCAGAAGCAGGAAGGCGAGGGCGTAGCGGACGGCCTGACCGCCCGCGTACGGGTAGTCGCCGAGCAGGCTGTTGGCGGTGAAGGAGGCTCCGACCAGGCAGTAGGCGAAGGTGACGAGGAGGATCCCGTGCAGGGCCCGGGAGTTCAGGGGATTCGTCCGGCGGGTCATGAGGGCGACGCTAGTGATGCGGGCGGTCCCCTTTAAGGTCCACCTTTATGACGTCATCGGGGACCACTTCACCGCTCGGCCCGGCGGACGCGGGCCGCCCCCCGGAGGAGAAATCCGCCGGAGCGGGGGCCGGCTTCTCCTGGGAGCTGCTCCTCCAGGCGGCGGGCGCACCGGCCCGTCAGCGCGGACGTGCGCTCCAGGCCGCGCTGCGGGACGCGGTCAGATCGGGCCGCCTGGCGGCGGGCACACGGCTGCCCTCCAGCAGGGAACTCGCCGCCGACCTCGGGGTCTCACGGGGCCTGGTCACGGAAGCCTACGAGCAGCTGACGGCGGAGGGGTATCTCCGCAGCGACCGCGGCTCGGGCACCTGGGTCGGGGCCGCGGCGCGCGCGGGAGTGCGTACGGCCCGGAATCTCGCGCCGCGCGCTCCGGGCACGCGGGTGGACTTCCGCGCGGGGACGCCCGATCTGTCACTGTTCCCGAGAGCGCCGTGGGCGGCGGCGCACAAGACCGTGCTCGGCCGGCTGCCGCACCGGGCGCTCGGCTATCCCGATCCGCGCGGGCTTCCCGAACTGCGGACCGCTCTCGCGTCCCTGCTCACCCGGCGGCGCGGTGTGGTGGCCGACCCGGAGCATCTGATCGTGTGCTCGGGCGTCACCCAGGCGACGACCCTGCTCGGCTCCGTCCTCCACGGCCACGGGGAGCGCTCGATCGGCGTGGAGGATCCGGGCAGCCCCGGCCACGGCCCCGTGTTCACCGGCGTCGGGCTGACGATGGTGCCGCTGCCGCTCGACGGCGAGGGGCTCGCGACCCAGCCGCTGCTCCGGTCCGGCGTTCGGGTGGTGATGACGACGCCCGCCCACCAGTTCCCCTCCGGAATCGCCTACTCCGCGAAGCGCCGGGCCGAACTCCTCGACTGGGCACGGTCGGTGGACGGGCTGATCGTCGAGGACGACTACGACGGGGACTTCCGCTACGACCGGGCCCCGGTGGGCGCGCTCCAGGGGCTCGATCCGGACCGGGTCGCGTACAGCGGTTCGGTGAGCAAGTCCCTCGCGCCGGGACTGCGGCTGGGCTGGCTGATCGTCCCCCGCCGGCTGATGGACGAGGTCGTCGAGCGCAAGCGGACCATGGATCTCGGCAACCCGGCGCTCGATCAGGCGCTGCTGGCCCACTTCATCGAACGCGGTGACTACGACCGGCAGTTGCGCCGCTGTCAGCGCGCCTACCGCGAGCGGCGGGACGTGCTGGTGAGCGCGCTGGCGGAGCACTTCCCGGGCACCGAGGTCAGCGGCATCGCCGCCGGGCTGCACATCATCGCGCGGCTCCCGGAGCGTTACGGACCCGAGGACCGCTTCCTCGCGGGCGCGGCGCGGGCCGGGGTCGCCGTGAGGACGCTGACCGCACACGAGCAGGTGCCGATGCCGGATCCCGGGGTGCGGCTGGTGCTGGGATACGCCCATCTGGTGCCGTCCGAGATCGTACGGGGCGTGGGGCTGCTGGCCGGGGAGACGGCGGGCTGAGACGCGGGGGTGCGCGGGGACTCGGCACGGCGGGGCGGGGGACGCCGTGGCGGCGGGCGGGCCGGGATCCGAACAGCCTCGGTCTCCCCGCCGGAAACAGGAAGGAAACAGCCCATAGCCACCCAGATAGCTACTTTACCCATCAGTCACACATCGTTCGTGATCACGCAATAGGCAACGGACACAGTGGGTGCCATGACTGATGTGACATCCGCGAAGAGTGCCCGCCGTCCGCACCGCTGGCGGCGGGATCTCGTCGAACTGGCGGCCGTGTTCACGGCGGTGGCCGTCGCCGACGTCGTCGCCAATCTGATCGGGCACACCCCCGACGGCCCGATGCTGCTCGTCGCCGCCGCCCTGGCGTTCGTGGCCACGGCCGCGTTCCACACATGGTGGGCACGGCACCACGGTCATGCGCCTCCGACCGCCGCGGGCAGCTCTCCCGGCACCGTTCCCGCGCCGGGTACCACCGCCGCGCCCCCGACCGCTCGGGGCACCGGCCCCGCACCCCGCCCGAACACGGACGACAACCCGGTGAGCAAGGCCGTCCAGAACGGCACGGACGACGGCACCGGTTCCGGGACCGGCTCCGGCCAGGGGGCCGACGGCAGAGGCGGTGCGCACGGCGAGCCCGAGCCGCGCGAGACGGTGCTCTGGCGGATGCGTACGACCGTCCGGGACGAGCCGGGCAGCCTCGCCGCGCTGTGCACCGCGCTCGCCCTTCTCCGTATCGACATCCTGACCCTCCAGACGCACCCGCTGGCCGAGGGAACGGTCGACGAGTTCCTGCTGCGCGTCCCCGCCGCCCTGGAGATCAGGCGGCTGACCAGGGAGGTCGCGGCTGCCGGTGGCAGCGGCACCTGGATCGAACGCGCCGACGCACACGACCTGGTCGACACCCCGACCCGGGTACTCGCTCTCGCCACCCGTACGGCACTGGACACCGCCGAACTGCCGCTCGCGCTGCGCCAGCTGCTCGGCCGCTGCTCCATCCACTCCCTCCCGGCGGTCTCGCTCACCGGCCGTCCCACCGGGGACCTCCCGCCCGAGGACGGCGTACTGGACGACACGGTGATGCGTCTGCGCGCCCCGGACGGTGGTGCGATCACCGTCGAGCGGCCCCATCTCCCCTTCACCCCGACGGAGTTCGCGCGGGCGAGGGCGCTGGTCGATCTGGACGCCCGGCTCGGGCCCCGCGTCCCGCGCGGCCGGCACGTCCTCACCCTGCCCGAAGGCAATGCGATCACCGTGCGCCGGGCCGACCAGAGCGATGCGGAGGCGGCCAAGGCGATGCAGGACCGCTGCTCGGAGCGGACACTCCGGCTGCGGTACCACGGGCCGACCGGCGACGCGCACCGCTATCTCGACCATCTCCTGAGCCCGCGCTACGGCCGGACGCTCGCCGTGCAGACGGTGTCCGGCCGTCTCGTCGGACTCGGCCATCTGCTCTGGGACGGGGACGAGACCGAGGTCGCTCTGCTCGTCGAGGACGACTGGCAGCGCCGCGGCATCGGCTCCGAGTTGCTGCGCCGACTGGTCGCGCTCGCCGGGGAGACCGGCTGCCGGAGCGTGTACGCGGTCACCCAGTCGTCGAACACCGGCATGGTCGCGGCGATGCGCGGCCTCGGTCTGCCCCTGGACTACCAGATCGAGGAAGGGACTCTGGTGATCACCGCCCGGCTGGAGGGCGCGGACGCGGCCGGTCTCCGCCGGTTCGAGCAGGCCGAGCGCTGAGCCCCGGCCCCGCCGCGGCGGGGCCGAGCGGGACCTGGCGGGGCCGGGCTGGACCGGGCCGACGCGCCGATGCCCCGGCGGGCGCCCGGCGCGCTTCCGGGCCCCGGCCGCCGGGATCCCGGACCGCGTCACCGGGATCCCGGACCGATCACGCGGTGAAGGTGTCGCCGACGGACTCGGCCGGGGCCGCGCTCCGGGAATCCGTGCGCGACACGACGGGAGAGGCGACACGGGAGGCGCCGAGGGCGGCATCGAGATCGAGCCAAAGGTCCTCGATGTCTTCCAGCCCCACCGACAGCCTGAGGAGACGTTCGCCGACGCCCGCCGCCTTCCGGTCCGTTTCGGCCACGATGCGGTGACTGATGGATGCCGGGTGCTGGATCAGGGTGTCCACGCTGCCGAGGCTCACCGCCGGTGTGATGAGGCGTACCCCCGCGATGACCCGGCGAGGGTCCCCGAGCACCTCGAAGGAGACCATCGCCCCGCCGATCCGCGGATAGTGGACCCGGGTGATCCGGGGGTCCGTGGCCAGCCGGGAGGCCAGTTCGGCGGCGGTGGCGGATGCGGCCCGGACCCGTACCGGCAGGGTGGACAGTCCGCGCAGCAGCAGATAGCCCGCCATCGGATGGAGAACACCCCCGGTCGCGAAGCGGACCTGCCGCAGCCGCCCCGCGAACTCCTCGTCGCAGGCGACGACCCCGCCCATCACATCGCCGTGGCCGCCCAGATACTTGGTCGCGCTGTGCAGCACGATCCGCGCGCCGTGCTCCAGCGGGCGCTGGAGCACGGGTGTGGCGAAGGTGTTGTCGACGAGCAGCGGCACCGAGCCGCAGGCGTGGCGCACGGCGTCGAGGTCGACCTCGGCCAGTGTCGGGTTGGCCGGTGTCTCGACGACGACGAGCCCGGTGTCGGGGCGTATCTCCGACGCGATCCCCGCCGGGTCCGTCCAGGTCACCTCCGTGCCCAGCAGCCCGGCGGCAAGCAGATGGTCGCTACATCCGTACAGGGGGCGGACCGCGACGACATGGCGCAGTCCCATGCTCGCCCGTACCAGCAGTACGGCGGTCAGCGCGGCCATCCCGCTGGCGAAGGCCACCGCGCTCTCGGCCCCTTCGAGCCGGGCGAGCGCCGTCTCGAAACGGGCGGTGGTCGGATTGTCCAGTCGCGCGTAGACGGGCGGGCCCTCCAGCCGCCCGCCGGAGGCGGCGAAGGCGTCGATGCGCTCGGCCTCGGCGGCGGCGTCGTACGACGGATAGGTGGTCGACAGGTCCAGCGGCGGCGCGTGCAGACCGAGCTGCGCGAGGTCCTCGCGTCCGGCGTGGACTGCTTCGGTGGCCAGCGCCCGGGATACGGGAGCGGCGAAGGCTGCTTTCTCCATGACCGCAGGGTGAACACCTACCGGGAAGTATCGGCCAATCTCCGTGTTACGTTCGGCAAATGACCGAATCCGTCGCGCTTGACCCGGTGGACCTGCGGATACTCCGCCTGCTGCAGAACGACGCCCGGACGACGTACCGGGAACTGGCGGCGGAAGTGGGAGTCGCCCCTTCCACCTGTCTCGACCGGGTGACACGGCTGCGGCGCTCGGGGGTGATCCTCGGGCACCGGCTGGCGCTGGATCCGGCGCGGCTCGGCCGGGGGCTGCAGGCACTGCTGTCCGTGCAGGTGCGCCCGCACCGCAGAGAGCTGATCAGCACGTTCGTGGAGCGGATCCGGGCGCTGCCGGAGTCACGGGCGCTCTTCCACCTCACCGGTCCCGACGACTACCTCGTGCATGTGGCCGTGGCGGACACGGCGGATCTCCAGCGGCTGGTGGTGGACGAGTTCACCTCGCACCGCGAAGTCGCCAGGGTGGAGACGCGGTTGATCTTCCAGCAGTGGGAGTGCGGCCCCCTGCTGCCGCCGGTGAAGGGCGACCGGCCGGGGACCGGCGAACGGCCGGCGGCGGACCGGTCCCCGGCCGGGGACCGCTGATCCGCCCGCCACCCGTCGGCCGCCGGCCATCAGCGGACCGTGGACTGCGGATCCATGGCCGTTGATCTTTGGCCACACTCTTTCCCAGGCCCGACCGGTCGACGACCGGCCACTGACGGCCACAGGACAGCCCGCCGATCCGGACGATGGTGACGCGGAGGCCCTCACTCATGGAGGATGTGTTCATGTCAGTAATTCCCAGCAGCCCGCTGCCCCGTCAGGTCGCCGACGCCTATGTCGACGCGCTCATCGAACTCGATCCCACCACCGGCACCTATCTGGGAGTCAAGGAGAGCGCCGGACGCCTCCCCGACTACTCCCCCGCCGGTCAGGAGGAGCGCGCGGCGCTCGCCCGGGACACTCTCGCCAGGCTCGACGAGGCCGAGAAGCTGCCCGGTGCCGACAGTGACGCGGAGCGGCGCTGCGGACGGCTGCTGCGGGAGCGGCTGACGGCCGAACTCGCCGTGCACGAGGCCGATGAGGGGCTGCGCACGGTGAGCAATCTGCACTCACCCGTCCACTCGGTGCGTGAGGTCTTCACGGTGACACCGACGGGAACCGACGAAGAGTGGGCCGCCGTCGCCCAGCGCCTGCGCGCGGTGCCGGACGCGCTGGAGGGCTATCGCGCGTCCCTGGAACTGGGCCTGGAGCGCAAGCTCTTCGGCGGCCCCCGGGCCACCCGGACGAACATCGGCCAGCTGACGGAGTGGATCGGCACCGACCGCAGCTGGTTCGAGGAGTTCGTCGCGGACGGCCCCGAGGCGCTGCGCGCCGAACTCGACGCGGCGGCCCGTACCGCCACCGGCGCCCTGACCGCGCTGCGGGACTGGATGCGCGAGGTGTACGCCCCGGCCGTCGCGGACGCTCCCGACACCGTGGGCCGTGAGCGCTACGCCCGCTGGTCGCGCTACTTCAACGGCACCGACCTCGATCTCGACGAGGCGTACGCGTACGGCTGGTCGGAGTACCACCGGCTGCTCACCGAGATGAAGGCGGAGGCGGACAAGATCCTTCCGGGCTCCGGCCCCTGGGAGGCGCTCGCGCACCTCGACGAGCACGGCCGCCATATCGAGGGCGTCGACGAGGTCCGCGTCTGGCTCCAGGAGCTGATGGACGAGGCGATCGAGGCGCTGGACGGCACCCACTTCGAACTCGCCGAGCAGGTACGCAGGGTGGAGTCCCGCATCGCTCCTCCGGGCAGTGCCGCCGCCCCCTACTACACCAGCCCCTCCGAGGACTTCTCCCGGCCCGGCCAGACCTGGCTGCCGACCATGGGCGCCACCCGCTTCCCGGTGTACGACCTGGTGTCGACCTGGTACCACGAGGGGGTACCCGGCCATCATCTCCAGCTCGCGCAGTGGGTGCACGTCGCGGACCAGCTCTCCCGCTACCAGGCGACGGTCGGCGGGGTCAGCGCCAACTGCGAGGGCTGGGCGCTGTATGCGGAGCGGCTCATGGACGAGCTGGGCTTCCTGCCCGACCCGGAGCGCCGGCTCGGCTATCTCGACGCCCAGATGATGCGGGCCTGCCGGGTCATCGTGGACATCGGCATGCACCTGGGGCTGGAGATCCCGGCGGATTCGCCGTTCCACCCGGGTGAGCACTGGACGCCCGAGTTGGCGCAGGAGTTCTTCGGCAACCACAGCGGACGTCCCGCGGACTTCGTGGAGAGCGAGCTGACGCGCTATCTGTCGATGCCCGGCCAGGCCATCGGCTACAAGCTCGGTGAACGGGCCTGGCTCCTGGGGCGCGAGAACGCCCGCAAGGCGCACGGCGACGCGTTCGACGCGAAGGCGTGGCACATGGCCGCGCTGTCGCAGGGCTCCCTGGGCCTCGACGATCTGGTCGACGAGCTGTCGAAGCTCTGACGGCGAGCACGCGGCCGGGCTGGTCAAGGGCCCGGCCGCCCTCGCCCGTCGACACCGGACAGGCGGGAACCGGTCTTCCGGGCCGATGCCCCGGGCGTCGCGGCCCGTCCGGACATCGGCGCGGAAGGCCGCGTACGCACGCGGGCTGGTCCGTCCCCGCAAAAGGCCGCGGCAGGGCTGCGGACGGGCGGGACCCGCGCCGACGGACCGGGAGCCGGTCCGCCCGTGTGGGACCGGCCTGCCCCGGCTGCCCTGCGGACGGCCGGGGCGGGGCCCGGTCAGCCGCTGAGCGGAGCCGTCCGCAGCCGGACCACCGAGCCGTGCCGCTCCTTGACGACTTCGAGCTGGGTGGGGATACGCCGGCGCAGATCGGCGACATGGCTGACGATGCCGACGCTGCGGTCCCGTTCGCGCAGGGAGTCGAGCACGTCGAGGACCTCGTCCAGGGTCTGCTCGTCGAGGCTGCCGAAACCCTCGTCGATGAACAGGGTGTCCAGTCGTACCCCTCCGGCCTCGTCCGTGACGACGTCGGCGAGGCCGAGCGCCAGCGCCAGGCTGGCGAAGAAGGTCTCACCGCCGGAGAGGGTCGCCGTGTCGCGCTCGCGGCCGGTCCAGGAGTCGACGACATGGAGCCCGAGCCCGGCGCGCTTTCCTCCGGCACGCGCGTCGGAGTGCACCAGGGTGTACCGGCCGGCGGACATCCGCTGGAGCCGTACGGTGGCCGCCGTCGCGACCTGTTCGAGACGGGCGGCCAGGACGTACGACTCCAGGCGCATCCGGCGTCCGTTGTCGGCGGAGGTGCCCGCGGTCAGAGCGGCGAGCCGGGCCACCCGGTCGTACTCCTCGCGCAGCGGGCCGAGCCCCAGGATCTCGGCGGCCGCCTCACGCGACAGCCGGGTGAGCTCGGCACAGCGCTCGCGGGCGGCGGCCAGCACGGAGTTGGCGTCGCGGAGAGCGCGCTCGGCGGTGTCGTACGCCGCCTGCGCGGCCGCGACATCGGCGGGGGGCTGATCCGCGGCGGCGCGGGCGTCCCGCTCGGCGAGACGGTCGGCGACCGCGGCGGCCTCCGTCTGCCAGGCGTCGATACGGCGCTGGAAGTCGCGGTGCTCCCCGTCGTCCAGCAGGGCTTCCGCGACCGCCCCCGGGGTGTCGAAGCCGGCCCGGTACGCGGCGTCGGAGAGCCGGGCGTCGGCCTCCTTCAGGCTTCGCGCGGTGAGGTCGTGGGCGCGAACGGCCTCGGCGGCGTCGGCGAGCAGCTTCGCCCGGCGCTCCAGTACGGCGGCGTGTTCGGCGACACTCCGCTCGCCCCCACGCGCGCGCTCCAGTTCCCGGCCGAGCCCGGCCTGTTCACGGTCGAGCGCTTCCCGGGCCGAGGTGCGCGCGGCCACCCTCTGCTCGGCCAGCTGAAGCGCCGAGACCCGCTTCTCGTGCTCGCGCTCGGCGCGGTCGAGAGCCTCCCGGGCGGCGTGCGTCCCGGAGGCGAGCTCATGGGCCTCGCGATGCTCCCTCTCCAGCTGCCGTACAAGGGAGTCCAGTTCACCGGCCTCGGGGTCCTGGTCCGTGACGACGGCTCCGCCGGTGGCCTGCCCGTCCTCCGGCACCCGCCGGGTCCCCGTCTCCTCGTCCTGCCCCGCTTCCCCGCCCTCCCGGGCCTCCTGGGCCGCGGTCGCCAGGGCCTCCCGTACGACGGCCAGTTCCCGTGCGGCGGCGGACTTCGCCTCGTCCGCGCGGGTGTAGTGCTCGTAGGCCGCGTCCTCGTCGGCGGGCGCGACCTGGTCCTTCAGGGCAGGGGCCGGTTCGGGGTGCTCCGCGGAGCCGCAGACCGTGCAGGGCCGACCGGGGACGAGGGCGGCCGCCAGCTCCGCCGCCATCCCCAGCAGACGGCGCTCCTTGAGGTCGAGCCAGCTCTCCCGGGCCTCCACCGCCCGGTCGCGGGCCTCGCGCAGATCTTCCTCGGCCGTGAGCGCACGGGCCGTGAGGCGGTCCCGCTCGCGCGCCGCGCGCAGTCTGCGGCGGGCGGGGTCGAGCCGGCCGGCGAGGTGCTCGGCGCGGGTGGCCGCCTCCTGGGCGGCGGTGACGCGCTCCTGGTGGCCGTGGCGGAGGGTGTCCCAGCCCGCGAGCCAGCCCTCGGCGTCCTGGAGGATCTCCTCGTCGGCCCGGGCCTGGCGGTCGAGTTCGGCGCGCTCGCGGGTGATCTCCTCGCTGCGCCGCTCGGCGCGGCGCGCGGCGTCGAGCCCCCCGAGGTCCTGGCGGAGCCGCCGCTCCAGCTCCGTGAGCTGGGCCGCGCCCGCGTCGACGAGGTCGGGCGGCAGCGCCGCGCGTACCCGCTCCAGGGCGGCGGCCGCGGTGCGGTGGTCGTCCTCGGCGTCGTCCCGGAGCTTCAGCTCGGGGCTCACCCGCTCGGCCTTGCGGGCTCGGTCCAGCCGGGCCTGGAGCGCCTCGGACTCGGGCTGCCGCTCCTCCAGTGTCGCGCGGCGGCGCCGGGCGTCCTCGTACCGCCGCTGCAGCCCGTCCCGTTCGCGCTCGCCGTCCAGCGCGGACCGCGCGGCGGACTGGCGGCTCCCGGTGGCGGCGAGGGCGCATTCGGCCACGGTCAGTTGCTCCCGCGCGCCCGAGCGGGCGACGGCCGCCCACTCCAGTACGGCATCGGCGAGCCCCGGTTCCCCCGGGTGCTGTGCGGGCGGCGGCCAGTCACCGGCCGCCGGGCCCGCCGCCTGCTCGATCTTGTGCGCGATCGCCAGAAGGCGCTCGTCACCGGTTCTCACCCGTGCTTCCGCCGCCCGTCGGCGGTCCGCGAGGCGCTCCTCGACGGCGGCGAACCGCCGGGTGTCGAAGAGGCGGCCGAGGAGCCTTCCACGGGCTTCGGCGTCGGCGCGCAGAAAGCGGGCGAAGTCGCCCTGCGGCAACAGCACGACCTGGCAGAACTGGTCACGGCTCATCCCGACGAGTTGGGTGATCTCCTCGCCGATCTCCTGATGGGAGCGGCTCAGCGCCCGCCATGCGCCGCTCTCCGCGTCGTACTCGCGCAGCCGGCACTGGGCCCGCTCGGTGGTGAAGCCCTTGCCGTTCTTCTTGGGGCGGGGCTGGGCAGGGCTGCGGGTGATCTCCAGCCGCCGTCCCGCGACGGTCAGGTCGAGCAGTACCTCGGTGAGGGTGCCGGACTCGGCGTGGTCGCTGCGCAGGGAGGCGCCGGGAGCCTGCCGGGCGCCGGGCACGGCCCCGTACAGCGCGAAGCACACGGCGTCGAGCACCGAGGTCTTGCCCGCGCCCGTCGGCCCGTGGAGCAGGAAGATCCCGTCGGCGGCCAGGGTGTCGAAGTCCACCTCCTGCACGGCTCCGAAGGGGCCGAAGGCGGTGAGGGACAGCCGGTGGAGTCTCACCCGGCCACCTCGCACGCAACCCCGACGGGCACAGGCCCGACCGGCACGGCCCCGGCCGCCACCCGCCCGGCCCCGACGGCTTCCGCGCCCGCGAGGACGGCGCGGACCGGCCCCGCCCCCACCGGCACAGCCCCCACCAGCACCGCGCCGCCCGGCACGGCTCCGGCGACATCGCCGGAACCGCCCGCCCCCTCCGTGGATTCACCCACGCCGAACCGCCCCCTCGTTCACGGTCTCCGCCACCCGTACGTCGTCGAACGCCGCCCGCAGGACGGTGCGCTCCCGCTCGTCCGGACCGGTGCCGCCGCGCACATGCGCGACGAAGTCCTCCGCGACCTGCTGGTCGCTGCGCCCCTTCAGCCGCTGTGCGTACGACGCGGCGGCCCGGCCGTCGGGGGTGCGCTCGGGCTCGAAGACCAGGCTCAGCGTGTGCGGAAAGCGGGCGCCGAGCCGCGCCATCGGGTCGGACGGACGGACCGCGTCCGTGAGCGTCGCCTCGACGAACGACCGCTCGTGCCGGTCGAGCGCCGGGTCGTCGAGCAGGGCGTCGAGCGTGCCGCGCAGCCGGGCGAGCGGCCGGGGCACGGGGCAGTCGACGCGCTCGGCGCGGATCCCCCCGTCGGCGCCGAGGTCGACGAGCCACATGGTCTTGCGGTGGGCGGCCTCGGAGAAGGAGTAGGCGAGGGGCGATCCGGAGTAGCGCACGCGGTCGGTGAGGGTCTGGCAGCCGTGCAGATGCCCGAGGGCCACATAGTCCACGCCGTGGAAGACCTCGGCGGGCACGGCCGAGACGCCGCCGACGGTGATGTCCCGCTCGCTGTCGCTCACCCGGCCACCGGCGACGAAGGCATGGGCGAGGACCAGGGAGCGGGTGCCCGCCGGACGGGTCGCGAGGTCGGCCCGCACGCGGTCCATCGCGGCACCGAGCACGGCCTCGTGGCGGGCCTTGTCCGTCTTGAACTCGTCCTTCACCAGGGCCGGTTCCAGATACGGCAGTCCGTAGCACACCACGTCGCCGTGGCGGTCGGAGAGCACCACCGGGGTGTCGCTGGCCGCGGGATCGGTGCGCAGATGGATTCCGGCGCGCTCGATCAGCCCGGCCCCGACGCCCAGCCGCCGCGCCGAGTCGTGGTTGCCCGAGATCATCACGGTCGGCACGCCCTCGGCGGCGAGGCGGTGCAGCGCGTCGTCGTACAGCCGCACCGCGGCGAGCGGGGGCACGGCCCGGTCGTAGACGTCTCCCGCCACCAGCACCGCGTCCACCTCGTGCTCGCGCACCGTCGCCACCAGGTGGTCGAGGAAGGCGGCCTGGGCGTCGAGCATGCTCACCCGGTGGAGCGAACGCCCCAGGTGCCAGTCCGACGTATGCAGGAATCTCATGATCCCCGAGAGTAACGGCGGGGTCTGACAACGCGTGGGGCTTCGGAGGTTCCGGTGGAATCAGGCGTCCCCATACGCCTCACCACCCAACTCCAGCACCGCTGTTCCCGCGGTGATATCGGCCAGCCAGGCGCGGAAGGCGTCGACGTCGGCGTCGGGCAGCCCGATCTCGATGGTGACGTTCTCCTCATACCGGACATCACGCACGGCGCGGCCGGTGGCCCGGAGATCGTTCTCCAGTTTTCCCGCCCGCTGGTGGTCGACGGTGACGGTGGCGAGCCGGAAGCGCTGCCGGGTGAGGGTGCCCAGCGCGTCGAGAGCCTCGCCGACCACTCCCCCGTACGCCCGGATCAGCCCGCCGGCGCCGAGTTTGACCCCGCCGTAGTACCGGGTGACGACGGCCACGGCGTAGCGGATGTCACGACGCATCAGCATCTGGAGCATGGGCACCCCGGCGGTGCCGCCCGGTTCGCCGTCGTCGCTCGCCTTCTGCACGGAGGCGTCGGCGCCGATGACGTAGGCGAAGCAGTTGTGGGTGGCGGCCGGGTGCTCCCTGCGGACACGGGCGACGAACGCCTGCGCCTCCTCCTCGGTCGCGGCGGGTGCGAGCGCGCAGATGAAGCGCGATCTGCTGATCTCGGTCTCGTGGACACCCTCGCGGGCGACCGTCCGGTACTGCTCCTGCATCCGACCACCCTATGCATCACCCGTACGAGTGCACGCGGAGGGGAATGGTCCGTACGGGTCGCCCGTTGTCGAAGGTATGTACGCAGACAGTGAGACGATCCGCAGGATTCTGACCTCGACGGGCGACACGTGGGCGGTGGTCGGCCTGTCCGACAACGCGTCACGGGCGGCGTACGGGGTCGCGCGAGTCCTCCAGCGCTTCGGCAAGCGCGTGGTGCCGGTCCACCCCAAGGCCGAGACCGTCCACGGCGAGCAGGGTTACGCGACGCTCGCGGACATCCCCTTCGACGTCGACGTGGTCGATGTGTTCGTCAACTCCGGCCTCGCCGGTCCGGTCGCCGACGAGGCCGTGTCGATCGGCGCGAAGGCGGTCTGGTTCCAGCTGGACGTGATCGACGAGGAGGCGTACGAGCGCACCCGCGCGGCCGGGCTCGACATGGTCATGGACCGCTGCCCCGCGATCGAGATTCCGCGACTGGGCTGAAGCCCCGGGGCAGGGTCACCGGCTCAGACGCCGAGGCCGTCCAGGACCACCGCGCCCGGCAGCGCGGTGAACGCCTTGCCGGGCACGATGAGTTTTCCGCGCCGGCTTCCGCTGCCGATGAGCACCCAGGGCATGTCGACCACGAGGGAGTCCACCAGCAGCGGCCAGCCGGCGGGCAGGCCGATGGGGGTGATCCCGCCGTACTCCATGCCGGTCTCCCCGACGGCCGTGTCCATCGACGCGAACGACGCCTTGCGGGCGCCCAGCTGTCTGCGGACGACTCCGTTGACGTCGACGCGCGCACTGGAGGGGACGAGGCAGCCCGCGAGCGTGGTCTCGCCGCCGCGCTTTCCCGCGACGACGACGCAGTTCGCCGAGCAGTCGAGGAGTTCGCGTCCGTGGTGCTCGACGAAGGCGGCCGTGTCCGCGATCCGCGGATCGGTGTCGACGTAGATCAGTTGCTCGGCGGGCACGGCGCCGGACCAGGCGCGTACGGCACCGACGACGGGCGCGGTCAGCAGATCGAGGCAGTCGGCGGCGGGGCGGGCGTCGTCGAAGGCGCCGAGGGGAGCGTGCATACACGTCACGCTAACAGCGGCGCGCACCGACTCCGCGAGGGCGGGGCGGTTCAGCGCACGGGCGGTACCGAGACCGTCATGGTCATCGTCACCGTCTCCTCGCCGTCGTTGCGGTACATGTGCGGGACATTCGCCTCGAAGGCCGCCGAAGCGCCCGCCCCCACGGAGTGCTCCACACCGTCCACGACGAGCGTGAGCACACCCGCGGTGACATGGAGGAGTTCGACGGTGCCGCCGGGGTGCGGATCGGAGCCGCTGCCCTCGCCGGGCATCAGCCGCCAGCTCCACATCTCCAGCGGGCCGGGCTTCTCCGTGCCGATCAGCAGTCTGCTGAAACTGCCGGCGGGCGTGGTCCACAGCCGTACGGCCCCTTCGGGCGGGACCAGCCGGACCTGCGGGCCCCGTTCGTAGTCGAGGAGCGTGGTGATGCTGACGCCGAGCGCGTCGGCGAGCTTCACCGTGGTCCCCACACTCGGGTTCGTCCGCGCCTGCTCGATCTGGATGATCATTCCACGGCTCACCCCGGCCCGGGCGGCGAGGGCGTCGAGCGTAAACCCCCGCTCACCGCGCCAGCGCTTGAGATTGCGGGCGAGCGACTGAGTCAACTGGTCGAGGTCCGACACATTCCGTCCATTGGAGTGAATGACAGAGTCCATTATCTTGCACTACGGTGTGGTGCACCCAATTGTTCAACGCACTGTACTGCGAGGTCTTCCCCATGGTCGCACTGCTCGCGCTGGCCACCGCCCTGCTCTGGGGACTGGCCGACTTCGGCGGCGGCCTGCTGACCCGCCGCATACCGGCCGCCACGGTCGTCGTCGCCTCCCAGGCGATCGCGGCGGTCGTTCTCGGCGTGATCGTGATCGCCACGAGCGCGTGGCGGGAGGCGGGACCCCAGCTCTGGTACGCGGTGGCGGCGGGCGCCGTCGGCCCGGTGGCGCTCCTCTGTTTCTACCGTGCCCTCGCCCTGGGGCCCATGGGGGTCGTCTCGCCGCTCGGCTCCGTGGGGGTGGCCGTGCCGGTCTGCCTCGGCCTGCTCCTCGGGGAGCGGCCCGGAGTCCTGCAGTTCGCGGGGATCGGGGTGGCCGTGGCGGGCATCGTCCTCGCGGGCGGGCCCGAGCTGCGCGGTGCGCCCGTGCAGCGGCAGGCGATCGCGCTCACCCTGACCGCCGCCTTCGGCTTCGGCGCGGTGATGGCGCTGATCGCCGAGGCGTCGTCCACCGTCACCGGGCTGTTCCTCTCGCTCTTCGTCCAGCGTGTCACCAATGTCGTCATCGGCGCCGCGGCGCTCTGCGTCTCGGTGCGGCGCGGCGGGCGGGCCCTGCCGCAGGAAGGCGGGATGCGGGTGATCCGGGCCGCGTTCCTGCCGCTCGCGTTCGTGGGGCTTGCGGACGTGGCGGCCAACGGTCTGTACGCGCTGGCCGCGCAGGCCGGTCCCGTCACCGTCGCGGCGGTCCTGGCGAACCTCTACCCGGTGGTAACGGTGCTCGCCGCGCTCGTCCTGCTCAGAGAACGATTGCGGGTGATCCAGGCGACCGGCGCGGGGCTCGCGCTGGTGGGCACGGTCCTGCTGGCCACCGGCTGACCGGGCGGTCCCGTGAGCGCCGACTCCGGGCCGGCCGTGACCGCGTGCCGCTCGGCCCGCCGGCCTCCCCGGCCACGGGAGCGCCCCGCCCCGTGGAGGCATCGGCTCCGACGGTGACCACGGAAGCGGTGCCCCCGGGCGCCGCACTTTTCCCCGGGCCCGCCTCGGGGGTCCCCGGCCGAACGCCCGAGACGGGTGGGGCCGGACACCGGCCGTCCGGGCGGACCCCGCTGGCCCGCCCGTGCCGTCAGCCCTCCGCCCGCTTCTCCAGCTCCGCGAGAGCGAGCAGCTGCTCCGAAGTGATGCCGTCCGGAATCGGCACGGGAGCGGGCGTCCTCAGGGGCGGCTCCCAGCCGCGGACCGGATCCCAGCTCCGTACGACCCGGGCCGGAGCCCCCGCCACCACCGAGTGGTCGGGCACGACTCCCCGTACGACCGCGCCCGCCGCGACCACGACATTGCGGCCGAGGCGCGCGCCGGGCAGGACCACGGCCCCGGCGCCCAGCCAGCAGCCGGGTCCGATCTCGACCTCCTCGGTGCGCGGCCACTGCCTGCCCACCGGCTCGTGCGGATCGTCGTAGCTGTGATTGGTCGACGTGATGTAGACATACGGACCGCAGTACGTATCCGGGCCGATGGTCACCCGGGTGTCGGCGACGACATGGCTGCCGCGGCCGAGGACCACACCGTTCCCCACGGTCAGGACGGGTTCGGCACCCAGATCCAGCCCGGGCATCATGCCCGCCGTGAGGGTCACCTGTTCGGCGATCACGCAGTGGTCGCCCAGCTCGATCCACGGCTCCCCGAACACCGTGCCCTGCGGAAACGCCAGCCGCGTGCCCTCGCCCAGGCTGCGGAAGCGCAGCCGCCCGGGGTGCTCGGCCGTGACGGCGCCCGCCTCCTGCGCCCAGCGCCAGGCCCGGTGGACCGTGCGGGTCAGCACCCCTCGCCACCAGGCGGAAGGCGCCGAGAATGAGAACGTGTTTCTGTTCTTGGGCACCCACTCACGGTAGTCCGCCGGACCCCCGGGGGCGGGGGCCCACCGCTGTGATGTTCACCCCATGGGCACACCACCCTCGGACCGGATGGCCGAAAACCATCGCTTCCTCGCCCGATCGGGCCACTTCAGCGGTGAACTCCGGCCACTTTCGTCGCATCCGCCACTCTGTTTCCCACAGCGTCCACCACTTCTAGCAGCCACCCTGACAAAACCGCTCAGGGTTCACCGCTTACCACGATCCCCGACCCGGCACAGTGACTTCGGGACTAAGTCCTCCATTCTGTGGGGAGTCCGTGCTGAGCGGGCGCTCCGGGAGTGGCCCGTGACTAGCATGAGCGCCACATAAGTGCGGAAGATCACCGTCAACCTCCGGTGCCCGCCCCTGTGTTCGGCCGATGCCCGCCGGTCGGCCCGTCCGAACTCCCTGGATCTCCCCGGACTTCGAGCAGCGAGGGACCGCATGTCCGTGCCAGTCGCACCGAACCCGCACCGGATACGAACACCACGGCCCGTGCCGCTCGCCGTTCCGCTGGCCTCGGTCGCGGTGGCGGCGGCGGCCGGTGGCGCGGCGGTGGCGGCGGCTCCGGACCCGGCCCGGGCCTGGGTGGCGGTCACGCTCGCGGTCGCCTGGGCATGGGTGGCCGTGACGGTCGCCGTGGCCGCCCTCGGCTCGCGCAGACTGCGGACCGCCGCGATCGCGGCGGACGGCGAACTCCGGGCCCTCCAGACGCAGTCCGCGCAGTCGGGCGCGGAAGCCGCCCATCTGGTGAACGTCACGCTCCCCTCGGTCGTCAAACGGCTGCGTGACGGCGAGAGTTCCGACAACGTCCTCGCCAGCACGTCCCCGCCCGCCGACGGGCAACTGCGGCTGGTGCTCCAGAGGTTCACCACCGAGCTCGCCGCCTGCGAGCAGCATGCCAGGACCGCGAGCGCCGCCGGGGCGAGCGCGGTGCAGCGGCTTGCGCGGTCGGCCGACGATCTGGACCGGCTGACGGCCCGGACTCTGCCCGCGGCGATCGAGCGGCTGCGCTCCGGCGCGTCCGCCGACACCGCCCTGGCCGCGCTCGAACAGCCCGACGACGCCCGGCTGCGGGTGATCCTGGACTCGATCGTGCGGGAGTTCGCGCTCAGTGAGAGGCGGGCCTCGGCCGCCATGGGCGCGAGCGCCAAGACCCTCAGCCGGGTGCAGGCGAAGGCCGTCACCATGCTCGCCGATCTGCGTGACATGCAGGATCGTTATGGCGAGGACGTGTTCGGCGACCTGCTCAAGCTCGACCACAACACCTCGCAGCTCGGGCTGCTGACCGACCGGCTGGCCCTGCTGATGGGCGGCCGGGCGAGCCGTACCTGGAACAAGCCGATCGGCATGGAGAGCATCCTGCGCGGCGCGGTCGGCCGGATCGCCTCCTACCGGCGGGTCCGGCTGCACTCCTCCAGTACGGTGTCGGTCGCCGGGTACGCGGCCGAGGGTGTGATGCATCTGCTGGCCGAGCTCATCGACAACGCCGCGAACTTCTCTCCGCCGATCGACGAGGTCCATGTCTACGTCGAGGAGCGCACGGCCGGCCTGGTCGTCACCGTCGAGGACAGCGGACTGAAGATGACCGGCCCGGCGCTGCGGCGCGCCGAGGAGGCCGTTTCGGCGAAGGTCACCGACCTCGCCCGGCTCCGCAGTACCCGGATCGGGCTCGTGGTGGTCGGCATGCTGGCCGCCAAGTACAACATGACCGTCAACTTCCGGCCCTCCTCCAGGGGCGGCACCGGGGTCGTGGTGCTGTTCCCGCCGCAGCTCCTGCACCAGTCGCGGGGCATCCGGGCCGAGCCCTCCGGGCGCCCCGCCAACGGAACCGGCACGGCCACCGGCGCGGCGGCGGGCACCGGCACGACGGCACGCCCCGAAGACGCCTCCCCGGGCCACGGCCCCGCTCCGGGCGCGTACTCCGCCGACTCCGCTCCCGCGACGACCCCGACCGCACCGCCCGCCCCCGTCTTCCCGCCGGGGAACACCCCCCGGGTCGCGACGCCGAACGGACTGCCCGTACGCCCCCGGGGGCGCACCATGGCCGCCGCCGACCGGGGCAGGACGGACGCCGAGGGCACCGGAGCGCGGGGGCTGCCCCGGCAGCGGGACGCCGGAACGCAGTTCGGGGCCTTCCACCGCTCACGCAAGCCGCGGAACGACCACCCGGTCCACGGTGAACAGCGCGATCACGACGGCACCCCGGACGGACCCCCGCAGGAGTAGCGGAGGCGGGCCCCTCCCGCCAGACCAGCATGTCCATGAACCGTGAGACAGGAGGCACGGGCCGGGACCCGACCACCGGGAAGCACCCGCCCACGCAGACCATGCAGACCACCGACAACAGCCTGACCTGGCTACTGGAAAGCCTGCTCGAACGCACTCCGGGCACCCGGCACGCCCTGGTGCTCTCCCGTGACGGACTGAAGCTGTGCTGGACCCCGCATCTGACGCTGGACCAGGCCGACCAGCTCGCCGCGATCTGCTCGGGCATCCAGGCACTGGCCCAGGGCGCGTCGGCCGAGTTCGGCGACGGCAGCGGGGGCGTACGGCACTCGATGACCGAGTTCCACGGCGGACTGCTGTTCATCGTGGAGGCCGGTGACGGCGCCCATCTCGCGGTCGTGGCCGACGACGGCGCCGATCCGGGCGCCGTCGGCCACCAGATGACCGAGCTGATCGAGCAGATCGGCGAGCATCTGCACGCCGAGCCGCGGGTGCGAACAGCCCGGGAGAATCAGCCCTCATGACCCGCCGCCCCGTCGACATGGGGGATCCCGACCGGCTCTACACCGTGACCGGGGGCCGCAGCCGCCCCGAGGACGACACCTTCGACCTGGTGACACTGATCGTCAGTGAGTGCGATCCGTCGCCGGGGATGCAGTCGGAGCACGTACGGATCCTGGATCTGTGCCGGCATCCGATCTCGGTCGTCGAGATCTCGGCGGAGCTGCGGCTCCCGGT
This sequence comes from Streptomyces sp. NPDC004609, assembly GCF_042873655.1. Taxonomy (NCBI): domain Bacteria; kingdom Bacillati; phylum Actinomycetota; class Actinomycetes; order Kitasatosporales; family Streptomycetaceae; genus Streptomyces; species Streptomyces sp. NPDC004609. The sequence continues at coordinate 65,680 of NZ_JBIALS010000010.1, read as the reverse complement.
CACGGTCGTACGGATCCTGCTCGGCGACCTCCTGGCGACGGGGCGTATCACCGCACGCCGTCCGCGGGCCGCGCGCTCGCTGATCGGCCTGCCCGACTCGGCTCTTCTGGAGGAGGTGCTCCATGGACTCCGCAACCTCTGAACTGCCCGGCCGCACTCCCCTGGTCGACTCCGTCGAGACGGGGCTCAAGATCGTCATCGTGGGCGGCTTCGGCGTCGGCAAGACGACGCTGGTCAAGTCGGTCAGCGAGATCCGTCCCCTGAACACGGAGGAGGTGATGACTCAGGCGGGCATCGGACTCGACGAGACCGCCGGCCCCTCGAAGAAGTCGACCACGACCGTGGCCTTCGACTTCGGGCGGATCAGCCTCAACGACCGCATGGTCCTGTATCTGTTCGGGGCACCGGGCCAGGAGCGGTTCTGGTTTCTGTGGGACCGGCTCTTCGCGGGTACGCTCGGTGCCGTGGTGCTGGTCGACACCCGTCGGATGAGCGACTCCTGGTACGCCATCGACCGGCTGGAGAACCACGGCACGCCGTTCGTGGTGGCGGTCAACCGCTTCGACAACGATCCGGCCGCGTTCTCCCTGGCAGAGATACGGCAGGCACTGTCGCTGGCGCCGCATGTACCGCTGGTCGACTGCGACGCCCGGGTCCGCTCGTCGGGCAAACACGTGCTGCTCAGCCTCGTCAAACACCTTCGCGAACTGGCCATGTCCCGGGAGATGACCCCATGACCGACCGCACGGGACCCGCGCAAGGCCCGCCCCCCGGCCCCGGACCGGCCTCCGGATCCCCGGCGCCCGGTCCCGGTGGCGGGGCTCCGGGGGCTCCCCCGGGCTGCCCCTCCCACGCGGGTGCGGTTCCGCTGAGCGGCACGGCGTTCCAGCAGTCGCCGTCGGAGCTGTACCGCAGCATGCGCCGGGAGCACGGGGCGGTCGCCCCGATCCTGCTCGACGGCGGCATTCCGGCCTGGCTGGTGCTCGGGTACGCCGAGGTCACCTATGTGACCGGCCACGACGATCTGTTCGCCCGTGACTCACGGCGCTGGAACCAGTGGTCGCAGATCCCGGCCGACTGGCCGCTGATGCCGTTCGTCGGCTACCAGCCGTCCGTGCTCTTCGCCGAGGGGGCGGAGCACCAGCGGCGCGCGGGAGTGATCACCGAGGCGCTGGAGGGCGTCGACCAGTTCGAACTCGGCCACTGGAGCCGGCGGATCGCGGACCATCTGATCGATCTGTTCGCGGGCAGCGGGCGGGCCGAGCTGATGTCCTCGTACGCCCACGCCCTGCCGATGCGGGCCGCCGTCCAGATGTGCGGCATGCCCGCGGGCACTGCCGACGCCGAGGACCTGGTGCACGATCTGCGGATCTCGCTCGACGCGCACGAGGGCGACGATCCGGTGTCCGCGTACGTCCGGGTGCAGGAGCGCATCCAGCGGCTCGTCAAGGACAAGCGGTCCGCGCCGGGGCCCGATGTCACCTCCCGGATGCTGGGCCATCCCGCGCAGCTGACGGACGAGGAGGTCGTCCAGGACCTGATCACGGTCATCGCGGCGGCTCAGCAGCCGACGGCCAACTGGATCTGCAACACCCTGCGGCTGCTGCTGACGGACGAGCGCTTCGCCCTGAGCGTCTCCGGGGGGCGGCTGAGTGTCGGCCAGGCGCTGAACGAGGTGCTCTGGCTGGAGACCCCCACCCAGAACTTCATCGGCCGGTGGGCCGTGCGCGACACCCAGCTCGCCGGGCGCCAGATCCGGGCGGGCGACTGCGTGGTCCTGGGGCTCGCGGCGGCCAACACCGATCCCCAGATCTGGCCTGAGGGCCGGATCGGTGCGGAGAACTCCGCGCATCTGTCGTTCAGCAGCGGTGAGCACCGCTGCCCCTATCCGGCACCGCTGCTGGCCGACGTCATCGCCCGGACGGCGGTCGAGACGCTGCTGGAGCGGCTGCCGGACGTGGTGCTCGGCGTGGAGCCCGAGGCGCTGACCTGGCGTCCGTCGGTGTGGATGCGGGGCCTGACCTCCCTCCCGGTGCGGTTCACCCCGGTCGTACGGTGAGATCCGGGTCCCCGTGCCGGTGCGGTCCGGTGCCGGTACGGCGGTGCCGTACGCCCGGTGAGGTCCGGGTGCCCGTGCCTCACGGCCGTACGCCGGGTGCCCGCGGGTCCTCCGGAGCCGTACGGTGCGATGCCCGGGCGCCCGCCGGTCCGCCGTGGCCCGACGCCGGGTCCGTCAGCCGGCCGAGGGGGTGAAGCGAATGGGCAGGGTCGCGGGTCCCCGGGTGAAAACGCCCTGCTCGGCGGGTGTGAAGCCGTCCGCGAGCCGCATGTCGGGCAGCGCGTCCAGGAGTTGGTTGACGGCGGTCTCCACCTCGGCCCTGGCGAGGAGCGCCCCGACACAGAAGTGCCGTCCCAGTGCGAAGGCCAGATGGTCGGCGGCGGCGGAGAACGCGGTGGTCGTGGTGAGGTCGTCGCGGAAGATGTCGAAGCGCTCCGGCTCCCGGTAGCGTTGGGCGTCCCGGTTGGCGGCCCCGATCAGACAGGTGACCGTCGCGCCCGCGGGTATGGTGCCGCCGCTGACCGTGACCTCGGCGGCGGTCTGGCGCATGATCATATGGACGGGCGGGGTGTAGCGCAGGGTCTCCGCGAACGCGCGGTCGATGAGACTCCGGTCCTCGCGCACGGCCTCGAACTGCTCCGGATGCGCCAGCAGATTGGCGAAGAGACCGGCGATCGCCTTGTCGGTGGTCTCGCCGCCGGCCGCGAGCAGCAGGCTGCAGAACGCTTTGATGTCCTCGTCGCTCATCCGTACCCCGTCGACCTCGGCGGCGCAGAGCGTGGAGAGCAGGTCGTCGCCGGGCTTCTCCCTGCGCTGCCGGATCACGGGGAACAGGTATTCGGCGAACTCGACCCGGGTGCGCTCGCCGGCCGCCGTGACCTCGGGGTCCCGGGTGAGATTGCCGAGAAAGGCGATGACGCTCGTGTACCAGCCGTGGAACCGGTCGTGGTCGGCCCTGTCGAGACCGAGCATCTCCGCGATGACGTTGACCGGGAAGCGGGTGGCGAACGAGCCGACGAGATCGGTCTCTCCCCGGTGCCGGAAGGTGTCGATCAGCTCACGGGCGTTGCGCTCGATGACCGGGAGGAACTTCTGCTGGAGGTCACTGCCCCGGAACGCGGGGGCGACGAGTGCCCGCCGAACCGCGTGCTCGCGCCCGCTGAGCTGGAGGATGGTCCTGCCGTGGACGGGCTCGACCTGCCAGGCGTAGTTGTCGGTGGTGTAGCGGGACTCCTTGTCCTTGAAGGCCCGTTCGACGTCCGCGTAGCGCGACAGCAGATAGCTCTGCGTGGGCTCGTGCCAGATCAGAGGAGCGCTCTCCCGCATGGCGCGGTAGGCCGGGTAGGGGTTCGCGGCGAACTCCGGCGACAGGATGTCGGGGACCTGCTGTGCGGCCATGGGGCTCCTCGGCAGAACGGACAACTCCCCCCAGGTTATTGACCGTTCACCGGTCGGGACAGACGGCCTCGTGGCCTGATCCGGACCGTGCCGCGCTGTTCCTCCGGCGCCCACCGGCGCTCGGCCGCGCTGTCCTTCCCCGTGCGCGGGCGGGCGCCCCGGCGCCCGCCGGGAGCCCGGCCGTCGGGCGCCCCGCGCGCTGACGGCCGCGCCCGGAAAGGGGCTGCCGGGTGACGGCCGCGCCCGGAAAGGCTGCCCTGTGAGGCCGTGCCCGGGGCCGGGACACCCCTCCTCTGCGAGCGGGGCCACCGCGGTGGGGGACCGTGGCCCGTCGCCCGCCAGGTGTTCCGGCACCCGGGCGCAGCACCGACGGCGGGCACTCGGCAGACCGTGCCGGACAGCGGCCGGCACGGAAGCGGTGCGTTCCGCTTCGGTGGGTGGACGCTATTGACGGCACCACGGACCGCGCCATCCGTGGCGGGCATCCACGGATACGCAAAAAAATCAGGTGGCCCGGTGGGGACGGGGCCGGCTCAGCGGCTGCCGTGACTGGGACTCCAGTTTCCGGCGGGCGCGGGAGACATGCTGCTCGACGGTGCGCGGGGAGAGATGGAGGGTGGCGGCGATCTCCCGGTTGGTGAGTCCGGCGGAGGCCAGGTCCACGACCTCCTGCTCGCGCGGGGAGAGCTGGTCGCCGTACGCGGGGCGGCCGCGGGGCCGCCGGCCGGGCATGGGCCGGTGGGAGCGCAGGGTGGCCCGTACCCGGGCGGTGTCCCAGCTCGCGCCCAGGGCGATGAGGCTCTCGACACAGGAGGCGAGCGATTCGACGGCCGCGGCGACGGCGTCGCTGTCCGGGGCCGCCGGGTCCGGGGCCGCCATGTCCGTGCCGGCGGATCCCGCGCCAAGGGCTCCCGTGGAGTCGTCGGGGCTCGCGCCCCCGGTTCCCGCGCGGCCGGTTTCTGTGCCTCCGCTTCCGCTTCCGGTGCGGTCGCCGTCCGTTCTCCTCCCGGCACCGGCCGCCAGAACGCAGGTCTCGGCCGCCTCGGTGGTGAGGAGCGCGGCGTAGGGGCGGGGCAGGGCGGCGTACCCGGCGGACGCCTCCCGGTAGCGGGGCACGGCTTCGGCGGGTCTGCCGCCGGTCTCGGCGAGGATCCCTCGGCACCAGGCGAGCGCGGCGACCGCCGATGGAGCGGCGTCCTCCAGCCCCGTGAGCCCCGCCCCGAACTCCGCGGTCATCTCCTCGGCCCGCTCGCGCCGGCCGGCCCTGGCGGTGGCCTCGACGGCCCAGGGTGCCAGTTCGGCCGCCCAGGCCCAGACGCCCTTGTCCCGCAACCGGTCCCAGGTGACGGCGGCTTCGGAGGCCGCGGTCTCCAGGTCGCCGCGGGCGAGCGCGGTTCTGACCAGGGCGCCCGCGGCGGCGGCGACATGCGGCAGCGGGGAGCCGGCCGGCAGCGGATGCCCGTCGCCGGAGAGCCAGGCCGCCATCTGCTGCCACTCCCCCTGCGCCAGCGCCAGCATCCCGAGGACGATCCGGGCGTCCGCCGCGGGGCCCGGCATCACACCGGCCTCCGCGACGAAGGCACGCGCCCGCGCGGACAGTCCGTCCCAGCGTCCGGTCACCCAGTCCAGGACCAGACGGGTCCCCCGGCCGTCCTGTTCGACGTATGCGGCGCCGCCCCGGGCCGCCAGCTCCAGGCCCTCCTCAACCAGTTCACCGACGCGCGGCAGCCTGCCCAGCCACAGCGCCGCGTCGGCGGCGTTCACCAGCCCCCGGGCCACATGCGGCAGCCGCGCGGGGTCGGCCGCGTCGTCGCGCAGCCGGTCCAGTGCGTCCCAGGCCGACGGGTCGCCGGTCTCCAGCTGTACGGCCACGCAGTTGGCGGCCACCGTCGTACGGACCTCGTCGTCGTCGCTCACTGCGGCCATCTTCCGGGCCCGGTCGAGCCAGTACAGATTGCGCTCCAGCGGCACCGCCGACATGACGGGCATGGCCAGCGCGGACATGGCCCGTGCGGCGAGTGCCGGGCGCTGTTCGGCCAGTTCCGCTGCCGCCTGTTCCAGCTCCACCCAGCCCTGGAGGCCCCGGCCCGCCTGGTTGTAGAGGACGAGCCCCAGATCGAGGCGGATCCGGCCCCGTACGGCGGAGGGCAGGGAGTGCTCGTCGAGGATCTGGCGCAGCACCTGGACGGTCTGGTCGGTATGGAGTCCGAGCACCGCGCTGTGGGCGAGCAGCAGGGCGAGCCGGGCGCGGGTGCCGCGGGGTACCGCGGGATGGGACAGCGCCTGCTCCAGCAGGTCGATCGCGGTCTGGTGCTCGCCCGCGCCGGCGCACTGCCGGGCCGCGCGTTCGGCCGCCTTCATCCAGCCGCGGGTCTGGCCGGCGCGGTGCCGGTGGGCGGCGAGCGCGGCCCAGTCGACCGGCTGCCGGCGGGCGAGTGCGTCGGCCGCTCTGCGGTGCATCTCCTGCCGGAGCGGTCCCGGCAGCTCCCGGTAGACCGCCGCGCCCGCCAGCGGGGCCGGGAAGCGGTACAGATCCCGGCCCGCCTCCTGGAGCACCCCCGCGCGCAGGGCCTCGACCAGTGCCTGCCGACCGACGCCTTCGGGGAGGCCGGCCACCGCACAGAGGTCGTCGGCGCTGCCGGGACCGTCGAGCACCGCCGCCGCGCCGGCGATGGCCCGGTGCTGTTCCGGGAGGCCGGTGAGCCGTCCGATGATCAGTTCGGCCAGCCGTACGGGCGGCCCGGTGGCGTCCAGGTCCCGGGCCGTGTAGCGCTCCTTGGGGCCGTACGACTCCTCCAGCTGGGACAGCAGGTCGGCGACGACCTGCGGCACTCCCGCCGACCGCTCATGGATACGGGCGATCAGTTCGGGCGGGCAGCTCTCCGGGCCGAGGCGGCTCTCGGCCATCCGCCGCACCTGGTCGGCGTCCAGGGTCCCGAGGCGTATCCGCAGCACGGTGAGGCGTGCGGGGTAGGCGGTGGCCCGGCCCAGGACCAGGCCGGGGCGGGCGAGTTCCTCCGGGCGGTACGCGAGGACGGCCGCGAGATGGTCGGGCGGCTGTTCCAGCAGCCGCCGGAGCAGTTCCGCCTCCTCCGGCCCTGCCCGGTGGACATCGTCGGCGACCAGGAGGAGGGGGCCCTCGGCGTCCGGCAGGGACGCGAGTTCCCGGGCGAGCGCCGCGGTGTCCTCGTACTGCCGGGGCCCGCGTGCGCCCGGAGCCGGAGGCGGTCGCAGGGAGTGCCGGTCACCGGCCGGTTCCCTGCCTCCCGGAGGTCGGGTGGCACTGGGTTCCGTACGGCCGGAATGGGCCGGAACACGGGCGAGCGTGACCCCGGACGGGGTGAACGTCATCACCACCTGTGCGCGCGGCCCGGCTTCCGCGTGTTCCGCGAGCTGGGCGAGCAACCGGCTCTTCCCGGTCCCTGCACGGCCCTCCAGCAGCAGAAGCGCGGGCCGCGGGGTGGTGCGGGCGACGGTCCGAGTCAGCCAGCGCTCCCATATGTCGTCACCGAGCGTGGTCACCGAGTCACCCTCCTCGACAATTCCGGGCATTTCATTTCTTTACGTATCCGTACTTCAGCCTCCCCGATTGCGCCGGGCACGGAGTGACAGCGAGCGTAGCCCCATCGCCCCGGGCCGCCACCCGGGCAGAAGGAGCCGACAGTGATCGCGTCCGAGGAGTCGTGCCGGCCCGTCTTCCCCGGCCCGGTGCCGGAGGGCGGGGCCTCGGGGCTGGCTCAGTGCGCGATGGCGGCGACGCCGGAGTCGGCCCGGGCCCTGCGCCACTTCGCGGGCGCGGTGGCACGACGATGGCGCCTGCACGCCGAGTGCCACGAGGCTCTTTCGGTGATCGTGACCGAACTGGTCAGCAATGTGGTGCTGCACAGCGGGAGCAGCTGGGTCGCCCTGGCCATCAGGGTCCGCGGGAACACCCTGACGGCGGAGGTCCGTGACGGCGGCCGGTGGAAGCACCGGGCCGCCCGGCGCCAGGAGCCGCTGGACGCGCACGCGGACTGCGGTCACGGGCTGGGGCTGGTCGACGCGTTCGCGACCCGGACCGTCACCCGCCGGCTGCCGGCGGGCAGCGCGGTCGCGGCGGAGATCGTGATGCCCCCGCGCGCGGGTCTCCTGGCCGGTATCGGCCGTCAGCCGACGACCGGTCCCGAGGAGCTCGGTGCCTTCAGCCCGTCGGGCGCGCCTCGCGGTGCGCCTTCACGAGTTCGAGATACATGACGGCGTTGGTCCTGATGTGCTCCCGCTCCTCGTCGGTGAGCTGACGCTTCACCTTGGCGGGTACGCCGGCGACGAGCGAGCCGGGCGGGATCTCCATGCCCTGGGGGACGAGAGCGCCCGCGGCGACGAGTGAACCGGTGCCGACGCGGGCGCCGTTGAGGACCGTCGCGCCCATGCCGATCAGGACGTCGTCCTCCACCGCGCAGCCGTGCAGTACGGCGTTGTGGCCGACGGTGACCCGCTCGCCGACGGTGACGGGGAAGCCAGGGTCCACATGGACGGTGCAGTTGTCCTGGATGTTGGAGTCGGCGCCGATGACGATGGGGCCGCAGTCGGCGCGGAGCACGGCGTGGTACCAGGCGCTGGCTCCCGGCGCCAGGGTGACATCGCCGATGACGACGGAGGTGGGGGCGGTGAAGGCGTCGGGGTGGATGTCGGGCTCGGTGCCGGCGAGTCCTGCGATCCAGGGGGCGGTCATCGGCGTCTCCTTGCGGGGGTGCGGGGCGGGGCCTGTGTGTCCATGATCCCCCGCGCGGGACGGCGGACGTCAGGGGCCTTCGCCCGGTGGGCGCGGGGCCCTTGGGGTCACCTAGCGGGGCGGGTCACGCCCTCGAACGCCGGCCGGGCTTGGGGATCCACGGCGCCGCGCCCGAAGCCAGGAGCGCCCCCACCGGACCGGACGCGCCGGAGCCGCCCTTGTGCACCGGGCCGGGTGGAGGCGGTCGACGGCGTGCGGGCGCCCCGGGTGGTGGCGGGGCGGTCAGGTTGTGGGGCGGAGGGTCCAGGTGATGGCCGTTCTGGTCTGGTAACACGGGACCTGGGGAGTTTAAGGGGCCGCATGGCATCTGACCTGCGAGTTCGTGTCCTTCGGTGTCCCATCGCGTCCCTGGCTTTCCCAGCTCAATCGGACGGAGGACTCCCTGGAGTTCGGAGGGCTTCGTCATGCCGCCCTGACGGATCCACAAGGCTCGCGTCTCCGACCGCAGACACCACAAAGCCCCCACCCCGTAGCGCAGGGGCTCTCTGGTTGGTCCGGCACCGAGTCCTGTTTCAGGCCCCCCATCGAAGTCCCGAAACGCGCGTCCTCCCTACCACAGTCGGCGCACGTATCGGTTCCCGAACCGATTGCAGGTCCCGAACCAGTGACCAGTATTGCAGCCCCGGCCTCGTCTTCGCGTCCCTGCACGAGGACGAGCCCGACCACGCCGAACTCCTCACTCGCGCCCGAACGGCCGAGGAGGCATGGATGGCCGCCTGACCTGCGATGTCTCACGACTAGATGTTCTGCCCTCGGAGGTTGGTGACAGGGTTCGCTGTGGGGTGATCTTGAATGGGTGAGGGCCTTCCAGGTTCGGTGTGGATTGCGACATCAACATCGAACGATCAGAAAGCCCTCATGCCCCACCGCAATGCACCCCTGGCCGAGACCGGACGCCTGCGCCTGGCCCGCTGCGTCGTCGAGGACGGCTGGACCCTGCGCCGGGCCGCCGAGCGCTTCCAGGTCTCACCCACGACGGCTCAGCGATGGGCCGGCCGCTACCGCGAACTCGGCGAGGCGGGCATGGCCGACCGGTCCTCGCGCCCGCACCGCAGCCCGCGCCGGACCCCGACCCGCACCGAACGCCGGATCATCAAGGTCCGCGTGCTGCGCGCTGGGGCCCGGCGGCCCACATCGCCCACCTGCAGCGGCTGAACCCGGCCACGGTGCACAGAGTCCTGACCCGCTTCGGCCTGGCCCGGCTCACGCACTTGGACCGGGCCACCGGCCGTGTCATACGCCGCTACGAACGCGAACGCCCGGGCGAACTCGTCCACGTCGACATCAAGAAACTCGGCAACATCCCCGACGGCGGCGGCCACAAGGCCCTCGGCCGCCAGGCGGGCCGCAAGAACAGCTCCAGCCGTGATCCACGGCTCCGGGCCGGGCAAGATCGACATCGTATCCGCGCCCCCGACGGCCTGGCCCCGAACGCTTGCTGGTCAGAGCGTCAGCGGTATGCCGTTGACGTTGATCGGGGGCTCGGGAGTGTCACGTCAGGTTGAGTGCTTGAGCATTCTCTGAATGGTTTCGCGCACCGAGTCGTCTGTCTCGTACGCGAGGCGCTGGCTAAGAGCTTCTCGTCGCCGGGCAGGTAGCTGTCGTCCCTGCGGTGTGTTCGTCGCCATGAGCACAGCAGCGAGGGATCGGACATCGGCGACCGGATCGGCGAGCGCCATGGTCAGCAGATCTCGGCCGTGTTCTCCCTGCGCGGCGAGGGCGCGAAGGATCGTTTCTCTCACGGCCGGGTGAGTCTCCGCAGTCAGCGCCCGAATGAGCGTGCTGGGCAAGGTGGTGCTCGGGGCTGGGTAGGTGATGAACGTGTGGGCGGCGGCTCGCCGCCTTGTCGGGAGTTCGTCGTCCAGGAGCGTCGCCACGAGCTGGTCCTCGTTGCCGGCCATCTGGTCGGCGAACCAGTTGAGGTCCCGGTGTCCTGTCAGAACGAAGTCGAGCCACCGCTCGTACCAAGACAGGAAGTCAGAATCGGCGTAGAACCGGGGAGCGAAGAATCCCTCGGCGTTGACTTCCACCAGGCGCCCGCGTCCGGGTCCTGTGACGACAAGCAGCGTGAAGTCGCTGCAGCCCCGGTAGACAACTGTGATGGTGCCGGGGAAGGAGCCCGCGAGGTCGCCCCGGTCATCGGGACCTGTTGGGACATCGACGTCGGGAGCGATTGGGAACGATTCGGCGGGCTGTCCCATGCCACCCCGCCCAACCCATCGCTCCATGGGTAGCAACCCGTAGATGGGACCGTATCCGCCGTGGCCGATTCGGGTGAGGAACTGGCGAAACTCCTCAGGCAGTCGAACGTCGTGGGTGTCCTCGAAGTCCGAGATCTGCGTCTCGGTGAGCACGGGGCCGAGTACGGCCTTCTCCGCGGTCGGCACTGCGGCGAGTTTGGCTTGGATCCGGGTGATCCTGGCGTCCACCGGTACTTCTTCTCATGTCGGAAGGTAGTTCGAGCCGCGAGCATAGCCCACGGCCGGGCCGCCGGGCTGTCGTCAGCCTGCGTCGAACATGGCCACCGTGCCCCTCTGTCATCACTGTCAGCGGCACTTCGCCGCTGTTCCGGATAACGCACCGCTCACACAACGGACACGGCGTACATCACTCAGTCGCAGCCGTCAGCGGCAACCTTTCTAAGGTGCAGATAACACCAGCCCCCAGGCAACAAAGTAGGGGCGGTTGTCCTCGTCGGGGTCGAGCGTGCTCCCCACGTTCTCTATCAGCTCGGCGAGCGCGGTGAGTCCGGCGTACGCGATCCGGTTGTCCTCTTCGAAGTCCTCGTTCATGCCGCACATGATCTCGGGGTGCGGGTGGATCGCACACCCGGATTCTCCGGCACATCGGCGCGACGCGATGGATTGAGGCGGGCGAGTCGCCTGTGGATGTGGCGGACTGGCTCGGGCATGAGAACCCGCTGATCACGTTCGAGCGGTACGTCCACGGCCGGATCGGTGCGGGTGATCGCGGTTCCCGTGCCGTGGAAGCCTTCCTCTCCGCTACGCCGCGTTCAGCAACGTTGAGTCACTGAGAGGAGATGGGACCGGTGCGGGACCTACGCCCGCCGTTCGGCTCATTTCCCCAGGTCGTTAGGGCGGAGCGTCCATAGAATGGCCATCTCGCCGGTCACCGCGCCGTCTTCGCGCCGGATGTCGATGTCGACGCGGAACTCGGGCCGCTCGCCCCGGTCCAGCTCCGCGACGATGTCGGCGGCGGGGCGGCCGATCGTCGCGGTCGCGGTGACCGGGCCCATCGCCAGCTTCTTGTAGGCGATGTCGGCCTTGACGGCGAGCGGCACGGCGCGGTTCAGCTGGTCGCCGAACGCGGCGAGGACGATCGCGCCGCTCGCGGACTCGGCGAGCGTGAACATCGCCCCGGCGTGCGGACCGCCGACATGGTTGTGGAAGTCGCTCTGGTCGGGCAGGCGCAGCACCGCGCGTTCCGCGGTCGCCTCCAGGAACTCCAGGTTGAGGGTCCTGGCCATGGGCACGGTGGCGGCGAGCATCTCGCCTACGGTCATCCGGTCAGCACTCATGGCGATATGTTACTTACGGGTAGCACCCTTGGCCATCCCCGCCGGGGTGGACATGGCAGCCGCGGGGCCGTCCCTCTATCGTTACTGGCCATGTGGCCAGGACAGCAGCCGCCCGGGGGCGAGAACCCGCAGAACCAGAACCCGTATCAACAGCCGGGTTACCAGCAACAACCGAATCCCTATCAGCAGCCGGGATATCAGCAGCCCAACCCGTACCAGCAGCCGACGGTGCCGCAGTACGCCGCACCGGGGCAGCCGCCCGGCGGGCCTCAGCCGCCGGGCGACAGAAAGAAGACGACCGTCGTCGCGATCGTCGCCGCCACCGCGGTCGTCGCCACGGCCGTGGTGACCGGGGTCGTCGTGTTCTCGGGCGAGGACAAGGACACGTCGGACAAGGGCGGCAAGGGCGCCGCGTCCCAGTCGCCCTCTTCCGGGCCGGCACCGGACCCGGGCACCCCGCCGCCCTCGGAGAACCCGCGCGGCGGCGAGGACGCGAAGCCGACGATCGCGGGCTGGAAGGTGGTGACCAACCCCAAGCACGGCACCCTGTTCGACGTACCGCCGTCCTGGGAGGTCGCGGGCTCGGGCATCAGCACCGGCTTCGAGGACGCCAAGAAGGGCGACGGCTCTCCCGTGGTCGCGATGTCCGCCCCGGCCCACTACAAGTCCGAATGGTGCACACAGGACACCAACATGGACGGGAGCCTGGAGACGACGGGCCTCGCCACGGTCGGGACGAAGGGCGGCAAGGGCGCCAAGGACATCCAGACGGCCGCGTACAACGAGGCGGGCAACTGGGCGTGGGCCGGTTACGCGCAGGAGGAGCCCAAGGGCACCGTCAAGGTCGTCAAGGCCAAGCCGTACACCACCAAGTCCGGGCTGACCGGCAGCATGTCGACGGCGACCGCGGTCGGGGTGAAGAAGAAGAAAAAGTGCGACACGGACGGGAAGTCGATCGCGTTCAGCTTCAAGGACCCGGCGGGTGAGATCAAGTCCTGGGTGCTGTACGCCAACAAAGGCGTCAAGGACGAGGTCCCCGAAGCCACCATCCAGCAGATCCTGAGCACTCTGCGGCTGGCGCCCCGCTCCACGGTCTGACTCCCGCGGCCGGTCCGCCGACCGCCCCGGCGGACCGGCGGCCGGGCCGCGCCTTCACCCGGCAGGGGTCATCCCGCGGCCCGCCGCCGGGCCCGGCCATGACGCACCGTACGGGGACGGTCGCCGGGCCCTCCGGGTGTCAGCCGATGCCGAACGCGCCGTCGGGCGGCTCGGGCGAGTCCCGCGCCTCCCGGTCCGCCACCGGACGCGCGCCCCTCATCAGCCGGGCGAGCGACGGCCCGTGCTCCACCCGCGCGGGAAAGGCGTCCCCGGCGGTGCGCCGGGCCAGGGCGGCGGTGTCGAGGGGGGTGTGGGAGGCGAGCAGCAGGGCGTTGCCGAAGCGCCGCCCGCGCAGCACCGCGGGTTCGGCGATCAGGGCGAGCTCCCCGAACACCGCCGCGAAGGTGGCCAGTTGGGAGCGGAGGAAGGCGAAGGGCGCACCGTCGGCGAGATTGGCCGCGTAGACCCCGCCCTGGCGCAGGACCCGTTCGGCCGCGCGCGCGTACTCGACCGAGGTGAGAGAGGCGGGGACCCGCGAACCACCGTAGACATCGGCGATCACCAGGTCGGCCGAGTCCGCCGGGGCCGCCTCCGCCCAGGCCCGGGCGTCGGCGCCGTGCACCGCGATGCCGGAGTCCGGTGGCAGCGGCAGCAGCTCCGCGACCAGCGCGACGATCCCCCGGTCCGCCTCCACGACGTTCTGCCGGGAGCCCGGCCGGGTCGCGGCCACATAGCGGGGCAGGGTGAGCGCCCCGCCGCCGAGGTGCAGTACGTCGAGCGGGCGGCCCTCTTCCGCGAAGGCGTCGACGAGATGGGCGAGCCGCCGCGTGTACTCGAACTCCAGGTGTGTGGGCTCGTCCAGGTCGACATACGACTGGGGAGCGCCGTCGACCGTCAGCAGCCAGGCCCGGTCCCGGTCGATGTCAGGCATCAGTCTGGCGGTGCCGAGGTCCACGGTCCGGGTCACGGGTATGGGCTCCGACGCGCACTCCGCCGGTACACCACCGGATCCGGAACCGGGCCCGCCATCGGATCCCGCACCCGGCTCGTTTGCCGTAGGCGGTACGGATCGAGCACCCGGCTCGGATTCCGTGCGCGGGTCGGCTCCGGCCTCCGGGTCGGGGCCGGATTCCGGGTCGGGGCCGGGGAGGGGCAGCTTGTTCACGGTCCCATTGTGTACGGCCGGGAAGGTCGCACTCCGCGGGCGGAGCCCGGACGGACCGCGCCCGCCTCCCGGAGGAGGCGGGCGCGTCCTGTTCGCGGCCTCGTCAGGCCGGCTCCGTGACCGTGCCGGCGCCGACCGTACGGCCGCCCTCGCGGATCGCGAACCCGAGGCCGGGCTCCAGCGGGACGTCACGCCCCAGCTCGACGGTCATGGTGACCGTGTCACCGGGCTGGGCGACCGCCCGCTCGCCGAGGTCCACATCGCCGACGACATCGGCGGTCCTGATGTAGAACTGCGGCCGGTACCCGGTGGCCACGGGGGTCGTACGCCCTCCCTCACGGCCCGACAGGATGTACACCTGGGCGGTGAAGCGCCGGCTCGGGGTGATGCTGCCGGGCGCGGCGACGACATGACCGCGCCGGACCGCGTCACGGGCGAGCCCGCGCAGCAGCAGCGCGACACTGTCCCCCGCCTCGGCGGACTCCATCGGCTTGCCGAAGGTCTCCAGACCGGTCACGACCGTCTCCACGTCCGCGCCGAGCACCTGCACCCGGTCACCGACGCGGACCGTGCCGCGCTCGACGGCTCCGGTGACGACGGTTCCCCGCCCGGTGATGGTGAGCACGTTCTCCACCGGCAGCAGGAACGGCGCGTCCGTGTACCTGACGGGCGTCGGCACATAGGTGTCGACCGCGTCGAGCAGCGCCTCGACGGCCGCAGTCCAGCGCGGGTCGCCCTCCAGGGCCTTCAGACCGGAAACCCGGACGACCGGGGCCGCGTCACCGCCGTACCCGTGCGCGGTGAGCAGCTCGCGGACCTCCAGCTCCACCAGGTCGGTCAGCTCGTCGTCACCCGCGTCCGCCTTGTTCAGCGCGACCACGATGTGGTCCACGCCGACCTGGCGGGCGAGCAGCACATGCTCGGACGTCTGGGGCATCACCCCGTCGAGCGCGGACACGACGAGGATCGCCCCGTCGAGCTGCGCCGCGCCGGTGACCATGTTCTTCACGTAGTCGGCGTGCCCGGGCATGTCGACATGCGCGTAGTGGCGGGTCTCGGTCTCGTACTCGACGTGCGCGATGTTGATGGTGATCCCGCGCTGCGCCTCCTCCGGCGCCTTGTCGATCCGGTCGAACGGCACGAAGCTGCCGGTCCCCCGCGCACTGAGCACCTTGGTGATGGCGGCGGTCAGGGTGGTCTTCCCATGGTCGACATGGCCCATGGTGCCGATGTTCAGGTGCGGCTTGGTGCGCACGTAAGCCGTCTTGGGCATGGTGTTCTTCCTCGGAACTCGACGTGTGATGAGGACCCCTGGGCCTTGCCGACCCTCCCCCTGCGGGGTCCCACCGGACGATCCGGGAAGAGTCAGCTTCGGGCGCCGTCGACCGGCGCGGCGTCGAAGGCCGCCGCCGCGACGGCCGCGCAGGCGGCGAGGAATGCGGCAGCCTTCGGCGCGCCCGCGACTGCGGGGCGCTCTGCGAGGAAGGCGTACCGGAACATGAGGCGATCATCTCCGATGTACCGGACCGGGTCGAATGGTTTTCCCGGACGGGAGTCGGCCCGGAAGAGGTCCTCGCGGGCGGCCTGCTCGCCGCCGCCATCGGCACGGGAGCGGGCCTGTACCCCGCGTCCCGGGCGGCACGCCCGACACCCACCGAAGCACTCGGTGCGCTCTGAGCCCGGTGCCCGATCCGATCCGGTCCGGTCCGGGGGAACCCGGGCTACAGGTTCTTGAGCGCCTCGCGGACGGAGAGGGGGGACAGCACATCCCGCGCCGAGTCCACGAACTCCCGGACGGCCCCGGGGTCCGTCTTCGCGTACTCCCGCAGGCTCCATCCGATCGCCTTGCGGATGAAGAAGTCCGGATGACCGGCCTGCCGCAGGCAGTACCGGAACAACCGGCCCGCGTCCGTCGCGGACTTGTAGCGCAGTTGGTGGAGCAGGGCGGTGCGCGCCACCCACAGGTCGTCGTCCCCGATCCACTCGTCCATGGCAGGCACCAGTTCCGGGTCCGCGCTCACCAGCGGCCCCACCACGTGCGCGGCGATCGCGTCGACGGTGTCCCACCAGGAGGTGGTGACGACGAGATGACGGACCACCGGAACGAAGCCGGAGGAGCAGCGGCGCACATGACGCGCGAGAAAGTCGACGGCGAAGTAGTGGTACTCCCGCTCGGGCAGCTCCCAGCAGCGCAGGGCGATCGCCGCGCAGTCGCTCTCGACGGGGAGCGGCAGCCCTTCGAGCACCGTACGGGACAGGGCCCGGCGATCGCTCGCACGGAGCCCGATGAAGGGGGCGACACCCTTCATGTACGCGGCGGCGCCTTCGGCCCGTACGGGATCCGCACCCGTCGGATAGACGCTCGTCAGGCGTTCAAGGACCGTGCCGGCCAGCTCGCTCGGCGGTACCCGGGGAGTCATGAGGCCCAGATTACGGCGATCACGCCCACTTGTCGGTTAGTCTCCCCGGATGTTCGAGCCCGTCCCCAGGCCGCCCGCAGGTCTCGTCGTCCGCTGCGCACAGGTGCTGCTCTCACCGTGGTCGCGGCTGTCGTTCCTCGCTCTGGTGCTCGCGTGCGCCGGGGCGCTGGTGGTGCTGTACGAGCCACAGCGGCTGCTCTCGGAGGGCCGGCCGCCGGTGCAGCTGAGCGGTGCGGCGGCGGTGGTGCTGTTCGCCGTCGGATACGGGGTGTGCACCGCGGCCTTCGTGCCGCGCCCGCTGCTCAATCTGGCGGCGGGGGCGCTCTTCGGCTCGGCGGCAGGACTGGGCTCGGCGCTGGCCGGGACCGTCCTGGGCGCGGGGATCGCCTTCACGCTCGGCCGCCTGCTCGGGCAGGACGCGCTGCGACCGCTGCTGCGGGGCCGCTGGCTGAGGGCGGCCGACCACCAGCTGAGCTCCCACGGCTTCCGCTCGATGCTGGCGGTACGGCTGTTCCCGGGGGTCCCGTTCGCCGCCGCCAACTACTGCGCCGCCGTGTCCCGTATGGGATACACACCGTTTCTGCTGGCCACGGGCCTGGGCTCGATCCCCAACACCGCGGCGTACGTGATCGCGGGCAGCCGGGCCGGATCGCCGACGTCTCCCGCGTTCGTGATCTCGACGGGGTTCATCGTGGTGACCGGGATCGCCGCGGCGGTCGTCGCCTGGCGCAAGCGGCACCGGCTGCGCGGCGACTGACACGGCGGACGCCGGTCGGACACGGTCCGGCGCACGGCCCGCCCCGTGCGTGGACACACACCCGCGGGCCCGGCCGGGCCCACCTCTCGCCCCCGCTCGACGCGCCCGCCCGCCGCACCGCCCGGCGACGGCCCGCACCGAGGACCGTTTCCACGCGGATGGGGGCGTGGCACTGCAGGTCACCCGGGGACGCTACGCTTCCTCGCAACTGGCGCAGGATCGGGACCGCTACGCGCCGTCAGATCGTGATCACTTCTTGGGTGGCATAGTTTTTCATGTCTTGGTTTGAATCATTCATCCTCGGACTCGTTCAGGGGCTGACCGAATTCCTGCCCATCTCCTCCAGCGCGCATCTGCGGCTCACCGCCGCGTTCGCCGGCTGGCAGGACCCGGGCGCGGCGTTCACCGCGATCACGCAGATCGGTACCGAGACCGCCGTCCTGATCTACTTCCGCAAGGACATCGCGAGAATCGTCTCCGCCTGGTTCCGCTCGCTCACCGACAAGGCCATGCGCAGCGACCACGACGCCCAGATGGGCTGGCTCGTTATCATCGGCTCCATCCCGATCGGTGTGCTGGGTGTGACGCTCAAGGACCAGATCGAGGGCCCGTTCCGCGATCTGCGTCTCATCGCGACCACGCTGATCGTGATGGGCATCGTCCTCGGTGTCGCCGACCGGCTCGCCGCCCGCGACGAGAGCGGCGGCAAGCACCGCGCGGTGAAGCAGCGCAAGACGCTCAAGGAGCTGAACGTCCGCGACGGTCTCGTCTACGGCTTCTGCCAGGCCATGGCCCTGATTCCCGGAGTGTCCCGCTCCGGTGCCACGATCAGCGGCGGTCTGCTGATGGGGTACACCCGCGAGGCCGCCGCCCGCTACTCGTTCCTGCTGGCGATCCCGGCGGTGCTCGCCTCCGGCGCGTACGAACTGAAGGACGCGGGCCAGGGTCATGTGTCCTGGGGGCCGACCATCTTCGCGACGGTCATCGCCTTCGGTGTCGGGTACGCGGTCATCGCGTGGTTCATGAAGTTCATCACCACCAAGAGCTTCATGCCGTTCGTCATCTACCGCATCGTGCTGGGCATCGTTCTCTTCATCCTGGTCGGGACGGACACGCTGAGCCCGCACGCGGGCGAGTCGGGCGGCTGACGGCCGCGCGATCACCGGGCCTCCCGGGCCGTGTTCCGCGGCGCTGATCGCCCGGACGAGGGCAGCTGCCGCACACCGGCCGCGGCGGTTTCCCACCGGCACCACCGGCACACCGGGCGGGACCGGTCCGGCCGCGCAGGTCGTCCGGGAGCTCCGCGTCGAACGCGTCCGGCGCCCTGTCCGGTCCCGGGCCCCGCAGGGCCATGTCGCCCGGGCGGTAGTGCGGTTCACGACCCGTGCTTCCGGAGCCGCGCTTCCGGAACAGCCGTGATGCGGGCCGCGCGAGGCCGGGGGCGAGAGGGTGAACACCCGGTCGGGCCACCGGAAGGACGGGTGGTATCACGCGGGGTGCGCTGTGACACTGGACGCACAACTCCCGTGGAGGTGCAGCAGTGGAACGGCCCGCAGGCAACACCCGTCTCACGTCGGCCCGTGTGGCGGCCGGATACCGGTCGCAGCGGGCCTTCGCCGCCGCGCTCGGTGTCGGGGTGAGACAGGTGCGGCGCTGGGAGTCGGCCAACCCGCCCTGGCCGCGGGCGGAGCAGCGGCGGGCGATCGTACGGACGCTCGGCCGGGATCTGGGGTCGCTCGGCTTCGGCCGCCCGGACGGGTTGGCCGGCGGTGAGCCACGGGACGGCGGCGATTCCGCGGACGGCCCCGAGGCCACCGGCGGCGGCGCGGCGGCGGACGCCCCGGGGTCCGCCGGCATCCGGACGGGGGCCGCCGGGACCACCGACCCGGCGGTCTCCGCCGCGGTCGAGGACTTCCGGGCGGCGATCCGATCGCTCCGCGGCCGGTTCGGGACGGTCGCGCCGGCCGCCCTCCACCCGGCCGTCCTCGCCCATGCCGGAACCGGCCGGGCCCTGCTGGCGCGGACGACCGGGCGGGACCGGCAGCGGATGGCCGGGGCACTGGCCGAGACGCTGCTGCTGTGCGGGCGGATCGAGTTCTCCGGGCTGCGGATGCCGGAGCGGGCCGGGAGGTCCTGGCTGCGCGCGCACGAAGCCGCGGAGGAGGCCGGCGACCCCCTGCTGGCGTCGGCCGCCCTCGCCCACGCGGCGCTGGCCCCCGGCCGGGACGGGCACCATGACGAGGCGTCGGAGCACCTGGCGGGCGCACGCGCCGGTGCCGGGCGCGGACCGGCGAGCGCGGAGTTCCTGGCCTGGCTCGATGCCGTGGAGGCCGAGGGAGAGGTCCTCCGGGGCGACACCGCGGCGGCGCTGCGGCTGATCGGTCACGCCGAGGACGTCCTCTCCCTCGGCCCCTCGCCCGGCGGTGAGCGGGACGGCCCCGAGTGGTTCGACTGGTTCGGCCCCGGCAGGCTGGCCGCGTTCAAGGGCGCCACCCTGCTCAGGGCGGGGCGTCTCGCCCGGGCGCGGGAGACCCTGCTCCGCTCGCTCCCCCTGCTCTCGTCCGCCGGGAGCGGGGACGGCGAGGGTGCCGGGCACGCCGAGGACCTGGTGCGGACGACCGTCTACAAAGACCTCGCCGAGGTCGAGGCCGCGGCCGGGGACCCGGAGGCCGCCTGCGGCTACGCCTGCCGCGCGGTCGGCCTGCTGGACGTCACCTCGCGCGCGATGGACCCGGAACGGGCCCGGGAGACGCGGGAAGCCCTGATGCCGCACCTGCACCGGGAATGTCTGCGGGACCTGGAGGAGCAGTTGTACGGAGTCCCGGCGGCGGTGGGCGCCTTCGCGGACCGCAGGGTGTGACCGGCCGCCCCGCACACGGCACCACGGGAAGGCCCGGCGCGTACGGGAAAGCCCGCGCGCACCGTGGTGGCCGCGCGGGCCGGCGGGAAGCCCTCCCCGGGACCGACCGGGGCGCGGGACCGGGTGCCTGACTGCCCACCACCCCGGTACGACCGGGTGGGCGGCGGCGGAGTACGGGCGCTCGCGCGGGGTGCCCGACCCCCGGACCGTGACGGGACCGCGGTTCCAGGCGGCCGGGGAGCGGGCCCCACCGGCGGCCCGCGGGTGGGACCCGAGGGACGGTCGGGGCACCCGGGGCGTGGCGCATGGCATGAGGTTCATCACGCGGCGAAGGCGCGGGCGGCGGACCGGGCAGCGGGCCGCTCCCGGGAACGGCCCTGTTCACCCGCCCTGGACGGGTACGGCGGCCCCCCGCACCGGCGCCCGCGGCCGACACCGCCCGCCGCCGCGGGGGTTACGGACTTCGCGGGAGGCCGTAACCTGGTCGCATGTCCCCCCTTCCACGCGAGTCAGAGACTGCTGTGCCCGCCTCGACGCTCGTTACCGCGGCCGAGCTGAACGCCCGTATCCGTGAACTGTGGGCCGATGGACAGCTGCCCGACGACCGGCGTGCGGAGTACGAGGCCCTCGTCCTGAAGTGGGCGACGGCGCTGGAGCACGTCGACCGGGCGGCCTGATCCCCGCACGGCCGCGGCCGCCGGGCCGCAGCACGGCACGGGACCGTGTCCCGGCTCGGCTAGCCTGACTGCACGATGAACCGTCTGACCACGCCATGGGGCGACGTCACGCTCGCCCGATTCCCCGAGGACCCCCGCGACCCCCTCCGTGCCTGGGACGCCTCCGACGAGTATCTGCTGCGGCATCTCGGCGAGTCGGGCACCCCGCTGTCCGGGACGGTGGCCGTCGTGGGCGACCGGTGGGGCGCCCTCACGGTGTCGCTCGCCGCGCACGGAACCGTACCGGCGGCGTCTCTCGTGCAGATCACAGACTCCTTTCTCGGGCAGCAGGCGACCCGGGCCGCTCTGGCGCGCAACGGGGCCGGGGACGCGGCGGTACGGCTGCTGTCCGCCAGGGACACGCCTCCGGCTCGCGTCGACGTGCTGCTCGTACGGGTACCGAAGAGCCTGGCGCTGCTGGAGGACCAGTTGCACCGGCTCGCCCCGGCCGTGCACGCGGGGACCGTGGTCGCCGGCACCGGCATGGTCGGGGAGATCCACACCTCCACGCTGAAGCTGTTCGAGCGGATCATCGGCCCGACGAAGACCTCGCTCGCGGTGAAGAAGGCGCGGCTGATCTTCTGCACGCCGGACCCGTCCCTCGCGCGGGTCCCCGGCCCCTGGCCGCTGCGCTACGCGCTGCCCGACGGCATCGGGGTGCTCTCCGGCCGCACGGTGACCAACCACGCGGGCATCTTCTGCGCCGACCGGCTGGACATCGGCACCAGGTTCTTCCTCGGAGCGCTGCCGGAGCGGCGGGGGCCCGAGCGGGTGGTGGACCTGGGCTGCGGCAACGGTGTGATCGGCACGGCCGCGGCTCTCGGCAACCCCGAGGCGTCGGTGGTCTTCGTGGACGAGTCGTACTCCGCGGTGGCGTCGGCCGAGGCGACCTACCGTGACAACGTCACCTCCGGCGGGAAAGCGGACTTCGTGGTCGGCGACGGCCTGGCCCGGATGCCGGACGGATCGGTCGATCTGGTGCTCAGCAATCCGCCGTTCCACTCGCACCGGGCGACCACCGACGCAACGGCCCGCCGGATGTTCGGCGACGCGCGACGCGCCCTGCGGCCCGGCGGCGAGCTGTGGGTCGTCGGGAACCGGCACCTCGGCTACCATCTGCGGCTGCGACGGCTCTTCGGCGGCTGCGAGGTCATGGCGAGCGACCCGAAGTTCGTCGTCCTGAGGGCCGTCAAGCGATGACACCGCGCTGATCGGGCACCCGGTCCAGGACGGGCGGGCGCTCCCGGCAGAGTTCCGGTACGGAGGTTGAGACCGTCGCCCGGGCGCTCCACCGGACGACCGGACGTGGCCGAACCGCGCTCCCCCGTAGCCCGGTTGGGGCCGGGGGTGCCCGTACGCTCGGGCGGGCCGCCCGGGCGAGGGCCGGGACCCGGTCCGCAGCCGTGGCCGGGCGGCGCCGACCGCGCGTACCACCGTATGCGCCCGCCCGGTACGCCGCCGGGCCGACGGGGCCGGGGCACCCGGCGGCCCGAGGAGCGCCACGCGCGCGTGGTTCCCTCCACGGCTCCGTCAGAGTTGGCGCAGATCGACCGTTTGCGCGCCGAGTACGGGTGACTGGCGTGCATGGCTCTTGGCCTCACGGGACGCCTGCCCGAGACTGAGCCGATGACGCAGCGAGTGGATCTCTCGACGGTGATGGACCGGCTGGCCATCGACGATCTGGTCACCGAGTACGCGGTGGCCGTCGACGACGCCGACTGGAGTGCCTACCGGGCCCTGTTCGCCCGGGACGGGCGGGCGGACTACCGCAGTTCGGGCGGCATCGAGGGCCCGGCGTCGGAGGTCGCCGACTGGATGGCCGAGACGATGCGCCTCTTCCCCGTACGCCAGCACCTCATCGTCAACCGCCGGGTCCGCATCCAGGACCTGGGCGGCTATCCGGGCGACCGGGCGGAGCTGGACGCGGACTATGTGAACCCGATGCGGCTGGAGTCGGGCGACGACTACCTCTCCGGCGGCCGCTACGCCTTCGGGCTGGTGCGCACGGACGGCGGCTGGCGGCTGAGCAGCGTGGTGATCAGCGAGAAGTGGCGGCGCGGGAAGGGCGCGCCGGCTCGCGACTGAGCGGCACCCGGCCGGGCGACGGCGCCCCGGCGGCACGAAGCGCGCCGGGGCGCGGGACCCCGCGCGGCACGGGCAGGCGGGGCGGTGCCGCCACCGGCGACCGTGTTGATCCACGCCGTACCCACGCACACACTGGAGGGGGCGCGCTGCTCGCGGTCCCCGGCGGCAGGACGAGGAGGCGCGGACATGAGGACCGTCCCCGGTGGGCGCGCCGTCGCCGCCGTGGCGGCGGGCGCCCTGCCTGCCCTGGCCTTTCCGGAACCGTCCCTGTGGTGGTTCGCGTATGTCGCCCTCGTGCCGTGGATGCTGCTGATACGGACCGCGCCGACGGGCCGCCGCGCGGCGCTGGAGGGGTGGTTCGGCGGCATCGGGTTCATGATCGCGGTCCACCACTGGCTCATACCGAGCCTGCATGTCTTCATCGTCGTCCTGGCGGCGCTGCTCGGGCTGTTGTGGGCGCCCTGGGGGTGGCTGGTCCGCCGGATGCTCGGCGGGACGCCGTCCACGGCCCGCGCCGCCGCTGCCGTGGCGGCCGTCCCCGCGGGCTGGCTGATGATCGAACTGACCCGGTCCTGGGAAGGGCTCGGCGGACCCTGGGGGCTGCTGGGCGCCAGCCAGTGGGAGGTCACCCCCGCCCTGCGGCTGGCCTCCGTGGGCGGCGTATGGCTGGTGAGCCTGCTGGTGCTGGCGGTGAACACCGCCGTGACCGTGCTGATCGCGGTGCCGACGGCCCGTACGGCGGCCGTGGGCGGCGCGGTGGCGTGCGCGGTCGTGACCGCGGCGGTCTGGGCGTGGGCCCCCCGGCCTCAGGAGTCCGGGCGGGCCCGGATCGCGATCGTCCAGCCGGGTGTGCTCGACGGGATATCCGGCCCCGACCGCCGTTTCGCCCGCGCTGAGGAGCTGACCCGCACGCTCGCGGGACAGAGACTCGATCTGGTGGTCTGGGGCGAGAGCAGTGTGGGCGAGGATCTGGGTCGGCACCCCGCACTGGCGGACCGGCTGGCGGACCTCTCACGGGACGTCGGCGCGGATCTGCTGGTCAACGTGGATGCCCGCCGGGTGGACGCGTCCGGCAGAGGCGGGATCTTCAAGAGCTCCGTGCTGGTGGGCCCCCGGGGCCCGACCGGCGACCACTACGACAAGATGCGGCTGGTCCCCTTCGGGGAGTACATACCGGCCCGTGGTCTGCTCGGCTGGGCGACCTCGGTGGGCAAGGCGGCGGGTGAGGACCGGCTGCGCGGCCAGGGCCCGGTGGTGATGAACCTGCCGGACGGGGGGCCGCGCATCGGCCCGCTGGTCTGCTTCGAGACCGCGTTCCCCGACATGAGCCGCCGGCTGGTCCGGGACGGCGCCCAGGTGATCGTCGCGCAGTCGGCGACGTCGACGTTCCAGAACAGCTGGGCCCCCGAGCAGCATGCCTCGCTCGGGGCGGTGCGGGCCGCCGAGAGCGGGAGGCCGATGGTGCACGCCACGCTCACCGGTGTCAGCGCGGTGTACGGCCCGGACGGTGCCCGAATCGGCCCGGAGCTCTCCACGCGGGCCAGTGCGACGGCGGTCTACGACATCCCACTGGCAACGGGGAGCACCCTGTACGTCCGTTACGGCGACTGGGCCGTGTACGGCGCCGCCGCGGTGCTGGTGGCGCTGGCGGCGTCGGAGGGGGCCGGGCGGCTCAGGCGGCCTGTTCGAGGGCCCGCAGCACCACCCGCTCGCACAGCTCATGGGTCCTCAGCGCGTCCCTCGCGCTGAGGAACGTGCCAGCGCGCACGGCGTCGAGGAACCCGCGCACGGCCTGCTCGATCCCGCGCTGGCGGGCGACCGGGACCCAGTCGCCGCGGCGGCGGACGCTCGGCTGGCCCTTGTGGTCGACGATCTCCGCGAGATTGCGCACCTCGCGCTTGGTGTCCTGGCCGGACACTTCGAGGATCTCCTCCGCGGAGCCGCTCCTGTGGTTCATCACGCCGATGGCGGTGAATCCGTCGCCGGAGAGCTGGAGGACGACGTGGTGCATCCGTCCGTCGACGATCCGGGCGCGGACATCGGTGTGCTCGACGGTCCCCGGCACCAGGAAGCGCAGGGTGTCCACGACATGGATGAAGTCGTCGAGGATGACGGAGCGCGGGTCCAGTGTGAGGCCGACCCGGTTCTTCTGCATCAGGATCAGCTCGCGGGGGTGCTCCAGGCACTGCACGTAGCCGGGTGCGAGGCGGCGGTTGAAGCCGACGGCGAGGCTGGTGCCGCGCGACTCGGCGAGGTCCACCAGTCGCTGTGAGTCGGCCAGGTCGTACGCGAGCGGCTTGTCCACGAACGTCGCGACTCCGGCTTCGAGGAGAGCCCCGGCGATCTCGGCGTGCGCGGAGGTGGGCGCGTGGACGAAGGCCGCGTCCAGGTCCTGGGCGAGCAGGGAGTCGAGGGTGGTGTGCCGACGGCCCGCCGGGACGTGGTAGGCGTCGGCGACCCGCTCCAGGGTGGCCGGGGTGCGGGTCTGGAGGTGCAGTTCGATCCCCGGCAGCGAGCTGAAGACGGGCAGATACGCCTTCTGCGCGATGTCACCCAGACCGATGCAGCCGACCTTCACAGGGCCTCCCCGAGCCGTGTCGCTCATCCGTTCCGCTGATCAGCATACGGGTGACCCGGTGGCCGACGGTCGCCGATGCCGCCGAGGGTGCGCAGGACGAACCGGGGCCGATCCGGGAGACCAGGGCGATGAGATTCTCGCGCACGGCGACGCCCGCGGGGCCGGTCACCGCGATCAGCCGTGCCGCCCGCGGGGCCTTGCGGACGACGGCGGTGGTGGTGCGGGGCCGCCACCCGCCGGGCGCTGCCGGAGTCCGCGGTACGTCGGCCGGCGGAGCGGGACGCCGCCGTGCTCGGCATGGACGAGCTGCCCCGGCCCGGCGTCGGCTCGCCCCGGACCGCCTTGTGACCGGGCACCGCGCGCTGGTCGTCGCCCTCTACGAGCGGGCGCTCGAAGCCACCCGCAGAGCGGAGCCGCAGGAGATCCACGACGCGGCGGGCGGCCGGATGCGCGAGCCGAGCCGGTCCGGGCGCTCCTGGCGGCCGCGGACTCGCCCGCCGCCGACCGGCACGCGCTGTCCCTGATCCCCCGGGCCGACGGGATGATGTCCACCCGCACGGCCGGTTCGTACCACGCCGCCGCGCCCGGACGCGCCGCGCCGCGCAGCCTGACCGAGCTGCTGAACGGCATGCTCGGCTGCACCGCCGAGGACCGGGAAGCGGACGGCTGACCGGCGTCACCCGTGCGGGCCATTGTCCGTCCGTACGGGCGTGAACGGGCCGCGCGCACAGCAGAGTTGCCCGCGTGAGATCGACACCCACCACGAAGAACCTGGTCACCATGGCGCTCTGGGCCGCCTCCGGACTGACCGCCTCCGCCTGTGTGGCCGTGGAGCCCCGCCCCTTACCGCCGCCGGAGCCCGCGATCACCAGCCCCGCCCCGGGCGCGCGCCCGCAGATCGTGCAGGGCCCGGTCCGCGAGGCGCTGGACGCCCCGCCCGTACCGCCGCCGTCCTCCGCGCCCGCGCACCCCCCCTCGGCGGAGCCTTCGCGCGTACGGCAGCCGAGCAAGCCCCGCGCACCCGAACCGGCGGTCCGGCGGGCGGCTCCGGCGCCGCGCCCCGAGCCGCGCGTACCGCTGCCGCCGCTGCCCGCCCCGCCGTCGATCGGCCCGGACGTCTGCGCCTTGGGCGAGAGCTACGGCGGCTGGCGGCGGGACGGCCCGGAGGCCCGCCTCTGCCGGCAGGCGTACGGCTCCTGACCCCCGGCCGTCCGCACCCTCACGACGGCGTGCGCGGGGCGCCCGCGTCATGGCCGGGCAGCGCCGCCCGGTCCGCGCGCCGGGGATCCGGACCGGGGCGCGGACCCAGAGCACCCGGGGATCCGGCCGGGTCGGATTCCCGGGAAGGGGCGGATTTCCGGGGCAGCGGGACACCTGCGGGTACCCGCCGACGGGAGCGCCCCCGCCGGTCCCGCCGCCCCGGAGCCGGACCCCGGGTGCCGGAGCCCGCACCCGGGCCCGCCGGTGGCGAGGTGCTGCGGCAGCGGCTACGGCTCCCGGGCCGTCCTCAGGGCCTCGGGGCGGCCGACGGGCGCCGCTCCCGGGGGCGCCCGCGCGCCCGGGAGCCGCCGGGCTCCCCGGTTCACTCCCCCCGCAGCCTCCACTCCAGCCGCTCGATGGCGGCCCGCACCCCCGTGCCGTAGCCGTCGTCGCCCAGCACCCCGGTCGCGCCGCGCGCCCGGTCGAGATGGAAGCGCGCGGCCTCCGGGCGCCGGAGCTTCAGATAGTCGGCGGCCAGATTGAGATGGAGCGAGGGGTACAGGGCCCGTACACCGAGGGTCGTCTCGGGACGGGCCGTCCACACGTCGTCCAGTGTGTCCGCCGCGGCGAGCGCCCGCAGATCCCAGGCCAGTTCGTCGCAGGGGTCGTCCTGGGTGTCCGCCATGTAGTGCGCGAGGGTGCAGCGGTGGAGCACATCGCCCGTCTCCCCGATCTCCGCCCACAGCGCGCCGAACCGATTCCTCGCCTCCTCGCGGTCGCCGCCGTGCAGCAGCATCACCGCCTGTCCGATCCGGGTCATGACGGCGTCGTCCGATGTCTCCTGCTGCTCCGTCACCGCGGCCTCCCACCGTCGTACGCCGAATAGCGGAGATCCACGACATGACGTCGGGATCGCTGCAACGACGACGCTAGCCGCGATGAACGGCAAAGCCGGACAGGCTCGGGCACCCGGCCCGAGCCCGTCAGCCGGGCGCATGAGCGCCCGAACCCGTACCCGAGTGCCCGGAGTCCCCCGAAAGCCCTCTCGGGATCCCTCAGCCGAGGTCGGGGATGCGCCAGTCGATGGGCTCGTGGCCCTGGGCGGCGACCGCCTCGTTGATCCGGGTGAACGGATGCGAGCCGAAGAACTTCTTCGCGGACAGCGGCGAGGGATGGGCCCCCTTCACCACCACATGCCGAGTCTCGTCGATCAGGGGTGCCTTCTTCTGCGCGTAGTTGCCCCAGAGGACGAAGACGGCCGGGTCGGGGCGGGAGGACACGGCCCTGATCACCGCGTCCGTCACCTTCTCCCAGCCCTTGCCCTTGTGGGAGTTGGCCTCGCCGGCCCGGACGGTCAGGACCGCGTTGAGCAGCAGGACGCCCTGCTCGGCCCAGGGCATCAGATAGCCGTTGTCCGGGATGGGGAGACCGAGCTCGGCCTGCATCTCCTTGTAGATGTTCCGCAGGGACGGCGGGGTCTTGACTCCCGGCCGCACCGAGAAGCACAGACCGTGCCCCTGCCCCTCCCCGTGGTAGGGGTCCTGGCCCAGGATGAGCACCTTCACCTTGTCGTACGGCGTGGCGTCGAGGGCGGCGAACACCTCCTCGCGCGGCGGGTAGACCGGCCCCTTCGCCCGCTCCTCCTCGACGAACTCGGTCAGCTCCTTGAAGTAGGGCTTCTGCAGCTCTTCGCCGAGGACGCCGCGCCAGGACTCGGGCAGCATGTCGGTGTCGGTCACGTCAACAACCTCCAGAACGTGTTCAATTACCGCCACAGAACCTACCCGGCCGCACTGACAACGCGGGCCGCGTCCGTTCCGTCCCAGGCCGGCGGCCTACCAGCTGGCCTTGCGGAACAGCTCCCACAGCTGCATGACCGTCGTCGGGTCGAGGGCGCGCTCGCCGCCGCCGATCTCCTCGCTGGAGGCGATGTACAGCTTGCCCTGCCACAGGGGCAGCAGCCTGACGTCGTCGGCGATGATCTCCTGCGCCCGCTCGAACTGCTTGGTCACCGCGCCGCGGTCCGTCTCGCGCCGGGACCTGGGCAGCAGCTCGTTGGTGATCTCGGGGCTCTCGTAGGGTGTGCGCAGCGCGTTGTTCTCACCGACGAACGGGGCGATGAAGTTGTCCGGGTCCGGGAAGTCGGGGAACCAGCCACGGCCGAAGACGGGATAGGCGCCGGAGCTGTACCCCTTCTGGAACTCGGTCCACGGCTTGCCCTGGATGGTGATCCTGAAGAGTCCCGACGCCTCCAGCTGCCGCTTGAGCTCGGCGAACTCCGGCGCGGTGGCGGAGCCGTAACGGTCCGTGGTGTACCAGAAGGTCAGCTTGACGGGTTCGTCGATGCCCGCGTCCCGCAGGGTCTCGCGCGCGGTCGCCGCACTCGGCTCGCCGAAGCGGTCGTAGAACTCGGTGGTGTGGCCGGCGATGCCCTTCGGCACCATCGAGTACAGGGGTTCGGCCGTGCCCTGGTAGACCTTGCCCACCAGCGCTCCCCGGTCGATGATCTGCGCGATCGCCTTGCGGACGGCCGGCTTGCCGGCCACCGGGTCCTCGGCGTTGAAGACGAGGTAGCGTATGTCGGCTCCGACGGTCTCCGTCAGCCGCAGATGGTTGTTCTCCGCGAGCCCCTTCTGGAGTTCGATGACGTCGGCGGCGGTCAGGCCGCGGTAAATCGTGTCGATCCGCTTCTGCTTCAGCGCACCGACCATCTCCCCGGAGTCCTTGAAATAGCGAATCGTCACCGCATTGTTCCGGCGCTCGGCGAATCCCTCGTACGTGCTGTTCTTGCTCAGCTCGGCCCGGTCGCCCTTGCTGTACGAATGGAGAACATAGGGACCGGAACCGGTGACCCTGCCGTCCTCGCGGAGCTTGTCCGCCGGGTACTGCTTGGGCGCCACGAGAGACGTGGCAGGCGTGGCCAGGATGTACGGGAAGGTGGCATCGGAGGTCTTGAGCGTGAATTTCACGGTACGGTCGCCGGTGACGTCGACCTTGGCGAGAGAGCCGAGCAGTCCGTTCGGCCCGGTGGACGCGTCGATCGTGCGAATGCGGTCGATGGAGTGTTTCACGGCCTGGGCGTCGAGCTTCTCCCCATCGGAGAAGGTGAGCCCCGGCCGCAGTTCGCACTCATAGACTTTGTTGACGGCATCCGTGAACTGGCACGACTTCGCGGCGTCGGGCTGCGGGGTGGAGCTACCGGTCGGGAAGCTCAGCAGGGTCTGGAAGACATTCCGGTACAACTCCCATGAACCGTCCCAGGCTGCGGCCGGATCGAGCGAAGAGGGCTCGCTCATGGTGCCGACCGAAATTCTCTGCTGACCCTCGGCTCCCGCGTCGGCGAACAGACCGCATCCCGCGAGCAGGGATATGGACGCCAGGGCCGCAGTGCCCTGCAGACAGCTCCGGTAGAACACGTGCGCACGCTCCTCGTTCAGCCTGGATCGGCCGACCATACCGCAGCGCCCCGCCGGTTCAACACGGAGTCCCGGCAGGGCACTTGGATCATTCGGCAAGAAATGACGCAGGTCGCTCAGTGCACTCCAGCATTGAGGAAGATACCGCCATCGACGACCAATGTCTGTCCTGTGATCCAATCGGATTGATCGGAGGTGAGGAAGGCCGCGGCACCCCCGATGTCCTCGGGTACACCGAGCCGCGCGAGCGGGTACGCGGCGGCCGCTTCGGCTTCCCGGCCTTCGTAGAGAGCCTCGGCGAATTTGGTCTTGACCACTGCCGGCGCGATCGCGTTGACACGAACTCCGGGAGCGAACTCGTGCGCCAGTTGCAGGGTCAGATTGACCATGGCCGCCTTGCTCATCCCATAAGCCCCGATGAAGGGGGAAGGGGCGAGACCCGCGACGGAGGCGATGTTCACGATCGCACCGCCGTGCTCCTTCTGCCAGGCGCGGTACGTCTGCTGGGCGAAGCCGAGCGCGGAGATCACATTGGTCTCGTAGACCTTGCGCGCGACATTCAGGTCGAGTTCGGCGATCGGCGAGTAGACCGGGTTGGTCCCGGCGTTGTTCACCAGGAAGTCGACGCGGCCGAACGCCTCCATGGCGCGCTCCACCGCGGCGGCCTGGTGCGCCTCGTCGTGGGCCTTGCCCGCCACCGCGACGACCCGGTCGGCGCCGAGCAGCTCCACCGCCTCCTTCAGCGCGTCCTCACCGCGGCCGGTGATGCACACCCGGTCGCCGCGGGCGACGAACGCCTGGGCGATCCCGTATCCGATGCCCCGGCTCGCGCCCGTGATCAGCGCGACCCTGCCGCTGTCGGGTACCCGCGAGGCTCCGGTACCCTCTCCGCTCTTCTCGCTCATGTCACCCGTATCGATCGTGCCGGCCATGTCCGTGCCCCCGTTCAGTTGAGCGGTCCGCCGGCCACGTACAGCACCTGGCCCGAGACGAATCCGGCGTCGTCGCTGGTGAAGAAGGCGATGGCACGGGCGATGTCCTCGGGGCGGCCCACGCGCTGAACCGGGATCTGGGAGGCGGCGGCGGCCTGGAAGTCCTCGAAGCCCATGCCGACCCGGGCGGCGGTCTGCGCGGTCATCTCGGTGACGATGAAGCCGGGGGCGACGGCGTTCGCGGTGATGCCGAACTTGCCCAGTTCCTTGGCGAGGGTCTTGGTGAAGCCCTGGAGTCCGGCCTTCACGGCTGAGTAGTTGGCCTGGCCGCGGTTGCCGAGGGCGGAGGACGAGGACAGGGAGACGATACGGCCGAACCCGGCGTCCACCATGTGCTTCTGGCACGCGCGGGCCATCAGGAACGCGCCCTTGAGGTGCACGTTCATCACCGTGTCCCAGTCGGACTCGCTCATCTTGAAGAGCAGGTTGTCGCGGAGGACGCCGGCGTTGTTCACGAGGATCGTCGGCGCGCCGATTTCAGCGGCGATCCGCGCCACGGCGGCCTCCACCTGGTTGGCGTCCGACACGTCACAGCCGATCGCGACGGCCGTGCCGCCGGCCGCCGTGATCTTCTCGACGGTGTCCTTGCAGGCCGTCTCGTCGAGGTCGAGTACGGCGACGGCGCGGCCCTCGGCCGCCAGCCGGATCGCGGTGGCCGCGCCAATGCCCCGCGCTCCCCCGGTCACGACGGCGACGCGCTGCTCGGTGGTGGACATGCTTGTTCTCCTCGCCCTTGGGTGCGGCCCGTCCGGTGCGTCCCGTACGCCACTCGGATGAGCGACCGCTTAGTACCTTCAGCAGACGTGACGCTAGAAGCCCTGGCACCCGGTGTCAACGGCCCACCGGGTGCGCCGGGTCACGGTCATCGCACGAGGAGCCCGAACAGCCGGTCCACCTCCGCCTGCGGGTCCTCGGTGAGCCCGGTGTGCACCGGTCCGGGCTGCACGACCGTGGAGCGTGGCGCGACCAGCCAGCGGAAACGTCGGCCCGCGTCGTCACGGGCCGCCTGCCCGGCGCCGTCCCCGCCGCGGCAGACGCCCTCGATCGCGCGCAGTGCCGCCCGCACGCCGGTCGCGTCGGCCCCGGGGTCCAGCGCTCTCAGCTTCACCTCGTCCAGACGGGTGCGGGCGGCGACGAAGGACATGCCCCGGCAGTAGACGACCACCCCGGCGTTGAAGCACTCGCCGCGCTCGACCCGGGGCACCACCCGGAGCAGCGCGTACTCGAAGACCATGCGTCCACCGCTCATGCGCCGGCGTCCTTCCCGGCGGAGGGACGTCCGGTGAGCCAGCCGGGGGCCGCCGAGGGGCGCGGTCCCGAGGGTTCGGACAGGGTGATCCGCTCGTGGATGGTCGCGGCGCGCGGCAGCAGAGCCTCCACATAGGCGCGCCGCAGCGCGTCGGTGGTCTCGAAGCCGGGCTCGTCGACCAGCCAATCGCCGGGCACGTCGGCGGTGACCTCGGTCAGCAGCTTCTCGGTGACGAGCGGGGCCAGCTCCGCGGCGGCGGCCTCGATGTCCGGCCGGAAGCGGGCGAGCGCGTGGTCGGACGCGTCGTACGGCTTGGCCGCGGACGCGGCGGCCCCGGGCCAGTTGTGGTGCCAGATCATCGTGGCGCCGTGGTCGATGAGCCACAGGTCGCCGTGCCAGACCAGCATGTTGGGGTTGCGCCAGGAGCGGTCCACATTGTTGATCAGGGCGTCGAACCAGACGACCCGTCCCGCCTCGGCCGGGTCGACCTCGTAGGCGAGCGGGTCGAAGCCGATCGAGCCCGGCAGGAAGTCCATGCCGAGGTTGAGCCCGCCACTCGCCTTCAGCAGCTCCTGCACCTCCTGGTCGGGCTCGCCGAGTCCGATCACCGGGTCGAGCTGGATCGCTGCCAGCTCCGGCACCCGCAGTCCGAGCCGGCGGCCGAGCTGTCCGCAGACGACCTCGGCGACCAGCGTCTTACGGCCCTGTCCGGCACCGGTGAACTTCATGACGTACGTCCCGAGGTCGTCGGCCTCGACGATGCCGGGGAGCGAACCGCCTTCACGCAAGGGCGTGACATAGCGGGTCGCTGTCAGTTCTGTCAGCATTTCGTCAGGCTATACGGCGTCGCTCCCTGCAAAACCACGGATCAGGCCAGCGCCGTACAGCCGGAAGAATCCCCGGATCAGCCCTGGGGTGAATCCGGGGCGTTTCGCCCGGCGCGCGGCCTTGCCCGGAACCTGGTCAGAGGCCGAACTCCTGCGGGGACACACCGAGCGCCGCGCACGCTTCCCGCAGGACCTGCTCCTCGGCCGGGGCGATGTACCCGTCCGCTCCGGCGACGACGAAGCCGATCTGCACGACCGCCTTGGCCTCCACCGGCTTCTTCGCCGCCTTGGCGATCTCCTGCATGGCCTCGGTCTTGCCCTGCTGGAAGTTGAACATCAACTGGTCGACGTGCTTGTTGAACCGCTGCCGCAGCTGATCGGGCGGGAAGTTCCGCAAGACGTCGTTCTGCAGGATCAGTGACTCCACATGCTGCCGCTCGGCCGGGTCGACCGACCCGTCGGCGGCCGCGACCAAGGCACACATGGCCATGCTGGCGTCCCGGTAGGAGCCGCTCTTGAGCTCCGTCTTGAGGGAGACGAGCTGGGACTTGAGCACGCCTACGAGCTGAGCCTTCGGTCCCCCGCCGGCCCCTGACCCCGGCCGTCCGTGGCCGCCGGAGCTCCGTGCCCCCTGTGCCTGCTGCAGACCCTTGGCCTGGTCCTTGATCCGGTCCCACATCGCCATCCGTGCCACCTCGGCTAGCCGTTCACTCGTCCGCGTGCATCCCACGCGTCCTTGCGGTAACGCTTTCCCGCCCCCCGAAGTTCCATGGCCGGCACGGCCGGACCACACGTCCATCGGGACGATCCCGATGCTGCGGCCCTCGTCGTCGAGCAGCCGGCCCGCCCGTTTGACGCATCCCAGCGTCACCATGCGGTCGACGATCCGCAGTGCGGGATACCGCTCGGCCAGCAGCCACTCCAGCCGGTGGGTGTCGTCGAGCGAGCGCAGCCACGCGCTGTGGTGGAAGTTGCTGGAGCCGCCGGTGAGGATGGCGCAGGCGCGGGTTTCGGGGAGGGAGGCGAGACCGTTGGCGATCGCGTCCAGTTGGTCGGCGGGGAGACGGACTTCCCGAAAAGTCATTGAAGATGTGAGATTCTGAACACTTCCGCAAGCGGGCCCGTACACCATCACATAGGAGAACCGGCCGGTCACCCGGCCGACTGGGACCGTGAGCAGAAGGAGCACAACCATGACCGGATCGCAGAGGCCGCCCCGGGCCGTCACCCGCCGGACCGTCGTCGTGGCGGTGGGCGGGGCCGGACTCACGGTGGCGCTGACCGGGTGCGGATCGGACGAGGAGAAGAAGACGGGGACGGTGCTGGCCAAGGTCGCGGACATTCCCCAGGGCGGCGGGAAGGTCGTCGGCGATGTGGTGATCACCCAGCCGGCGGCAGGCGAGTTCAAGGCGTTCTCGTCGAAGTGCACCCATCAGGGCTGCGCGGTCGGGGGTGTCGAGAACAACGTCATCAACTGCCCCTGCCACAACAGCGCCTTCGACGCGAGCGACGGCAGTGTGAAGGGCGGTCCCGCGACCGCTCCGCTGCCGCCCGCGTCGATCAAGGTGGACGGCGACTCGATCATCCGGCTGTAGGACGCCCGCGCTCCGGCGCGGGGTGCCCGTCCGCACTCCTCCAGCAGGCCAGGACCGCGTCGCTGGTGGTGATGGTGGCGACGAGCGCGAGGGTGTTGCGGATCATCGCGGGGGTGTAATCGGCGGGCACCCCCGCGATGGCGTCCGCGGGAACGACCGCCGTGTAGCCGAGGTTGACGGCGTCGAACACGGCGTTGGGGACGGCGATGTTCGCCGAGACCCCGGTGATCAGAACCGTTCGGCAGCCCAGATTGCGCAGCAGCGCGTCGACGTCGGTGCCCGCGATGGGCGACAGACCGTGCAGCCTCCGTACGACGATGTCCTCGTCCGCCACCTCGATCGGAGGCGCGATCCCGACCGCCGGGCTGCCGGAGTGCTGCTGTACGGGGAGACGGGCGGCGGCGCGGAAGAGGCGGGCGTTGCCGCTGGAGCCGCGCCCGTCGGGCCGCCGTTCCGCCACGGCGTGCAGGACCTGTACGCCCGCTTCATGGGCGCCCGCGACCAGCCGGGCGACCCGGTGGAGCGCGCCGGACGACCTGGCCTCGGCCGCGAGCTCGGGCAGGGCGCTCTCCTCGCCGACGACGCCCTGCTGGCATTCCACGGTCAGCAGCACGGTGGTGGACGGGTCGAGCTGCCGGGCGAGCCGGTCGAGCCCGTTCGGTGACGGCATCCGCTTCCCCTTCCGGGTCGGGGCGCGCGAATGTATCCCCCATTGCGCGAGGAGGGAAGAGCATCCATGATTTCTGACACATAGTCAGATAGTTGGATCTCGTGGAGGGAGCCGCCATGGCCGTCACACAGCGCCGGGGCCGCCGGATCATGATGACGCCCGGGGAGCTGGACGCCTTCCTCGCCGAGCAGCGCACCTGCCGGGTCGCCACCGTCTCGGCGGACGGCCGTCCGCATGTCGGCGCCCTCTGGTTCGCCTGGGACGGAACGTCGCTGTGGCTGTACTCGATCACCCGCAGCCGCCGCTGGGCCGAACTGCGGCGCGACCCCCGGCTGGCGGTGGTCGTCGACGCGGGCGAGGAGTACGGCGAGCTGCGCGGCGCGGAGCTGTCGGGCACGGCCGCCTTCGTCGGCGAGGCACCGCGCACCGGTGAGCCCTGTCCGGAACTGGACGCACCGGAGCGGCTCTTCGCGCGGAAGAACTTCGGGCTGAACGAGATGCCCCACGACGGCAGGCACGCCTGGCTGCGGCTGACGCCGGACGCGATCGCCTCCTGGGACTTCCGCAAGCTGTGACCCGGCACCCGGCCCGGAGCCAGGGGCGGGGACGGGACACGCGAGCCACGGACGACGGCCTTCCGGCGGATCGCGTACGGCCGGCAGGGACGCGGGTGCCCCGGCCGCCCGGCGATCCGGGGGCGCGGGGCATCCGTCCGTCGACGGGCCGGGCCCGTGACGGTTCAGGCGCGGAGAGGGCCGACGGCCGCCCGGGCCTCCCTGCCGATCGCCGCGTCGGCCTTCGGGAGACGCAGCGCCAGGGAGCGGGGCCGAAGGAAGACGGCCGCCGCGTAGCGCCGCCCGTCGGGGGTACTCCACGACACCGATCTCGTTCCTGACGCCCCACCGCGTTCCGGTCTGCCCGGGCTCCCGGACGCCGTCCTCGAATCCGCGGAGAGCCGGTGCGGTGATCCGACCGCCGGTCAGCTCGTCATGGCGGCGAACATGCCGACCTCGTAGGAACCTCCCTGGTTGCGCACGATCACGCTGAGCCGGTTGGCCGCGTTGATCTGGGCGACCAGGGAGACCAGCGCGGCGACCTGGTCGTCGTCGTAGTGCTCGCGCACCCGGGCCCAGGTCTGGTCGGACACGCCCTGGTGGGCGTCGGCCAGCCGGGTGCCCTCCTCGGCGAGCGCCAGCGCGGCCCGCTCGGCCTCGGTGAACACGGTGGACTCGCGCCAGGCGGCGACCAGGTGGAGCCGGACCGCGGTCTCTCCGGCGGCCGCCGCCTCCTTGGTGTGGAAGTCGACGCAGAAGCCACAGCCGTTGATCTGGCTGACGCGCAGCTGCACCAGTTCCTGGGTGACCTTCGGCAGCGCCGACTGAAGGATCACCGTGCTGGCGTTGGCGAACCGCTTGGAGAACTTGCCGCCGAGCTCGTTGGCCATCAGGTTGAAACGGGGTTCCATGACGTCGTCCTCATTCGCATACTGTGCGGGCCGTGCGGATCGTTCGCACGGCGTCCTGACGAACATGGAGACACCGGCGGTCCGATCCCTGTGACAGCACGGCCAGGTGACGCGCGCCACGGGTCGCGGGTGTCACAAAGCGGTCGGGCCCGGTGTCCTGCGCGTATCGCACGGTCGAGAACCCGCGGGCGGGGAGGGGCGGTATCCGTGCCGCGACGTACTCGACCCGCGGGTCGACGAGATCGCCGAAGCCGTCGACGAGAGCCCGGACGCCGGCCCTCGATCAGGGCGTCGACCGCCCCGGCGTCACCAGGAGGCGGGCGACACCTCCGTGGCCGCCGCCCGCAGCGCGTCGACCGTCGCCCTGATCGAGGGCCGGCGGTCCGCGTCGGCGCGCCACACCGCGTACACATGACGGCACACCCTCTGCCGTACGGGAACGACCACCACGCCGTCCGGAACCGGACCCCGTCCGAGCCGGGGAGTGACACAGATCCCGCACCCGGCCGCGATCAGCGCCATCTGGGTGTGGTGCTCCCCCGCGAAGTGCGGGATCCGCGGCTCGACCCCCTTCGCGCGGAGCGTGAACACCAGCCACTCGTAGCAGAATCCGCCCTCCGGCCAGGACACCCAGTCGTCCTCCGCGAAGTCCTCCAGATCGACCTCGCAGCGCCCCGCGAGCCGGTGGCCGGCGGGTACGGCGACATCGGCCACGTCGTCGAGCAGCTGCGCCCGGGCGAGCCCGCCCGGCGTGGGAAGCCGTTTGTTGTTCCAGTCGAGCACCACGGCGAGATCGAGATCGCCCCTGACGACCGCCGCGATACCGTCCTCCGGCTCCAGCTCCCGCGTACGGACGCGCAGTTCGGGGTGGGCGGCGCGCAGGGCCGAGACGGCCCGGGGGAAGAGCCCGCGCGCCGCCGTCGGGAAGCCGCAGACCCCGACCTCGCCGACCACCTGCCCCCGCTGCGCCTCGATGTCGGCCTGCGCCAGCTCGACCTGGGACAGGATGCGTGCCGCGTGGTCCGCGAGCAGCCGTCCGGCATCGGTCAGCCTCACCCCGCGTCCGTTCTTGGCGAGGAGCCGCTGCCCCACCTCCCGTTCGAGCTTCGCCATCTGCTGGGACACGGCCGATGTCGTGACATGCAGTCCGTCGGCGGCGCCACTGACCGAACCGTGGCGGGCGAGCGCGTCCAGGGTCCGCAGGCGCTCCAGATTCAACATGTAAGCAATGCTAATCCAACACACCAACAACTTCTCGCTTGTCCTACGAGATGATGTGGGCGACGCTGAGGTCCATGCCCCCTCCCGGCCCGTCCTCCGCCGTCCGCCAGCGTCCCCGCCTCGACTGGCGCGTCCGCTTCGCCGTCCTGTCCACGGTGTGGGGTTTCAGTTTTCTGCTGATCAAGGTCGGCACCGAGGCGTACGCGCCCTTCCAGGTCACACTGGGCCGCCTGTTCTTCGGTGCGGCGGTGCTGGCCGTGGCCATGGTGGTACGCCGCGAGCGGCTGCCGCGCGGGGTCCGCACCTGGGCACATCTGGCGGTGGCCGCGTTTTTTGTCAACGCGCTGCCGTTCTCGCTGTTCGCGTACGCGGAGCTGACGATCTCCTCCACGCTGGCGGGTATCTGCAACGCGACGTCGCCACTGTGGGGCATGGTCCTGTCCCTGGTCGCGCTCTCCGAGGACCGCCCCACTCGCCGCCGGGGCGCCGGGCTCGGCCTCGGCTTTCTCGGGGTGCTGACCGTGCTCGGCGCCTGGCAGGGCTTCTCGGGGCTGGACGTCACCGGCACCTCGATGGCGCTGCTCGCCGCGCTCAGCTATGCGGTCGGCTGGATCTACATCCGCCGCACCCTGGCGGGCGGCGGCCACTCGAATCTCTCCCTCACCGGGGCCCAGCTGCTGCTCGCCACGGTTCAGCTCGCCCTGGTGACCCCGCTGTTCACGACGCTTCCGGCGTCGTTCCCGCTCGTTCCGCTGCTGGCGGTGGTCGCCCTGGGGACGCTGGGGACCGGGTTCGCGCTGCTGCTCCAGTACGGCCTCGTCGACGACGTCGGCCCGACGACCGCGCATATGGTCACCTACTTCATCCCCGTCGTCGCCACGGCGGCCGGAGTACTGGTCCTCGGCGAGCGGCTGGACTGGTATACCCCGGTGGGCGCGCTGATCGTGCTGCTGGGAGCGGCCCTGACACAGACCCGGCCGAGGCCGGGAAAAGCAACCGCGGCCGTGGCACCCGATCCCGATCCCGCCGCCCGGCTGCCGGCCGCTCAGCCGTAGCTGCGCGCCCGCGCGGGAGCGGCCGCCGCCGTCACCGCGTCGGCGACCCGGCCGATCTCGTCCGGGTCGAGGCCCGACACGGTGAGCCGCACCCCCTGCGGGGAGGCCAGCCGGAAGCGCGCCCCGGGGACGACCGCCCAGCCGGCGTGCAGCAGCCGGGCCACGGCACCGGTCTCGTCGGGGACCGGCACCCACACGTTCATCCCGCTGCGGCCGTGCGCCTCGATGCCGCGCTCGGCCAGCGCGCGGACGAGCACGTCGCGCCGCCGCGCGTACGACGCCGCCACCGCGCGGGGATCGACCGCGCCCGTCTCCCAGAGGTGGACGACCGCGCGCTGGAGCAGTCGGCTGACCCAGCCCGGTCCCACGAACTGCCGTCCCGTCACCCGGTCGACGGTGACCGGGTCGCCGGTCAGGACGGCGACGCGCAGATCGGGGCCGTACGCCTTGGCGGTGGAGCGGACGAACGCCCAGCTGTCCGTGACCCCGGCCAGGGGGTGCAGCGGCAGGTCGACGATCCCGTGGCCGTGGTCGTCCTCGATGAGCAGGGTGCGGGGGAACCGGGCGAGGACGGTGCGCAGTTCACGGGCGCGCGCCGCACCGACGGCGGCACCCGTCGGGTTCTGCGCGCGGTCGGTGACGATGACCGCCCGGGCGCCCGAACCGAGCGCCCGGGTCACCTCGCCGGGGAGGGGCCCGTCGTCGTCGACCCGTACGGGTACGGGCCTGAGTCCGAGCGCGGGCACGAGATCCAGGAGGTTTCCCCAGCCGGGGTCCTCGACGGCGACGGTGTCCCCGGGTCGCAGATGGGCGGCGAGGACGCGCTCGATGGCGTCGAGCGAGCCGGAGGTGGCGGCGATGGGCCCGTCCGGCACCCCGTCCGCGTCCAGCGCGGCCCGGGCGAGCCGCGCGAACCCGGGGACGACGGTCGCCCCTCCGTACAGCCCCTTGGACGGCGACCGGAGATTCTCCCGGGCCGCCGCGGCGAGCGCCTCCTCCAGCGGGGGCAGCAGCGCGGGGTCCGGGTTCCCCTCGCTCAGGTCCCGTACGCCCGGGGGTGCCTCGACCCGGATGGACCCGCGCGCGGTGCTGGCCGGCCGGGGGCGCACCCGGCTGCCCCGGCGGCCCGCGGTCTCGATGATCCCGCGCTCGCGCAGGGTCCGGTAGGCGGCGGCGACGGTGTTCGGATTGACCCCCAGTCTTGCCGCCAGCTCCCGCATGGGAGGCAGCAGTTGGCCGGGCTCCAGCCCTCCGGTCCCGACGGCGCGCTCGATATCGGCCGCGATGTCCGATGCGCGCCGACCTTCGATCCGATACTCTCCTAGCACAAACGATATTATGCACTAGTGCAATACTTCAGGCAAAAGGAGGCCGCCGTGCCGGACACGGTCACGTCCTACGAACCCACCGAACGCACCGTCCCCACCCGCTCCCGGGAACGGGCCTCCTACGATCGCGAGCTGATCCACTCGATACTCGACACGGCGTATCTGTGCCATCTCGGTTTCGTGCGGGACGGAGCGCCGGTCGTGCTGCCCACGCTGTACGCCCGGGTGGGGGACCGGCTGTACGTCCACGGCTCGACGGGCTCCCGCCCCCTGCGGATGACCGGCGCGGCGGACCCCGGGCTCCCGGTGTGCCTGACGGTGACGCACGTCGACGGTCTGGTGCTGGCGCGCTCCGCCTTCCACCACTCGATGAACTACCGGTCGGTGATGGTCCACGGCCCGGCCCACCAGGTCACGGACCCGCAGGAGAAGCGCGCCGCCCTCGACGCCCTGGTGGACCAGGTCGTCCCGGGCCGGGCCCTGGACTCCCGGCCGGCGAACCCGAAGGAGCTGGCGGCGACGGCCGTCATCCGCCTGGATCTGACCGAGGTGTCGGCCAAGGTCCGCTCGGGCCCGCCCAACGACGATCCCGAGGACCTGGATCTTCCGTACTGGGCGGGGGTCGTCCCGCTGACGCCGTCGTACGGCAGGCCGGTTCCGGCGGAGGATCTCGCGCCCTCGACCGCGCTGCCGGACTACCTCACGGTGCTGTGAATCCCCGCGTCGCGGTGCGGTGAATCTCCGCGTCGGGAGGGGGCGCCGACCCCGCTCCCGCACGCGGCCGGGCCCCCGCGGGAGCAGGGGCCCGCACCGTCACTCCCGCCCGGTCACCGGGCTCACCCGTCCCTCGCGCGCCGACCGCCCCGTCCGGGTCTCCGCGAACGCGAGCGCGGTCACCGCCGACAGCAGCACCAGGGTGCCGGTCACCGTCGCGGCCGTCAGACGCTCGCCGAGCAGCGTCACCGCGATCACCGCCGCGCCCACCGGTTCGAGGAGCATGATCACCGAGACGGTCGCGGCGCGGACGACGGCGGCGCCCGCGAAGTAGAGCACGTACGCGACCGCTGTCGGCACGGCGGCCACGTACACCAGCAGCGCGATCACCCGGACCAGGTTCTCGGTGTGCGGCAGCAGCCCCTCGGCCAGCGCCATCGGCAGCAGGCAGACCGCGCCGACACCGAACGCCCAGGCCGTGGTGGCCAGCGAGTCGCCGCCTCCGCCGCGCCCGAGCCAGCGCGCCAGCAGGGTGATTGCCGCGTACCCGGACGCGGAGAGCAGGGCGATCAGGACACCGGCCGGCCGGACCGTACCGCCCTCGCCGCCCAGCACCAGGACCGCCAGACCGGCCAGCGCCCCGGCGACCGCGACGACCCCGCCCCGGCCGAGCCGCTCCCCCATGGTGAGCCGCGCGCCCACCGCGATCAGCACAGGACCGGCGCCCAGGGTGACGACGGTGGCGACGGCGAGGCCGGTCGCCTGGACGGCGGCGAAGTAGGCGCTCTGGAAGACGGTCAGTCCGATCCCCGTACCGAGGATCCGCGTCAGCCGCCGGCGCCTCGGTTCGGCGGCCCGGACCAAACCGGCGGGCCCGGCGGCGCTGCGGGCGCGCCGCGCCCGCAGCGCCAGCGCTCCGAACAGCAGCAGGAGCCCGCCGAGACAGCGCCAGAAGGACAGCGACAGGGGCCCGAGATCGCTGGCCCCGAAGACCAGCGAGGCCGCGGCGCCCGCGGTTCCCCAGGCGATCCCGGCGATGGCCAGATAGAGGAGGCTCCGCCCGACGGACGCGGGCACCGGCATCTGCGCGGGCACACCGACGGCGGGAGCGGAAGAAAGATTCGACACGTGTGGTCTCCGTGTGAAGAACGGGATGGCTGGTCGCTCTGCTCCGTCACGCGGGCAGCGACGGACCGCTCGGGGACTGCCCGAGCCCGGTCTTCGTCAACGGCTGACCGCCCGCGCTAGGCGGCAGGCGGCGGAAGGACGGTCGAATGCATGATCGGCAGCCTACGTCCCCGCGCGCCCGGCCGACAACTCCCCCTCCGCGGCGTCCTCGTCGGCCGCGTTCGCGGTGGCCACCACCGGTGCCTCGATGGGTTCCGCGAGCGGCCCCGCCGGCTCCGGCGGCCGGGAGGGCTTCCGGCCCGGCCCGGACGCGACCGGCCCCGACGACGGTGCCTTCGGCGCCTGGGACTGCGCGATGAACGCGCCCACCAGCACCAGCGCACCGCCCAGGATCTGCGGCAGGGACAGATGCTCCCGCAGCAGCACCCAGGCCAGCACCGTCGCGACGACGGCCTCCAGACAGGCCACCACGCCCGCCACCTGCGGGGACAGCTTCCGTACGGAGACCACACCGGTGATGTACGCGAGCACGGTCGCGAGCAGCACCACCCAGGCGAGCAGCAGCCAGGCGGGGACCCGGGTCCCGCCCATGCCCACCTCCCCGCCGAGCACCGAGAAGTCCATGCCCCACGGGCGCGCGACCACCGTCAGCACGCCCGCGCCGACGAGGAGCCCGTAGGCGATGACTCCCAGGGGGTCCGCCCGGTCCTCCCCGTCGCCGCCGTGGTCGGACAGGATGAAGTAGCAGGCCTGGCAGCACGCGGCCCCCAGGGCGAGCAGCAGTCCGAGGACATCGAAGCCGAGTCCGGCCCAGACCTCGACGACACACGCGAGGCCGGTGACCGCGAGCACCACGCCGAGCGCTGCGGCGCGGGTGACGGGCCTGCGCTGGACGAAGCGGATCCAGCCGAGGACGAGCGCCGGCCCGAGGTATTCGACCAGCAGGGCGACCCCGACGGGGATACGGGAGATGGAGGCGAAGTAGAACGCCTGCACACCCGCGACGGCGAGCAGTCCGAAGCCGAGGAGGAGTGCGGGTTTGCGGCGGACCAGGTCGCGGTGGCGCCAGGCGAGCGGCAGCATGATCAGCGCGGCTCCGGCCACCCGCAGCCACACCACGTGCAGCGGGTCGAGCCCCGCCTCGATCAGTGGCTTGGCCGCCACTCCCGATCCGCCGAACGCGAACGCCGAGACCAGGGCTATGGCCAGGCCCGCGCTCTTTCCCGAAGACGCCTGCATCGGCACATCATGTCAGCGAGGGTCAGCACCGTCGACCCTGTGACGCATGTCGAGACGGGCCGTCATTCGGCGGCGGCCAGCCGGGCGCCGTCCCCCGGGTCGAGTCCGTCGAACCGGCCGGCGTCGACGCCCGCGCCGCGCAGGACCTCCATCGCCCGGCAGTCGGGATCGGCGGCCAGACAGGCGAGCAGATCGACTCCGGCGGCTCGCGGACGCCCGTACGACTCCGCCCGTCGCAGCGCGCCCTCCATGGCGGCGGCGGCCGAG
This sequence comes from Streptomyces sp. NPDC004609, assembly GCF_042873655.1. Classification (NCBI taxonomy): domain Bacteria; kingdom Bacillati; phylum Actinomycetota; class Actinomycetes; order Kitasatosporales; family Streptomycetaceae; genus Streptomyces; species Streptomyces sp. NPDC004609. Next base: position 21,869 of record NZ_JBIALS010000010.1, on the reverse strand, counting down.
GGCGACCAGCCGGGACCCCAGGATCCGGAGCGGCGGGCACCGTCGGAGGGGCCATCGCGTACGACGGGGACGGCGCCCGAGTCCTCCACCGAGCCCTGCCAGCGCAGGCCGTATCCGATGCTGCGCTGGACGAGATAGCCGAGCACCCGCGCGATCTGCGGCCCGGGGCCGAAGAGGGCACGGACGTCGGGGGCCGACTCGATCAGGGAGTGCAGCAGATGGGCGGTGTCGACCTGCCGGTCACCGTCCCTAAGGGCCCGGCGGCGCGCGCCCTCGACCACCGAGGCCAGCTCGGCGGTCAGCCGGGCGTCGGATTCCGCGCGCGGGACGGTGAGCTGCCGGGGCAGCCGTGGGATGGGACGGTGCACGACTCCACCCCATCAGCCGCCGCGAGCCCGGGCGTCCCCGTCCGGGCCCATTTGCCCCTCCCACCGAAGGTGGGCACGGACGACCGATTGCTCCTCCTTACGGATGAGATAGCGGTGATTCTCCCGAGGGGTCGCACCGCCCCGCCCTCTCACTCCGGGCGGCCTCCCGCCCGCCGCACCCCGCCCCGGCACCCAAGTTCCTGCCTCTTACACATGCCTCCGGCAAGCAACCGGAGGGCACCGGGCACGCGTCCCCTCCGGCATGTTCTGGATGGTCGCTCTGCCCGCGGTCGACGGGCGGCAGTACGTGTACCGGGTGTACGCGCCGTCCGACGCGCTTCCCGCGGATCTCTTCTGGGCCGCCTTCCACTGCCACGACGAGGGACCGCACCCCCGCGCGTCGGACTGCTTCGACTCCGCCGAGATCTGGCACCACCAACTGGTCGAACAGATCTGACTGTTCATCAGTATTGAATGTTCGGGATGCTACGGCTACGTTCCGCGACACCGTGACCCGACATGGAGGGGTGGTCGTATGGCCGAAGTCAATGCCGAGGCCCGTATCGAGGCACCGGCCGAGAAGGTCTGGGCCCAGCTGACGGACTTCACCAGCTACGGCCAGTGGAACGCCATGCACACCGGCTTCCCCAAGGGCGGCCCGGCCTCACTGGAACTGGGGGCCACCTACGAGGAGAACATGAAGCTCATGGGCTTCCCCGCCGAGATCACCTGGACCGTGGAGGAGTTCGAGGCCGGACGGCTGCTCGGCATCAAGGGCCAGGGACCGATGGGCGTCAGCGTCGGCAACCGCTACTCCCTCACCCCGGACGGGGACGCGACACGGGTCCGTATCGAGGGCGAGTTCACCGGAGCCGCGGTTTCGCTGATGGCGGGGAAGCTGAAGGACTCGGCGACGGCCGCGCTCAACGAGTCACTGCGCAAGCTCGGCGGTCTGGTGACCTGACGGCCTTCCGTCCACCCCGGTTCCGCGCACCCTCCCGACGCGTGCGGCGCCACCCGGGCGGCTGTCCGCGGCGGACCGCGGCGGTGACGGGGTTGCGCGGTCACGCAGCCGGGAAGGGCCCCGCGCCGGTGCGCGGGGCCCTCTCCTCACTCCGGGTCAGTGCTCCTCGGCGAGGATCAGATAGAGCTTCTTGCGGGTCTCGTTGATGGCCTCGACGGCCTTCTCCCGCTGCTCGGCGTTGCCCGTCTTCCAGACCTGGCCGAAAGCCTCCATCAGCCCCCAGCCCGCCTGCCGGATCTCGTTGACGGCGTCCCAGTCGACTCCGCGCCCGGCCTCTTCCCACGGGGCGTCCGGCCCCGCCTCGGCCTCGGTGCGACCGGAGTCGGTGAGCGTCAACAGCTTCTTGCCGCCCTCACTCACACTGGTGATCAGACCTTCGTCCTCCAGCAACTGAAGGGTCGGATACACCGAGCCCGGGCTGGGCTTCCAGGCCCCGCCGCTGCGCTCGCCGATCTCCTGGATCATCTCGTATCCGTGCATCGGGCGGTCCTTCAGCAGCGCCAGGATCGAGGCACGCACATCACCGCGCCGCGCCCGCCCCCTGCCGCCCCCACGACCGCGCCCACCACCGAAGGGCCCGCCGAACGGCGGCCCGAACTGACCGAACGCCCCACGACGCCCCTCGAATCCGCCACGACCCTGATGGCCGGGCCCGCACTGTCCATGTCCGTGTTCGTGTCCATGTGAACGCATCGCTACGCTCCTTCCATCGTTGATCTGTCGCGATGCTTCAACGATATATCGGAACCTATCTCCCGACAACCCCCTTACCCATGGCCCGGCCCCTCCCGCACCGGGGAGGGCAACGCCCCGGCCGGCACCCTCACCCACCGCACCCACTACCGTCGGCGACATGCGGATCCGAATCGTCGACGCCTTCACCCCTCGCCCCTTCGCCGGCAACCCCGCCGCCGTCGTCCTCCTGGACGGCCCGCACTTCCCGGACGACTCCTGGCTCCAGAAGCTCGCCGCCGAGGTCAACCTCTCCGAGACCGCCTACGCGCACCCCCTCCCCCCGGGCGGGGACGCCGACTGGGCGCTGCGCTGGTTCACCCCGGCCACCGAGGTCGACATGTGCGGCCACGCCACGCTCGCCACCGCCCATGTGCTGCACACCACCGGCACCGCGAGCGGCACCGTCCGCTTCGCCGCCCGCTGCGGGATCCTCTCCGCGACCAGCCACGAGGACGGCACGATCACGCTCGACTTCCCGACCTCCCCGCTCACTCCCCTGAAGATCACGGACGCCGTGACCGCGGCCGTCGGCGCGGAGGTGATCTCGGTGCACGACACCGGACGGCACGTCGGCGATCTGGTCGTCGAGGTCGCCGACGAGGCAACCGTGCGGGGGCTGACCCCGGATCCGGCTGCTATCGCCGCCCTGTCCGACCGCGGCGTGATCGTCACCGCGGCGGCCGACGACCCGGCCGGCGGCTACGACTTCGTGTCCCGCTGCTTCTTCCCGGGAGTCGGCATCGACGAGGACCCGGTGACGGGCAGTGCCCACACCGCGCTCGCGCCGTTCTGGTCGGCGCGCCTCGGCCGCGGGGAACTGACCGGACTCCAGGCGTCCGCCCGCACCGGCCTGGTCCGCACTTCCCTCCGCGGTGACCGCACCCTGCTGACGGGCCAGGCCGTCACCGTCGTCGACGGCGAGCTGCTGACCGCTCCCTGACACCCGCCGCCCCCGGCCGGACCGGCCGACGGGGGACATGGACGTACGCGGAGGAACGGCGAGGCGCAGCGTCCGGAAGACCGGTGACGCGGAGGGCACAGCGCCGTACACGGGACAAGCGCCGCACAGACCGGAGCGCCGTACCCGACAAGGGGGCGTACGGACCCTCCCGTACGCCCCTTGCCATCACCGCTCACACCGTCGGCAGCCAGCTCACCTTCCCCGCCAGCAGCGCGTATCCCACGAAGGCGACGATGTCGAGCAGCGCGTGGGCCACCACGAGCGGGCCCACCCGGCCCCACCGCCGGTACAGCAGGACGAAGACGACGCCCATGACCATATTGCCGATGAAGCCGCCGATGCCCTGGTAGAGGTGGTACGAGCCGCGGAGCACCGAACTCGTCATCAGCGCCGCCGTCGGGGACCAGCCCAACTGCCCCAGCCTGCGCAGCAGATAGCCGACGACGATCACTTCCTCCACCACGGAGTTCTGGATCGCCGAGAGGATCAGTACCGGGAGCTTCCACCACACCTCGGGCAGCGACTCGGGCACGACGGTCAGATTGAACCCCGTGGCCCTGGCCACCAGATAGAACGCGAGCCCGGCGCTGCCGATCCCCGCCGCGACGAGCGTCCCGCGCCCGAGGTCGGGCCAGGGCCTCGTCCGGTCGAAGCCCATGGAACGGAGCCCTCCGGCGCCCTCCCTGGTCAGCAGATGGGCGACCAGCAGGACCGGGACCAGGGCCGTCGCGATGCCGAAGAGCTGCCAGGCGAGATCGAGCCAGGGCCGCCCGGGAGCGTACGACCCGTTCAGATTGGCCGCCTGCTCCCGCAGACTCGCCGGTTTTGTCAGCGATCCGACAAAGCTGATCAGCGACGACACCGCGCTCGCGCCCAGCGACAGCGCGAGCACCAGGAGTATCTCGGACCGCAGAATCCTTCGTGGCACGACCTCCGGGGGAAGAGAATCAGCCAGGCGTCCCGCCTCCATCTGCACACGTGCCTCCCGTTGAGTAGCCCCGCCCGCCCCATCTTCACCCCGGCGGGGCCCCGGACACGCCACCGGGGGCAGGTCCACTCGGCCGGTGCACCCTGTGCGGTGCGCGGGCGGCTCAGCCCGCCGCCGCCTCCCGCCCGGGGAAGCCGGCCGGCCAGGTGTGCACGGGATCCCCCTGGTGCATCAGCTCGCAGTACCGGCGGGTCATCGCCGCGAGTGCCGCGTCCCGTTCGAGTCCGGCGTCCCGTGCCCGGTGGTAGGTCTCCGCCTGCCAGGAGGCGCCGTTGACCCGCCGCTTGCAGCGCTCCTCGATCACCCCGAGGCAGCGGTCGCGGTCGGCGGGTTCGACGTTCCACGCGTCGAGCCCCGCCGCGGCCAGCGGAAGCAGTTCGTCCCGTACGAGTTCGACCGCGGGCACCGTCGTGATGTCGCCCGCCCGTCCCGGACGCGGCCACCGGAGCTCGGCCTCGATACCGTCACGGCACGCGGTGCCGAAGTTCTCCGCCGCGACCTCGAACGGGAGCCGGGTCCACACCGGCCGCGGCTCCTCGGCGAGCGCGCGGACCAGCCCGTAGTAGAAGGCGGCGTTGGCGACGACATCGGTGACCGTGGGGCCCGCGGGCAGCACCCGGTTCTCGACCCGCAGATGGGGCACCCCGTCGGCGATGCCGTAGACCGGGCGGTTCCAGCGGTAGACCGTCCCGTTGTGGAGGACGAGTTCGGAAAGTGCGGGAATTCCGCCCTCGTCGACGATCCGCAGCGGATCCTCTTCGTCGTCGACGATGGGCAGAAGGGCCGGAAAATAGCGGATGTTCTCCTCGAAGAGGTCGTACGCGGAATTCACCCACCGCTCCCCGAACCAGGTCCGGGGCCGTACCCCCTGGGCCTGGAGCTCCGGCGGCCGGGTGTCGGTGGCCTGCTGGAACAGCGGCGGCCGGGACTCCCGCCACAGCTCCTTGCCGAACAGGAACGGCGAGTTGGCCCCCACGGCGACCTGCACCGCCGCCACCGCCTGCGCGGCGTTCCACACATCGGCGAACCGGGCCGGCGTCACCTGGAGGTGCAGCTGCACCGAGGTGCAGGCCGCCTCCGGGGCTATGGACGCCGAGGTGCAGGTCAGCCGCTCCACGCCGTGGATGTCCAGGGTGAACTCCTCGCCGCGCGCGGCCACGATCTGGGTGTTCAGCATCGTGTAGCGCTCGTCGTCGGAGAGATTCGCGCTGACCAGATCATCCTGGGTGAGGGTCGGCAGAATCCCGGTCATCACAATCCCGGCGCCGATCTCATGGGCTTTGCGGTGGGCATAACCGAGGCCGGTGCGCAACTCCTCCGCCAACTGGTCGAAAACCCGGCCGCCGAGGCGGTGCGGAACAATGTTTACTTCCAGATTGAACATTCCGAGTTCGGTCTGGAAATCCCGGCTCGCGATACGTTCGAGGACTTCCGCATTCATCATCCGAGGCAGTCCGTCAGGGCCCGCGAGATTGAGCTCGATCTCCAGGCCCATGAGATTCCTGGGCCGGTCGAACCGCTTCTCCGCCAGCAGCCGCCCCAGCGCGGCCAGGCACTGCTGGAGCTTCCGCCGGTACCGCTGACGATCGGACAGCGCGAACCCGCCTGTCTCGACCTTGTCCCCCATCGAAGTGTCCTTCCTCGGGTGGGCACCACGGAGCATGGGTCGCTCGCGTCACGGACGATAATGCCCAGACTGACTGATCCATAACGCGGCGCGGAGTCCGCTCGACCGGTACTGTGGCAGGAGCGATCGGGCGGCACTGCCCCTCGGCAGGGTGCAGTGGGCACCTACCTCCGCTCATCGCCTGGTGAAAAACGCCGATGGGTTTCGGCCTACCGATGCGTAGCCATATTCCCAGGTTATCGCGTGAGAATCACCGGAAATCCGGCAGAACACCCGGCTGCGCGGGACCTGAACCCGCCTTGCTTTTAATGCCCGCGAACGCTAGCGGAAACACCGCGAGAACGCGTGTCGTATAAACTCCGCGAACGAGGCAGAGAGTTGGCACCCGGTGGCCCTTCCGGCCCCCCTCTGGCCCCGCACGCTGACAGCGCCGTCCGCACCTGCCCTGGTTCCACCGTGTCTCCCGAGTGAGAGGCGACCCACCATGCCGCTGCATGTCCTCCCGCCCCCTTCGCCTGCCCTCCGCAGCGTTCTCGCGGCACTGAGTTCCCCGACGGCGGTCCGCGAGGACCGCACCCCCGCGCTCCGGTCCGCCCAGGGGCCCGTCAGCCCGGAGTCCCCGCTCCCGGTCCATGTGCTGGACAGGGTCGTGCCGAACGGCGGGCCACCCGCCACCCGGCTCACGGGGTGGCGCTTCCTGATCCGCGGCGGAGACCGGTCGCTGGCCGCGGCGGAGACCGTGCTCACGCCCGACGGCTGGACGTTCTCGCACTTCTTCGAGGGCCCCTATCTGCGCTCCACGGAACAGGCGCTCCTCCAGGCCGAGTCCATCAAGACCCCGTTCCAGCCGCGCCTGCTGTCCGTCCCCGAGCTGTACATGATCACTCTCTGGCTGCACGGGGACACGGAGGCCGACGCCTCGGCGGGCGCGCCCAGGCCCACCGACGTCCTGGTGCCGCTCGCGCCGGCGCCGCCCGGTATCGCGGCCCACCGGCCCCACCGGGTGGCCGATCTGCTCCCGGTGATGACCCTGCGGCTTCCCCCCGGCCCGCTCCTCGGTTCACCGGCCTGACCCCCTCGCCCTTCTCGTCCCACCGACGGGAAGGGCACCGGTCGCGCCCCGCGACCGCCCGACAGCGGGGCGCACCGCTTGCCCGGATGGACTAGTCCATACCGGCCCCCCTGAACCACCCGAAAGGACAGTGAAGTTGAGCTGAACCGCCCGCGCGGGTGATACGTCTCTCTCCAGTAAGACGAGCTGTCGCGAAATCCCTGCGGATTGACGCTCGTACGGCAACACTGGGACCGGACCGAGAGATACGGGGGGCGGCCATGAACACCTCATCGAGCCGCAGGACACTCACCACATCACAGCGAAAGAACCCGCCCATGTGCCAGCATCAGCCTGCTTGTCCGACATCAGACTCAGCCGACAGGGATGCGGCTCGCCTTGTGGCTCACCACCCGGAGCAGGGCTGGAGCCTGCTGTGCAATGGCGTGCTCCTCTTCGAGGACACCGGCGAGCTGTTGCCCGACGGCCAGATCATCGGCCCGCACCGTCCGCTCCGGGCGATGAGGGCCGCGTAGCACCCGAGGCACCGCGGAAGCCGTCCCGCAGGGCGGCGACCGCCCGTACGACCGTGTGACCACCCGCTCGCAGGACAGGGCAACCTCCGCGCGACAGGCGCGCGTCCGTACGGTGAGCGGCTTCGACCACGACGAGGGGCCGGCCGGAGAGTTGCTCCGTACCGGCCCCGACGCGCGCCCGCTTTGTGCCGGTCGCCGTCCGTCAGTTGTCGTACTCGTCCACCGGAGGGCAGGAGCAGACGAGGTTGCGGTCGCCGAAGGCGCCGTCGATGCGGCGGACCGGCGGCCAGTACTTGTCGGCGGCGCTCACCCCGGCGGGGAAGACCGCCTCGTCCCGGCGGTAGGCGTGCTCCCACGCGCCGCCCAGCGCGGCCGCGGTGTGCGGCGCGTTCCCCAGCGGGTTGTCCTCGGCCGGCCACTCCCCGGACGCGACCTTCTCGATCTCCGCGCGGATGGCGATCATCGCGTCGCAGAACCGGTCGATCTCGGCCAGGTCCTCGCTCTCGGTGGGCTCGATCATCAGCGTCCCGGCCACCGGGAACGACATCGTCGGCGCGTGGAAGCCGTAGTCGATCAGCCGCTTGGCGATGTCGTCGACACTGACCCCGGTCGACTTGGACAGCGGCCGCAGATCCACGATGCACTCATGGGCGACCAGCCCCGCGGGTCCCGTGTACAGCACGGGGTAGTGCGGCTCCAGGCGCTTGGCGATGTAGTTGGCGGCGAGCACCGCGACCTGGGTGGCCCGCTTCAGGCCCTCGCCGCCCATCAGCCGTACATAGGCCCAGGAGATCGGCAGAATGCCCGCCGAACCCCAGGGAGCGGCCGAGACCGGTCCCACCCCCGTCTCGGGACCGGCGGTCGGCTGGAGCGGGTGGTTCGGCAGATACAGAGCGAGATGCGCCCGCACTCCGACCGGGCCCACCCCGGGGCCGCCGCCGCCGTGCGGGATGCAGAACGTCTTGTGCAGATTCAGATGCGAGACGTCGCCGCCGAACCTGCCCGGCTTGGCGAGCCCCACCAGCGCGTTGAGATTGGCGCCGTCGACGTACACCTGGCCGCCCGCGTCGTGCACCTGGGCGCAGATGTCGGCGACGTGCTCCTCGAACACCCCGTGGGTGGACGGGTAGGTGATCATCAGCACGGACAGCTCGTTCCGGTACTGCTCGATCCTGGCCCGCAGATCGTCGATGTCGATCTCGCCGTCGTCGGCGGTCCTGACGACCACGACCTTCATGCCCGCCATCACGGCACTGGCGGCGTTGGTGCCGTGCGCCGAGGACGGGATGAGGCAGACGGTGCGCTGGTCGTCGCCGTTGGCGCGGTGGTACGCGCGCACGGCGAGCAGCCCGGCGAGTTCGCCCTGGGATCCGGCGTTGGGCTGGATGGAGACCTTGTCGTAGCCGGTGATCTCGGCGAGCCGCTCCTCCAGCTCACGGATGAGCGTGAGATATCCGGCGGCCTGCTCGACCGGGGCGAAGGGATGGATCTGCCCGAATTCGGGCCAGGTGACCGGCTCCATCTCGGTGGTCGCGTTCAGCTTCATGGTGCAGGAGCCGAGCGGGATCATGCCGCGGTCCAGCGCGTAGTCCCGGTCCGCCAAGCGGCGCAGATAGCGCAGCATGGCGGTCTCGGAGCGGTGCTGGTGGAAGACGGGGTGGGTGAGGTAGTCGTCGGTCCGCAGCAGCGCCTCGGGCAGCACGTCCCCGGTGGCCGCGTCCAGCGCCTCGATGTCGGCGTCGATGCCGAAGGCGGCCCAGACGGCGATGACGTCGGCGCGGGAGGTCGTCTCGTCACAGGCGATGGAGACGTGGAACTCGTCCACGAGGTGGATGTTGACCCCGCCCTCCCGGGCGGCCGCGACCACCTCGGCGGCGGCCGGCACCCGCACGGTCAGGGTGTCGAAGTAGGAGCCGTGCACGACCTCCGCACCGCCGGCCTTCAGTCCCTCGGCGAGCAGGGCGGCATAGCGGTGGGCGCGCCCGGCGATCGTCCGCAGTCCGTCCGGGCCGTGGTAGACGGCGTACATCCCCGCCATCACGGCCAGCAGTACCTGCGCGGTGCAGATGTTGCTGGTGGCCTTCTCCCGCCGGATGTGCTGCTCACGGGTCTGGAGCGCGAGGCGGTACGCCTTGTTCCCGTCGGCGTCCACGGAGACCCCGACGAGCCGTCCGGGCAGGCTGCGGGCGAACTTCTCGCGTACGGCCATATAGCCCGCGTGCGGCCCGCCGAAGCCCATGGGGACACCGAAGCGCTGGGTGGTGCCGACGGCGATGTCCGCGCCCAGCTCACCCGGTGAGGTGAGCAGGGTCAGCGCCAGCAGATCAGCGGCGACGGTGACGATGGCGCCGAGCCCGTGCGCCTGCTCGACGACGGGCCTGATGTCCCGTACGGCACCGGACGCGCCCGGATACTGCAGCAGCACACCGAACACACCGCGCTCGGCGACGTCGGCGGGGATGCCGTCGCTCAGATCGGCGGTGACGACCTCGACTCCGGTCGGTTCGGCGCGGGTGCGGATCACCGCGATCGTCTGCGGCAGCACATCGGTGTCGACCAGGAAGACGCCGTCCTTGACCCTGCCGACCCGGCGGGCCAGGGACATGGCCTCGGCCGCCGCGGTGCCCTCGTCGAGGAGGGACGCGCCGGAGGTGGGCAGCCCGGTCAGGTCGGCCACCATCGTCTGGAAGTTCAGCAGGGCCTCCAGACGGCCCTGGGAGATCTCCGGCTGGTACGGCGTGTACGCGGTGTACCAGGAGGGGTTCTCCATGACGTTGCGCAGGATCACCGGCGGGGTGAAGGTGCCGTAGTAGCCGAGGCCGATCATGGGGGCGAGGACCCTGTTCCGCTCCGCGAGGCTGCGCAGCTCGGCGAGGACCTCGGCCTCGGAGCGTCCGTCCGGCAGGCCCAGCGCCCCGGCGTTCTTGATGACGTCGGGCACCGCGGCGGCGGTCAGCTCGTCCAGCGAGCCGTATCCCACCTGCGCCAGCATCTTGGCCTGGGCCTCGGTGTCGGGCCCGATGTGGCGCTGCTCGAAGGGTGTGCCTCGCTCCAGCTGCGAGAGCGGAATGCGGTTGGCGGTCATGTAGGAGGCCTCCTGGTCTGACGCGACCTGCGAGGGGCATCACGGCGGATGCCCTGGACGGCCTCCCCCTCTGTCATCTCAACCTGAGAGTTTCACCGGACCGCCCGAACCGGGGCGCTCCGGCTTTCACCGTCGGTGAGAGCGGATGCCGTCCGACGCCCGCTCTACTTTCCAGAGTGACCTCGTCCGCGCGGTACAGGTGCCTGAGAGATTCCGGGGAGGATTTGCTCCTTCGGCGCCACCGTCGTCCTGCCGGTGGACTCTCCCGCACGGGGTCAGCAGCCGTTTGCCAGCCTACCAGCGCGCCCTTTCCGCGATCGCTCAAGTGGCCGACGCCCACGATGTGCCCTTTCGTATGATTTAGGCAGCAGTTGCGACCTTTGGAGGGACCGTGCAGACCGATATCGATCCGCGCAGCCTGATCGGCCGCAAGGCGATAGACCGCAATGGGGTCAAGATAGGAACCATCGACGAGATCTACTTGGACGACGCCACGGGGACACCCGAATGGGCGGCAGTCCGCACCGGGCTCTTCAGCCGTGACGCGTTCGTCCCGCTGGAGCCGAGCACATTCGCCGACGACACCCTGCGGGTGCCCTACGAACGCGCGCTGATCAAGGACGCGCCGGACTTCGGGGTCGGCCGCCACCTCTCCCCCGAGCAGGAGCTCCAGCTCTACCACCACTACGGGCTCGAACTCTCCGTGGCCCCCGAGTCACCCCCGTCCCGCGACCGCTCCTTCGGGAAGATCGCCGGCGAGGACGACTGATCCGGGTCCTCCCCCCATGCCACCAGCGGCAGCGGATCGGACGGCTCCAGGTCCGGGTCGTCCACACGGAAGGTGCGCACGCGCCCCGGCGGCGATCCGGGCTCCTCGAACCGCACGGTGACCCGTCCGACCCCACTGCCCTGCACCCAGCCCGCCCCGTACCGGGCATGCCGTACGTCGTGCCCGGCCGTCCACCGGCGCTCCCCGGGAACGCCGGTGCCGGCCTCACCCGGACGGCCCTGCCCGCCGCTCCCCGCGACTCCGTCGGCACCGGTACCCCCAGCCGGGTGATACGGCTCCCCCGCTCCCCGCACGGCCCCGGCGCCCGCCGCCGGCGCCCGCCTCTGTCCTCCGGCCCCGGGGTCCCCGCCGTCACCGGGGGCTCCTCCCGCTCCGGCGGCCCGCCCCGGAACACCGACGGCGGCCGGTACGGCGCCCGTGCGCTCTCCCGGTTCCGGCGGCGGCGCCACCCCGGGCCCCGCTCCCGAAGGGGTGGCGGACGCTTCCCCAGTGGCCTGCCCCGCCTCTTCCGTCCCCTGGTCCGCCGCTCCCCGCTCGTCCGCCGCCCGGACCTCCGCCGCCGCCTGGGCGAACAGGTCCTCCTGGGTGTAGTCCGCGAGCCCGCTGACCCCCACGCCCAGCAGCCGTACCCCGCCGGTCGTGTCCAGGGGCTCCAGCAGCCGCGCCGCAGCCTCCCGCACCACGGCGGGGTCGTCGGTCGGCCCGCGCAGGGTCTCCGACCGGGTCAGTGTGGAGAAGTCGAACCGCCGCACCTTCAGCACGATCGTCCGGCCGGAGTGCCCCGACGCCCTCAGCCGCTCCACACAGCGGTCGGCCAGGCGCTCCACCTCCAGCCGGATCCTGACCCGGTCGTGGAGATCCACGTCGAAGGTGTCCTCCACCGACACCGACTTGGCGTCCCGCTCGGCGACGACGGGCCGGTCGTCGTGCCCCAGGGCCATCCGGTACAGCGACACGCCGTGGGCCCTGCCCACCAGACGTACCAGCTCGTCCTCGCCCGCCTCCACCAGCTCGGCGCAGACGGTGATCCCGGCCCGCCGCAGATGCTCGCCGGTGGCCGGTCCGACGCCGGGCAGTGTCCGGACGGACATGGGCCCCAGCAGCTCACGCTCCGTACCGGGCTCTATGAGGACCAGGCCGTCGGGCTTGGCCTGCTCGGAGGCGATCTTCGCCAGCATCTTCGATCCGGCGAGCCCCACGGAGCCGGTGAGTCCGGTCACCGCCCGGATGTCCTCGCGCAAACGCTCCCCGGCCACCCGCGCCGACGGCGAGTCATGGGCCGAGCCGCCCGCCTCCAGGTCCACGAACGCCTCGTCCAGGCTCAGCGGCTCCACCAGCGGTGAGAGCCTGCCCAGCAGCTCCATGACCTGCTCGCTGACCGATCGGTACAGGGAGAAGCGGGGCACGAGATACGCCGCGTTCGGCGCGAGCCGGCGCGCCTGTGCCATGGGCATCGCCGAGTGCACCCCGAAGCGTCTCGCCTCGTACGACGCGGTGGCGACCACCCCGCGCGGCCCCAGCCCGCCGACGACCACCGGCTTGCCGCGCAGACTCGGCTTCGCCGCCTGCTCGGCGGCGGCGAAGAACGCATCCATGTCCAGATGCAGAATCGTCGGCGCGGATCTCACATCTCCGATGCTGCCCTACGCCACTGACAACGCGCCGTCCCCCGGACCTGCGGCGCGTCCCCTCAGACCGCCCGGTCGCGCCTGCGCCGGGCCAGTTCATCGGCGGGATTGTTCCCGATGAGGGTCTCACCGGTGTCGATCCGCTCGCCGTGCAGCTGCGACAGGGCCGCATCGACATCCCGCCAGACGACGCCGACGGCGATACCGAAGATCCCCTGGCCGCCCTGAAGGAGGTCGACGACCTCGTCGGGCGACGAGCACTCGTAGACCGTGGCCCCGTCGCTCATCAGCGTCATCCGCTCCAGATCGGCGAAGCCGCGCTCCCGCAGATGCTGGACGGCGGCCCGGATGTTCTGGAGCGCCACCCCGGTGTCCAGGAAGCGTTTGACGATCTTGAGGACGACCACATCGCGGAAGCTGTAGAGCCGCTGGGTGCCGGATCCGTACGCCGGGCGCACGCTGGGCTCGACCAGTCCGGTGCGCGCCCAGTAGTCGAGTTGCCGGTACGTGATGCCCGCCGCCGCGCACGCGGTGGGCCCACGGTAGCCGACCGTCTCCGTGGACGGTTCGGCCGCGCTCCTCTGAAGCGGATACGGTCCGCTCTCCCCCAGACTTCGTCCGGGGGCACCCCCAACCGCACCGTCGCCGCTGCTTCTCACGCCGACCTCCGTCCTTGACCTGCCCACACGACGGTAGGCAGTCACCAGGGGTGCGTCAACGATCGCCACACTCGGCACGCCGAGTGATAATCACCCTGAGAGTGGTTTCCCGAGCCCCGTATCGGGGAAAGGCTACTCGAATGCGCCGAGGCCGCCGAATGGGTGACCACCGGACTCCCGCCGGCGGCCACCCGTTGCTGTCACAGGTCGGCGGTCACTGACTGTTGGTTCCGAAGTCCTCCGGAGAAATCTGGTCGAGGAACTCGCGGAACTTCTCCACCTCGTCCTCCTGCTCGTCCGGGATGGCGATCCCCGCGTCGTCGAGCACCCCGTCACTGCCGTAGATCGGCGTACCGGTGCGCAGGGCGAGCGCTATGGCGTCGGACGGGCGGGCGCTCACCTCGACTCCGCTGGCGAAGACCAGCTCCGCGTAGAAGACCCCTTCGCGCAGATCGGTGATGCGGACCTCGGTGAGTTCCTGCCCCACCGCCTCCAGCACATCCTTGAAAAGATCATGGGTCAGCGGTCTGGCCGGTGCCATGCCCTGCTGGGCGAAGGCAATGGCGGTCGCCTCCCCGGGACCGATCCAGATGGGGAGGTACCGGTCGCCTCCCACTTCACGCAGGAGCACGATCGGTTGGTTGGAGGGCATTTCCACCCGGACACCCACAACGTCGAGCTCGTTCACACAGCAACCCTAGGACGTGCCCGGCCCCTTTGGGTAGTCGGGCACGTTCATGATCAGTGGAGACGGACCCCGAGAGCGGTCTGCATCAGGGCCGCGTGCAGCCGTACGGACAGGGCCGCGAGCTCTTTCGCGGTGGCCTCCGCATGGGCCCTGGTCTGCGGATTACGGTGCCGCCGCAGGGGTGCCACCACCTGCTCGACGAGCCCGGCCTCCCGGTCCACGGCCGCCTTCATGGACCGCAGATGCCGTGGTTCGAGACCGAATCTGCCCAGATCGGCCACCAGACGGGCCACGGTCACGGACTCGGCGTCGTAGCCGCCGCCGGCGTCGGGCACCAGCAGGCCGTACGACTCCCACTCGACCAGGTCCTCCTCGCTGACCTCGGCGGCGGCCAGCAGCTCGGAGCGCCCTACCCTGGCGGCGGTCCGGCGCTCGGCGTCGGCCTCCCAGGAGCCGTCGGACAGCTCGCGCTGCGGCCCCTGGGCGGGCAGCTGCGGCTGCTCGCCGCGGGCGACGGCGTCGAGGTGCTCACGGATGACCTTCAGCGGCAGATAGTGGTCCCGCTGCATCCGCAGAATCTGGGCCAGCCGCTCCACGTCCTGCGGTCCGAACTTGCGGTACCCGGACGGAGTGCGCCTCGGCTCGACCAGCCCTTCGGCCTCCAGGAAACGGATCTTGGAGATCGTGACCTCGGGAAACTCGTCACGCAGCTGGTTGAGCACCGTCCCGATGCTCATCAGCCTCTCGCCCGCGGCGGCGGTGCCGTGACCGGCACCGCCCGACGTCGGTGTTCGCAGCATGTACCTTCCCTGACGGGCCCCTGTCCGGAGCGTGCCCGGCTAGATGCCCCGCTGGCTCGCGTGGCTCGCGTAGAAGACCAGTCGGTACTTGCCGATCTGGACCTCGTCGCCGTTCGCCAGATAGACCGCGTCGATGCGCTCGCGGTTGACATACGTGCCGTTCAGACTGCCGACGTCGGCGACGCTGAAGCTGCCGTCCGGCCCCCTGCGGAACTCGACGTGGCGCCGGGACACGGTCACGTCGTCGAGGAAGATGTCGCTCTGCGGGTGACGGCCGGCCGTGGTCAGCTCACCGTCGAGCAGGAAGCGGCTGCCGGAGTTCGGACCCCGGCGGACGACCAGCAGCGCCGAGCCGAGCGGCAGGGCGTCGACGGCGGCCTGGGCCTCCGGGGACAGCGAGGGCAGCTGGGTCTGCCCCGTCACCTCCGAGTCGTACGCCTCCAGCCCGGAGATGGAGATCGTCGAGGTCGTCTCCGAGGGACGCTCGGCCGGGGCACCGCCCCGCAGCGGCGCGCCGCAGTTGGAGCAGAACCGGCTGGACTCGGCATTGCGGTGCCCACACCTCGTACAAACCGTCACGCCCGCCATGGACGGATCCTCCTGCCGCGGCTGTCCCCCGTGGGGATTGGTCGCATACGGGTCGGGGGTAAACCCTCCACCCGTACCTGAGGTTGATGGTTCCCCGAAACCTATGCGGCCGGGACCGGCAGGGTCAACAGACGACGCGCCCGGACCACCGGGAAAGCCACCGCCCGGACCAGCGACCTCGTCCCGGAACAGCGGTCGCTCGGCGCCCTGCTCCTCATCCTGGCCATGACGGCGCGCGCGATGCCTGGCGTTGCCGCCGTCCTCGCGCGAGCCCCTGCCGAACAACTTCGCAAACAACTTCACGGGCGATTCCCCTTGACCGAAATAGACCCGCCCGTGGGGCAGGACGAACCCTCAATGACCACACCTGCCGACCCGGACATCCTCACAACGTCCGTACCCGTCAGACAGTTTCCACCACGCGGCGCGACGTCTGTGTGCCGACCCCCCGCAACCACTCGCTCCGGCACCCGGGATCCCCTGCTCCCCCGCCTCACTGCGCTGACGACCGAGCGTAGTCAGGCCGCTTTGCGGGTCGCAAGGCATCCACGACGATCTTCTCCGCGCGCTCCACCGTGGCCGTGGCCTGCTCCTTCTCCAATGTCTGGACCACACCGCCGGGAATGTTCAGCGCGGGTTCCAGATCCTGCGGCTTGCCGATCACCTGGAAACGGTACGGCGCGGAGATCTTCTTTCCGTCCACCTTGATGTCACCGCCCGTGCCCGTGAAATGCGAATC
This sequence comes from Streptomyces sp. NPDC004609, assembly GCF_042873655.1. NCBI lineage: Bacteria > Bacillati > Actinomycetota > Actinomycetes > Kitasatosporales > Streptomycetaceae > Streptomyces > Streptomyces sp. NPDC004609. The sequence goes on along the minus strand of NZ_JBIALS010000010.1, from coordinate 5,602 downwards.
GGCCACGACCCGGATGCCGTTGACCTGGATCGCCTCCGCGCCCGCCGCACGCAGCTCCTGAATCGCGTCGAGCAGCATGTCGGGCTCCACCGTGCCGGAGCGGTCCCCGACCGTGAGCGTAATGCCCGGGCCCTGGGCCGCCACGGTACCCGCGAGGATGCCGAGCTGCTGTTCCTTCTGCCGAGTCTGCCTGCGCGCCTCCTCGGCCTGGTCCGAGCTGTTCTCCAGCTCGGTCCGCTGCTCCTCCAGGCGCTGCTTCTCGTCCTGGAGCCGCTCCGAGCGGTTGTCCAGCTCGTCGAGGATGCGTACGAGGTCCTCCTGGCGTGCCCCGCGCAGCGCGCTGTTGTCACTGGTGGAGCGGACCTGGATGGCGAGCCCCAGACCGAGGACGAACAGCAGCACGGCGACGATGAGTTGAGCACGGGTGACTCTCGGTGGCCACAGGGCCGCCTTGAGCCGCTGGCGGCCGGTGAGCTGCGGACGGGAGGACTCGGCCGCGGGAAGCCGGCCCGGGTCCGGGGCCTCGGGCGCGTCGGACTGCGGCTGCGGGACACCGGGCCGCTCGTCCGGGGGGCCGGGGGGCTCGGACCGAGGTGCGGGCGCCCGCGGGACCGGGGGCTGCCGTTCCGGCGGCTCCGGGACGGATCGCTCCGAGACGGATTCGGCCCCGGCCCCGCAGTCGGCGGCCTCGGGCCCACGGCCCTTGGGCTCCTCCGGCGGTGACGCCGCGGCCTTCGGACGCTCCTCGCTGTTCATCTCGCTGTCCATCGCCCTCACGCCCGGAAGACATGCCGGCGGATCGCGGCGGCGTTGGAGAAGATGCGGATACCGAGCACGACCACCACGCCCGTGGACAGCTGCGCCCCGACCCCCAGCTTGTCGCCGAGGAACACGATCAGCGCCGCCACCACCACGTTCGACAGGAAGGAGACGACGAATACCTTGTCGACGAAGATCCCGTCCAGCATGGCCCTCAGGCCGCCGAACACGGCGTCCAGCGCCGCGACGACGGCGATCGGCAGATAGGGCTCGACCACCGCCGGAACTTCGGGCCGGACCAGCAGTCCGGCCACGATTCCCACGACGAGGCCCAGTACGGCGATCACGATGCGCCCTTCCCTGTGTCGGCCGTACTCTGTCCGCTGCCCTTCCCGGCGTCGGCGGTTTCCGGCACTGCTGTACGTACGATCAGGCTCGGGGCAGCCGGAAGACGCACCTTGTCCTCTGAAGAGATGCTGAAACGGATCCCGAAGTTCTCCCGCAGCGCGTGCAAATAATGTCCGTCGGCGCTGTCCTGGAACGCGGTGCTCAGCTTCTTCCCGTCCCCCACCGCCAGCACCGTGTACGGCGGAACCAGCGGCCTGTTGTCGACCATTATGGCGTCGCCCGCCGCGCGGATCGCGGACAGGGCGGTCAGCCGCTGCCCGTTGATGGCGACGGCCTCGGCGCCCGATTCCCACAGCCCGTTGACGATCCGCTGCATATCGCGGTCCCGGACCCGGCCCGTATCGCTGAACCCGCTGCTCTCCCGGGGGCCGCCACCGCCCGCTTCGGTGTCCTTCGCGTCGTCGACGACGAGCTTCACCCCCGAGCCGTCGACCTCCGTCGCCCCGGCGAGCAGGGAGGCCAGTTGCTCCTGCCCGGAGCCTTCCGTGCTGAGGGCCTTGCGCTGCCGCTCCCCGACCTCGTCACGGAGCTGGTCGACACCGTGCTCCAGGGCATCGGCGTCCGCTGTCTCCGCCTCGATACGGTCGATCAGCTCCTCGCGCTCCTTGGCGAGGACCGGGGCCGCTATCCGGGCCTCCGCCGCTCCGACCGTGACGACCATCGCGGCGAGCACCAGCCCGGCCGCGAGACCGAGCCTGGCCCGCAGCGTGCGGGGCAGTCCGCCCCCCTCCGCCCGGCGGCGCGCCGCCGCCTCCGCGTATCCGTCGTCGAGGCTGTGCTCCATCACATTCGTCAGCAGCGACATGGACGCGTCTGGGCGCGCGGGCGGAGAACCAGTGCTCCGAATGGGGGGCTGCTGCGGCATGCCGCACATCGTCGCACGTCGTGGCCGCTACCGCCGAATGGCCCCACCGGTGGGCCGGCGGGCCCCTCAGAGCACCCGCCGGCCCACCGGTCACACGTCAGTGACCTGCGCTCTCGACCACCGCGGCCCACTCGTCGAGCAGGGCCTGCGCGGAGGCGTCGTCGGGCCCTTCCGCCCACAGATGAGTGACGGCCTCCGCGGGATCGGGCAGCACCATCACCCAGCGGCCGTCCGCCTCGACGACCCGCACCCCGTCGGTCGTGTCCACATCGCGGTCACCGGCGGCCTCGACGACCCGCCGCATGACGAGCCCCTTGACCGCCCAGGGCGTCGCGAGATCCCTCCGCAGCACATGGGCCCGGGGAATCCGCGCGTCGATCTGGCTCAGGGTGAGCTGTGTACGGGCCACCAGCCCCACCAGCCGTACGAGGGCCGCGGTCCCGTCGAAGACACTGCTGAACTCCGGGACGATGAATCCACCGCGGCCGTCGCCGCCGAAGATGGTGGTGTCCTCACGCCCCACCCGAGTCAGATCGTCGGGCGATGTGGTCGTCCACTCCACCTGGGTGCCGTGGTAGGCGGCCACCTGCTCGGCGATACGGGTCGTGGTGACCGGCAGGGCCACTCGCCCGCTGCGCCGCTCGGCCGCCACCAGGTCGAGCAGCACCAGCAGCGCGCGGTCGTCCTCGATGATGCGACCGCGCTCGTCCACGAGGGAGAGGCGTTCGCCGACGGGGTCGAAGCGCACCCCGAAGGCCGCCCGGGCGGACGCGACGATCTCACCGAGCCGCACCAGCCCGGCCCGCCGGGTGTCGGCGGACTCGGTCGGCCTGGCCTCGTCGAGGCCCGGATTGATGGTCAGGGCATCGACCCCCAGCCGTCCCAGCAGACTCGGCAGTACGAGACCCGCGCTGCCGTTGGATGCGTCCACGACGACCTTGAGGCCGGACTCGGCGACACCCGTCGTGTCGACATTGCGCAGCAGGGAGCCGGTGTACGAGTCGAAGACACTGGCCGGGAAGTACAGGTCGCCGATCTCACCCGGGAACGCCCGCCGGTACTCCTGCCGCGCGTACACCCGGTCCAGCTTCCGCTGTCCGGCCTGCGAGAGGTCGGCCCCGCGTTCGTCGAAGAACATGATGTCGACGGAGTCGGGCACCCCGGGAGACGTACGGATCATGATGCCCCCGGCGCTGCCGCGCGCGGTCTGCTGCCGTGCGACGGGCAGAGGCACGTTCTCCAGGTCCCGTACGTCGATGGCGCTGGCCTGGAGCGCGGAGATCACGGCCCGCTTGAGCGCTCGCGCGCCACGGGAGTGGTCACGCGCGGTGGTGACGGTGGCCCCCTTCTTGAGCGTCGTGGCGTACGCGCCGGCCAGCCGTACGGCCAGTTCCGGAGTGATCTCCACATTCAGGATCCCGGAGACTCCCCGGGCGCCGAACAGATGCGCCTGGCCCCGGGACTCCCAGATGACCGAGGTGTTGACGAACGCGCCGGCCTCGATGGTCTTGAACGGGTAGACCCGCACATTGCCCTGGACAATCGATTCTTCACCGACCAGGCACTCGTCACCGATCACCGCGCCGTCCTCGATACGGGCGGACCGCATGATGTCGGTGTTCTTGCCGATGACACAGCCCCGGAGATTGCAGTGCTCTCCGATGTACACGTTGTCGTGGATCACGGCCTTGTGGAGAAAGGCACCGCTCTTAACGACGACGTTGGACCCCACGACCGTGTGTTCGCGGATCTCGACATCGGCTTCGACCTTGGCGTAGTCACCGATGTACAGCGGCCCGCGCAGCACGGCGTCGGGATGCACCTCGGCGCCTTCGGCCACCCATACACCGGGCGAGATCTCGAACCCGTCGAGGTCGACATCGACCTTGCCCTCCAGCACATCGGCCTGGGCCTTCACATAGCTCTCGTGCGTACCGACGTCCTCCCAGTAGCCCTCGGCGATATAACCGTAAATCGGCTTACCGTCCTTCATGAGCTGGGGGAACACATCGCCGGACCAGTCCACGGAGACATCGGCCTCGACGTAGTCGAAGACCTCCGGCTCCATGACGTAGATCCCGGTGTTCACCGTGTCCGAGAACACCTGGCCCCAGGTCGGTTTCTCCAGGAAGCGCTCGACCTTTCCCTCTTCGTCGACGATGGTGATGCCGAATTCAAGCGGGTTGGGCACCCGTGTCAGACACACCGTGACCATCGCGCCTTTCTCCTTGTGGAAGGAGATCAGATCGGTCAGGTCGAAATCGGTGAGCGCGTCACCTGAGATGACAAGGAATGCATCGTCCTTCAGCGCTTCCTCGGCGTTCTTCACACTGCCCGCTGTGCCGAGTGGCTTCTCCTCATTGGCATAGGTGAGCTCCATTCCAAGCTCTTCGCCGTCACCGAAGTAGTTCTTGACGAGCGAAGCGAGGAACTGCACGGTCACGACGGTCTCATTGAGACCATGCCGCTTGAGCAACCGCAGCACATGCTCCATAATCGGCCGATTGGCGACTGGCAGGAGCGGCTTGGGCATGCTGGAAGTCATGGGGCGAAGCCTGGTTCCTTCGCCACCGGCCATCACGACGGCCTTCATGTCGGAAGCGTCCTCCTTGAGAGACGACGGACCAGCCGACTTCACTCGTCCAAAGAGGCCCTCTGGCGTCAGGCGCGGCCGGCCACACTGCCGGGCGCCGCATCTACGAGGTCAATCGGCCGCTGTATCCGCCTTGACGAGTCGGCGAACCTGGACCACATAGAGGATCCCTGCCCACCAATACAGAGTTGTACCCCATCCTGCGAAGGCCCATCCGAAAACAGCAGCAAGTGACGCAAGCCACCCCGAGCCATCACTCAGCAGAAGCAACGGGAAGGCGTACATGAGGTTGAAGGTGGCGGCCTTGCCCAGGAAGTTCACCTGGGGCGGCGGATAGCCGTGCCTGCGGAGGATTCCCACCATCACCAACAGCATCAGCTCGCGTGCCAAAAGCGCCACGGTGAGCCACAGAGGAAGGATGTCCCGCCAGGTCAGACCGACCAGAGTGGACAGGATGTACAGCCGGTCGGCAGCGGGGTCCAGAAGCCGCCCCAGGCTGCTGACCTGGTTCCATCGCCGGGCGAGCTTTCCGTCGAGATAGTCGCTGACACCGCTGAGCATCAGCACCAGCAGGGCCCAGCCGTCGCTCTTGGGCCCACCGAACTCCGGACGGAGAATCAGCCACAGGAACAGCGGCACGCCGAGGAGACGCGCCATGCTGAGGATGTTGGGGATGGTGAGTACCCGGTCCGTCTGAACGCGGGTCTCCTGGACCTCCACCCGGGGGCCTCCTGTGTGGAACGTGCCGACGATGCCCCCTGACCCTACCGTCAGCCGCGGTCCCCACCGGCACAGGGGTCCTGCGCGGCCGGCGCCGAAGAAAATGGTCGGGAAATGCGGAAAGGCCCCGCATCCATCGATGCGAGGCCTTCCCTCAACAATTTGTTCGGCGGTGTCCTACTCTCCCACAGGGTCCCCCCTGCAGTACCATCGGCGCTGAAAGGCTTAGCTTCCGGGTTCGGAATGTAACCGGGCGT